>JAPYUM010000047.1:8827-32768 GCA_029940535.1 Vicinamibacterales bacterium
AGCACCTCGGCCCCGATCGTCTCGCCCATGCGCCGCATCTGGTCATAGGCGCCGTCATCGAGCGGTGTCTTGTCCCAGAACGGGTTGATGTCGCCGGCGGCCCCCTGGAGGAACATTGCCTGCCCACCCGTGTCGCGCTCGACCAGCGCCATCATGGCGCCGGGATAGTCGGCCGAGTAATCGAGGTTCTCGGGGCCCAGCACTACCGGGTGGATCGCCAGGTTGACCAGGGTGGCGATCGGGTCGCCGCCTGGCGTGTCGAACGCGATGACCGCCACCGCCTTGTCCACGGGACTGGTGGGAACACCTTGCCGGTTCTCCCAGCGCATCTCGACCGAACCGTCGGCGCTGACGCGCCGCCGATTGTGACCCTGGTCCACCTGGCCCCAGCCCACCCCGAGCCTGGCCGGTTGCAGATTTGCGTGCGCCTCCACGATGGCCGCGGTGACCTTGCTGCGTAGCACCTGGACCCACGGGCTCGACGTAGTCGGGAAGTCGGCCACAAAGTTTGGTCCCGAATGGGTGTGCGACGAGGTCAGGAACACGTCATCGAACCCGAGCGTCGATTGCACCGCGGCCCGAATGTCGCGGGTCAGGGGGGTATCGGCATACCCCAGGTCCATCGAGACCCAGGCGACGGTGCGCTCCCCGTCGCTCATGACGATCGCCTTGGCGTAGAGCGGGTCGTGCACCCCGGTCGACACGTTCGCGCCGCGCGCGCCGTAGCCATACATCCGAACCCCGGGCGGGGGTGTAACGTCCGCCTTGGCGACCCCGACACGCAGGTCGCCGTATGCCAACCCGCCCGTGACCCCCACGAACGCCACCAGGGCACCCACAAGCACGCGTCGCATCAGTCTGTCCCTTCCTTCTTCCACGTCCCGGTCGCCACGGCCGGGACGAACGTGTCGAGGCCCTCTGGTTGCACGGCCAAGGTCCGCCCCTGCTCGGCGCTCATGTAGGCGGTCATCAGCAGCTCCACCACTTCGACACCGTCGTCGAAGGTGACGGCCGGTGTCTCACCGCGCAGGAACGCGCGCGCCATGTGTCGATTCTCGGCCGTGTAGCCGTACTCGGCCGCCTCGTCGACGACCACCGGCATCAGACCGATGTCGGCGTTCTGCTTCTCGACCAGGTCTTCGCCCGCCTCGCCCCGCACGACGCGGCTGAAGAACAGCTTCAACCCGGTGTCGAGCGAGTTGAGCGACATCGAGTATTCGGGGCCGAGCAGCTCCATGCTCAGACGCAGTCCGGCGCCGACGTAGGTCCAGGACGTTGTCGCTTCTCCGAGTAGGAGCGCGCCGTCGTCCGTCTCGTACTCCACAGTGACGCTGGCGAAGTCCTCAGCGGGTCGCGTCCGGTAGTCAACCTCATCGCCCATGGCCTGGCGCAGTTTGTCGCTGTAGGCGGGACGCGTCCACTTGAGGGACGCGATGTGGCCGGTGAGACGTACCGGCCGGATCGACGACCGAGGTGCGCCCGGCGCCGTCAACAGGTGCCGCACGACCTCGATCGAGTGGCACATCATGTCGCTCAGCACGCCCCCGCCCTGCAGATCGCCACGCCAGAACCAGGGACTGTGGGGACCGCTGTGCTCCTCGGCGGCTCGCGCGAGGTACGGTCGGCCGGTGAGCGCCGCACCCCGCGCCCACAGCAACTCGCGCCCGCGGTTCACCGCCGGCGCGAAGAGCTGATTCTCGAGATAGCCGTGTCGCAGGCCAACCCTGTCGACCAGGGTCTTGATCCGTTTGGCCTCGGCCACGGTCCGGGCGAGCGGCTTCTCGCACGCCAGGCCGCGCAGGCGTGCCCCGTTGCCGACCGCCGCGCACACCGCCTCGATGTTGGCGAGCCGCGCGTGGTTCGGACCACACAGCCAGACGGCGTCGATCTCGGGGTCGGCCACCATCGCCTCGATCGACGGGAACGCCCGAGCCGAGCCGACATCGAGGTCACGCGCGAGGGCGGCGGCCGATTCAGCGTGGGCGCTCGACGGACTCCAGATGCCGCGGACATCGACGTCACGCACGCCGACCATCGATCGAATGTGAAACCGGGTGATGAACCCGCTTCCGATGAAACCGATGCCCAGACGACCAGACGGCATGATGAGGACACTAGCACGCCTCGTAGGCGTCGTCCCCCCCCCGTAGTCGAATGTCTTATCCTACTGACGAACCGACTGACCAACAGAGAGGCAGGCACCATGGACAGGCGATCATTCTTGAAGCTGGCGGCGGCAGGTCCGGCACTCGTGGGCCCCGTGTCCGCTGGATGTACCGTCGGCAACGCGGAGGGCTACGCGAGTGGAACCGCCATCGGGTCGCAGCCGTCCGCCCCCCAGACTGACTTCACGTTCTATTCGCCTCTCGCTGAGGCGTGGTACCGCGCCGGGGACTATTTCGAGTGGACCTCGACGACCCGCAACAACGCGGGCCGCCGCGTCAACGTCTTCTATCGGACCTTTGGGAACCGGTCCAACCCCGCGCTAGTGCTACTCCACGGCTATCCCACGTCGAGCTTTGACTTCCGGGAGATGATCTCGTTCCTTGAAGAGGATTACTTCGTCGCCGTGCTCGACTTCCCCGGGTTCGGCTTCTCGGACAAGCCTCAGGATGGGTATTCGTACATGCTGGAGGACGACGCGATGCTCGTCGACCACTTTGTACGCGAGATCGTAGGCCTGTCGCGGTTCCATCTCCTGACCCACGATCGTGGCGGGAGCGTCGGCTTCGCCTTGTTGGGCAACTACCTTGCACAGACGGAGAGGCAATACGAGATCACCTACCACTTCATATCCAACGGTGGGCTCTTTCTCCCCCTGACCAACCTCGGCCAGGGCCGGTATCAGAGAGACGCGCCCCAAGGCGGGCGTCTCGGCCACATGCTGGGAGCAGTGGCTCCGGAGCGGCCGGCCCGGCCCCGGGTGACGGAAGGCACGCCCCAGCAGGTCGCCAACGCTGACATCCAAGCCTTCAACGACGGGATCGGCGCGCGCTTTTACGTTGGCAAGTACTTGCTGGAACGGGCGGCCAATGAGTACCGCTGGCTGGACAACCTTCGCGAGAGCCCGGTCCCCACAGCCCTGATCTGGGGCCTTCAGGACACGCCCAACCCGCCACGCATCGGCAATCACATCTGGTACAACTACCTCGACAAGAGACCGGTGGAGAGCAGCTACTGGCTCCTGCCGACGGCCGGCCACTACCCGCAACGGGACGAGCCCGAAGAGATGGCCGGCATCGTCCGCACCTGCCTCGAGGTGGGCATCCCAACGCCGGAGGGCGAGGACGCGTTCATGCGAACCCTGGCTCGGAACAGGACCGCGACGTCGCCCGTCTACATGGGGCGATCCATCATCGAGAACGTCTACTTCCCAGGGGCCGTCGCATACTCGCCGGACGGCTACAGTTTCTGAGTCGCTCAGTCACTCTGACTTTTCCCCCCATCAAGGGGCCGCTACGAGGCCAGGCTGGCCAGCAGGGCGTCGAGACCGGCTTGGGCCACTACTTCGTCCTGGTCTGGCGAACCAGAGCTGCATCCGATACCAGCCACGATCTCGTCGTTGACGAACACCGGCAGCCCGCCAGGGACAATCATGAAACGGCCCTGGTTGCTGGTGTGAATGCCGAACGCGGGCCCCCCGGCTGCGCCCGCCACGCCGTAGTCACGGGTCGACTTGCGCGCAGCGGCAGCGGTAAACGCCTTGCTGATCGCGACGTCTATGCTGGTGATCCGTCCACCATCCATGCGATGGAACATCAGCAGACTGCCGTTGTCGTCAGTGATCGCAATGTCCATGTCCACGCCGATTTCCACCGCCTTGGCTTCGGCCGCGGCCATCATCACTCGCGCATCGTCGAGCGTCAGTTTCTGTGCCATTCTCATAGTCGTTTCGACCTCCGGGGCGGATTATAGAACCCAATCGGCGTTCGGCTCTCGCCTCACCGCCGTTGCTTCCTAGTGAGATGGATACACATACCGTGCAATGCCCCTACTGCGGCGAGCACCTCGAGGTCTTCATCGACCGCTCGGTGCCCCGGCAGGAATACATCGAAGACTGCCAGGTCTGCTGCCGGCCGATCACCCTCACGGTGACGCTCGACCTCGATGACGACACCCAGGCCCACGTCGAGGCGCGATCCGAAGAGGAATAGCCGTGTCGGGTGCCGGTCCAGAGGCGATCGCCGGCGGCACCCACATGGTAGGATTCGGAACTATGAGACAGCAGTGCCGAAAAGCGGCTCTCTACACGGTGCTAGCGGCGATGATGCTGGGATTCCCGACCCACGCGATGCAGTCAAGAACCCCCGTCAACGTCGCTTCACTCGGCCCCCAGGTGGGCGAATCTGTACCCGACTTCACGCTGCCGGACCAGAACGGGCGGGAGCGGACGCTCGAGTCGATTCTGGGACCGAACGGGGCGATCTTGTTGTTTCACCGGTCGGCCGACTGGTGACCGTATTGCAAAGCGCAGCTCGTGGAGCTGCAAGACCGGGCGGAAGAGTTGCGAGGTCAGGGTCTCGGCGTGGCGGCGATCAGCTACGATTCCGAAGAAGTCCTGTCGGACTTCGCGCAGCGCCGCGGCATCAGCTTTCCGCTGTTGTCCGATGACGACTCCGCCGTCATCACGGAATTCGGCATCCTGAATACGGTCGCGGCTGAAGGGGTCGGACCCGACAAAGACGACCCGGCTGTGGTGGCGGACGTCAGGCAGTATGTCTCGGTGTTCGGCGCCAGCCAGAATGTTGTCGGCACACCGTTCCCAGGCACCTTCATGCTGGATGCCCAGGGTCGCGTCACGTCACGCTTCTTTGAAGAGTTCTACCGCGAGCGGAACACCACCGCCAATGTGATGCTCAAGCTGGGTGCCGGACTGTCGCCAATTGCGGCGATCGCAGGGTCCACCGCCCACCTCAACATCACGGCCTATCCGAGCAACCCGAGCATCACCGTCGGCACGAAGTTCTCGCTCGCGGTCGACGTCGAGCCGAACGCGAACATCCACGTCTACGCCCCGGGCGCCGAAGCGATGGGATACCGCGTGATCGGCTTCACGATGGACGCGGTGCCCCACATCCGATTCGAGCCGGTCGAATTTCCGGAGTCGGAGATCTATCACTTCGAGCCCCTCGACGAGCGGGTCCCGGTGTATCAGCGGCGGTTCACGCTGCTACAAGAGGCGGTCGTGTCGGGCGAACCGGAAGTGGAGGAAGCGTTGAGCCAGATCGACGCGGTCACGCTGTCTGGCACGCTCAACTACCAGGCTTGCGACGACACACTGTGTTTCGATCCGGTCTCGGTTCCGTTGTCGTTCACCTTGGACGTGGAGACCCTGGACCGGCAGCGGGCGAATCGATAGGAGTATCGGCATGGAAGACTTCAGCCTGGCGACGCTGCTCCTGGGGTCCGCCGCGCTGATACTGATGCTTTGGCAATGGCCCGACCGTGACCGTCACATCCACGCGTGCCTGGCCGGCGCGGTCATCTGGTGTGCGCTGGCGTTCTGGGATCCCGGGCTCGACACCGGGAAGGCGTTTCTTCCCGCCCTTTGCCTATTCTTCATGGCGCTGGTCCGTCCGTCGCTCCGTGACCAGCCGCGACACGGCGACCTCAGGCCGCCTGGAACCGAGTAGCAACGCGTTGACGCCTTGCCCCACAACACGCCCGTCTCGGCGGCGAGCTGCGGCGCTAGCCACGGCCGCGCTCTGGGTCGGGCTCGCGAGCCCGGCGTCCGGGCAGGTCGAGCCGCAGGACTCCGCCTTCGCCGCGCACGTTCGACCGTTTCTCGATACGTATTGCGCCACCTGCCACAACGACGACCTCCAGACCGCGGACCTCAGTTTCGACAGGTTCGAGACCGAGCCGGAGGCGTTGGCCACCGCGGGGGTCTGGAACCGGGTTGCCGAACGCCTGCGGGCCGGTCAGATGCCGCCCCGCGGACGCCCGCAACCGCCCGCCGACGCGACAGCGCAGGTCATGGCCTGGGTGGACGGATTCGTCGGATCCGCCACACGGGATGGGGTACCGAATCCGGGCCGGGTCACCGCTCGCCGACTCAACCGGACGGAATACAACAACACCGTTCGGAGCCTGTTGGGCGTGCACGGCAGCCCCGCGGACGAATTCCCCGCCGACGACTCAGGCTACGGATTCGACAACAACGGTGACGTGCTGTCGATCTCGCCCCTGCTGATGGAGAAATACATCGCAGCCGCTCGCCGTCTCTCGCGCGATGCCGTATTCGGGCCGCCGCTGCCGGACGAGCCGTTCCAACTCGCGCACTACATGGCGCGTCGGTCGCACGACGCCGACGGCAGTCTGGACGACGCCGACACGCTGCCGTATTCGATGCGCGGCGCCCTGTACGGCTCGCACCTGTTTCCCTGGACGGCCGAGTACGAGCTGCGCTTCCGGGTGGCGAACTATCGCCAGCGGGCGCCCCGACCAGAGGGCGCGCCACGCCGTCCGCGCGACGCACCACCGCTTCCGCCTGAGCAGTTCCTGGAGGAAATGCGGCTGGCAGCTCCGCCGGTGCCGGTGGTGGCGACCCTCGACGGGGAGGTCTTCGATGAGGCGATCATCGAGGGCGTCAACGCGTTCGGGTATGAGCGTGGGGAGCTCGTGACCCGGGTGACGGTGGAGGCGGGCGAACACGACTTCCGGGTGTCGTACCCCCACATCGCCGATATCGTCGACCCGCGTGAGAACATGCTGCCAGACGGTCGTCGCGTGATGTATATCGACTATCTGGATATCGTCGGGCCGTTCAAGGTGAGCCCAGCCCCTCCGGCGAGCTACGACGAGATCTTCATCTGTCGTCATCGGCCGGGCGCCCATAACGAGAGCTGCGCCGGCGAGATCGTCACGAATCTGGCGCGCCGGGCGTATCGGCGTCCAGTCACGGCGCACGAAGTGGAACGTCTCACCGACCTGATCACCCAGGCCCAAGATGCCGGCGACTCGTTCGAAGAGGGCGTTCGCGTGGCGGTGCAGGCCGTATTGCTCTCGCCGCACTTTCTGTTCAGAATCGAGCGCGACCCGGGGGCGGCGTCGGACAACGCCAACGCCGACGCCCACCGGATCAGTGACCACGAACTCGCGTCACGGCTGTCCTACTTCCTGTGGGCCGACATGCCGGACGACGAGTTGCTCGACTTGGCCGACACGAACCAGCTGGGGCGTCCTGACGTGCTCGAACCACAGGTCCGGCGTATGCTCGCCGACCCGCGCGCAGCGGCGCTGGTTGACACGTTCGCCGAGCAATGGCTCCAGCTCCGCAATCTGGACCGGGCAAAACCGGACCCGGCCCGGTTCCCCGCGGTGGACGACGAACTGCGTCATGCAATGCGACGCGAGACCGACCTGTTCCTTGGCGCCATCATCCGAGAAGACCGGAGCCTCGTCGACCTGATCGACGCGCCCTTCACATTCCTGAATGGCCCGCTGGCCCACCACTACGGCATCACCGGCGTCACCGGTGAAGCGTTCCAACGTGTCGAGCTCGACGGCTCGCAGCGCAGCGGGCTGATGACCCAGGCCAGCATTCTGACCGTCTCGTCGTATCCGACGCGCACGTCGCCCGTGCTGCGCGGCAAATGGGTGCTGGAGAACCTGCTTGGCGCCCCGCCACCCGACCCACCCGCCGGCGTGCCGCCGCTCGATGTGGCGGCGGTCGGCAGCACGGTGTCGCTGCGAGCCCAACTCGAGGAACATCGCGCCAACGTGACGTGCGCGGTCTGCCACGACCAGATCGACCCGATCGGGTTTGGGCTGGAGCGCTATGACGCGACCGGCGCCTGGCGCACGCATGACGGACCGTTCGAAATCGACGACTCCGGCACGTTGCCAGACGGCACCACGTTCCGTGGCTCACTCGAGCTCAAGGGTATTCTGCGGAGCCAGCAGGACGCGTTCACGACAAATCTGACCGAGAAGCTGCTGACCTACGCGCTGGGGCGCGGGCTCGAGGCCTATGATGCGGAGGCCGTCGACACGATCACCGAGCGAGTCGCCGCCGCCGACCATCGATTCTCCAGCCTGGTTCTGGGCGTGGTCGAGAGCCAGCCGTTCAGGATGCGCCGCCCGGAGTAAGGACACTGACGATGATTTCTTCCCGACATCTGCCCAGACGCGCCGTCCTCAAAGGCCTGGGCGCCACGCTGGCGCTGCCATTTCTCGATGCCATGGTGCCGGCGTTCGCCCGAGCCGCGCAGGTGCACGCCGCCTCGCCGACACGGATGGCGTTCGTCTATGTGCCGAACGGCATCATCATGGACGAGTGGACCGTCGCCGGGCTCGACGGCGCGTTTCCGCTGCCGACCGAGTTCCCCAAGATTCTCCAGCCGGTTGCGGCGTATCGGGACCAGTTCTCCATCCTCTCGGGGTTGATGCAGGACGGCGGCCGGGCGCACGGCGACGGCCCGGGTGACCATGCGCGCGCGGGTGCCAGCTATCTGACCAGTGCCCATCCGAAAGAGACGGCCGGGGCCGATATCCAGGCCGGCGTCTCGGTGGACCAGGTTGCCGCACAGCACATCGGTGGCCAGACCCGTTTTCCCTCGCTCGAGCTCGGGTGCGAGGAAGGGCTGTACGGCGGCAATTGCGACGGCCGTTACAGCTGCGCCTACAGCAACACCATCTCGTGGCGCACGCCGTCAGCGCCGATGCCCCAGGAAACCAGCCCGCGTGCCGTGTTCGAACGGATGTTCGGCACCGCTGATCTCGATCCCGACCCGGCACGCCGCGCCCGCCGGGCCGCCTACGACCAGAGTGTGCTCGATCTCGTGCTGGACCAGGCCAAGACGCTACAGGGCACGCTCGGCGCCACCGACCGACGAAAGCTGGATGAGTATCTGTTCTCCGTGCGAGACATCGAGAAACGGATCGTCCAGGCCGAACAGGCCGCCGATATCGCGCCGCCCGAGCTGGCGCGCCCCAGACCTGGTGTGCCGCAAAGTTTCATCGCACATGCGCGCTTGATGTTCGACCTGATGACGGTCGCCTTCCAAACCGACATGACCCGCGTCATCACCTTCATGGTCGGGCTCGAACTCGGCAACAAGGTGTACGAGGAGGCCGGAGTCTCAGAGGCTCACCACGGGTTGACGCATCACCGCGGTGACGCCGGAAAGATCGAGAAGATCACCCAGATCAACCGCTTTCACGTCGAACAGTTCACCCATCTGCTCGAGCGGCTGTCTACGACCAACGACGGCGACGGCACGTTGCTGGACCACTCGATGGTGGTCTACGGGGCCGGCATCTCAGACGGCAACCGCCACCACCACCACGACCTCCCGACGCTGCTCGCCGGTCGGGCTGGAGGACGGATCACACAGGGTCGGCACATCTCCTACGCGCCAGAAACCCCGATGGCCAACCTGTTCGTGACGATGCTCTCGTATCTGGGCGTGGAGAAGGAGTCGTTGGGTGACAGCACTGGCCGCGTCGCCCTCTAGCAGCCCGCCTGGCTGGTCCACCCTGGCGCCTGGGCAGCGCACATATGACACCGCCGTCGCAGGCGATCGCAACCGGAGAATGAACCATGAGACGCCGATGCTCGCGCCGGATCATGCCGCCGCTGTGTGTGCTCACCCTGTGGCTGGTTTCGTGTGCGCCCGCCCATGGCCAGTCGAGCAACTCACCACCCACCACGTTCTATGTCTCGGCCGACGCCAGACCCAACGGCGACGGCGGTGAGCACACCCCGTTTGTCTCGCTTGCTCGAGCGGAGGCGGCGTCAGCCGCCGGCGATACCATCTTTCTACTCGCCAGTGAGCGCGGCACGGTGCTGGACGGCGGCATCGCGTTGAAGCCGCGGCAGAAACTTGTCGGCGTGGGCTCCGATGGGCAACTCCTCGAGCACGCGGCCGACCGTGTGCGACTGACCAACTCGACCCCGCTCCCGGGCGGCATCATGGTGCGACTGTCTACCCAGAATGAAGTGGCCGGCATCCATTTCATGAACATGCGTAACGCCGCCATTTCCGGGGTCGGCACCAACTACTCCGGTGCGTACATCCACCACGCGACGTTTACGGGCCACGCAGCGGAACACATCGAGGACGAACGCGGACTGGTGTATGCGGTCAGCTTTGATGCGGCCGAGGGGACCATCGACGGGGTCACGGTCGAAGACAGCAGCTTTTCCGATGGCGAAGACCTGGGCGCCATCCGGATCTTCCAATCGGGTCAGAGTCGTGGCCACTACCAGTTTCAACGCAACGAATTCTCGAACCTCGGTGGCCGCGCCTATTTTGTACGCACGCAGCACACCAGTCGGGTGGAAACCATCATTCTGGATTCGACTGCCGACAACATTGGCCGGGGGGAGAGAAACTCGGACAGCATCATTCCGTATCTGATGGGTCAGTCAGAGCAGATCATGTTGGTCCGTAACTATCGGTTCAACAATACGCAGCAGGAAGGTAGCCGCTCCAATACGGCCATCGAGGCCTACATGTTCGGGTCACCGCGACCGGACGAGGCGAATTGGTGTACGGGATGCAAGCTGACTCTGAAGATCGTCGATAGCGTCATCGAGAACTCCGTGACCGACCCGATACAGTTCTCCAATTCAGGCACGAACTCGGAACTGTCGTATGAGATCAGGAACACCCGAATCATCGGCGGTGATCCACGACAAGGCGGAGGCGGCATCTCGCTGAACCTGCAGGGCGTCCCCGACAGCGGCGGCAGCACCACGCTGCTCGTGGAAGGCAGCGACATTGTCGGCACGACCGGCTACGCGTTCACACTGAACAATCGTGGCGGGGGCGATGGACATGCGGTGACCGTAGACCTCGGCGGGGGTGCGCTGGGGAGCCGCGGCCACAATCGATTCATCGACAACGAGAACGGCGCGATGCGGGTGCCTCCGAGCCGAGTGACCGCGCGGCACAACTGGTGGGACGGCGAGGCACCCACACTCTACGACAGCGATGACCGACCAACTGACGACGCCCACGTCCTTGTCGACCCGGTGTTGACGGCCGACCCGCGCTGACGGTTGCGACGCCGACCTATCGGGCGCCGAGGTCCAGAGCGACGATGCGCTCGCGGTCGCGAGCGTACAGGGTGGTCCCGACCAATGTCGGCACAGTCCAGGTGCGGGTCGCGAACAACGGTGTCGTGGCGAGCGCCTCGAGCCCGTTGGGACTCAGCCGCACCAGGGACAGGTCGCCATCTTCTTCCATCAGAATCGCCTTGCCGTCACCGTAGACCATGCTGGCGCGGCTGAAGCCGCGCTCGCGCCACGCGGTTTCGCCAGACTCCATATGGGTCGCGGTCAAAATGGCGGTCGCCCCCTGGCCGTTGGTCCCGTAGATGAAATCACCGATCTTGAGGACGTTGAGGAAGGTGAAGCGTAGCTGCCGGTCGTCCCACAGGAGCTCAGTGTGTACGAGGTCGCCGTCAGGCACCAGTCTGATCGCCTGACTGCCTCCGATGTATCCGGACGAGAAGAACAACACGCCGGTGGCGTCGTCGTAGATCGGAATCTGGAAATTGAAATCGTTGCCGGCGTCATGGGCATGCCCCCACAGCACTTCGCCAGTATCGGGGTCCATCCCGAAGACACCTTGGCCGGCGAAGACGACGGCGTGCTGGCGACCGGCCACCGTAATCAAACCCACCGGTGCGTGAGACACCAGGAAACTGCCGCTCTTCCACGCGACTTCACCGTCGCGCTGCCGCAACGCCATCACGGACTGCCCGGGGCCGCCGACCTGGAGAAGAATAGTGTCCTTGTAGGGGATTGGCGTGATGCCGGAGCCCGGCTTGATCATCGACCGGATGAGCAGCGGCGGCGACCCGAAGTCGGTAATCAGGTTCTTCGACCAGAGCAGCTCGCCAGTCTCCGGGTTGAAGACGTGCAACTCCTTGTTGCTTCCCATCGTGAACAAGCGGCCATCGGTGAGCAGCGGTGTGGCGTGGGGACCCGCCCCCTGGTCGAAGTCCTGGTTCTTCGACGCATAGGAGTACTCCCACAGGGTGTCACCGCTGGTGGCATCCATGGCGATGACGCTCTCGCTCGGCGTCCACGGCTCGCCGCCTCCCGCCCCGGACTCGCGGTACATCGTGAAGAGGCGTCCGTCGGCCACGAGAATCGAGGTATGACCGGCTCCCAACGGACGGCTCCACAGTTTCGGCGGTCCGGTCTCGGGCCACGTCTCCGCCAGACCGGGGGACTCCACCATGAAGTCGCCCCGCGGTCCGCCCCACTGACGCCATGCGCCCTCCTGGGCGCCGGCGGTCAACGGCGAGGCGAGCGAGACGAGGAGGAACGAGGCGGTCAGCAGCGCGGGTCTCGAATGTCGCATGGTGTGTATCGTCTCGAATAGTCCTACGGTGTGCCCTGCGGGAAGTCTTTGCAGGGCATCGCCCACGCCTTGCATGGCCCAACCGGCGGCGCCATGGTGTAGACCAGTCGGTTGTGGGTCTGGCCCTCGGGCGTCGTCGTCGTCACCTCAATGGTCAGGGTGCTGCCGTCGGCGCTCAGAGACATCACCTCGTGCATGGTCATCTCGCCCTGGGTGCCTTCGGCCACGAGCCGATTCCCTTCCCACCGCGACGCGGCCATCATCGACGTGTCCCGGCCCACTGGAATACTGAGCTCGCCTTGGCCGGGCGTATACGACCAGGCCTTCACACCGTTGGTTTCAGCGCCGATGACGACGGTGCCATTGGCGGCGTGGGTGATGAACAGGCGACCGGTATCGTTGCCCCCGCGGCCGCCGCTGAACGCCGGGGGCGTCACCTCGCTGGCGCCTCCGTCCAGCGTCCACATGCCGGAAAAATCGGGCCGTTGCGCGGCGGCCGGTCCAGCCAGCGAGAGAAACAGCAGTGCTGCGGTCAGCACCAGAAAACGTGGCACATTCACCTCCAAACCTTCGATCAGCCTATCAGTGTGCTTGCTCCGAGCGGGTTCTGCAAGCCCTGACCCGCGAAGGCCGCGACCCACTATAATTACTGTTCGCCGGTCTACCCACGGCGACGAGTAGACCACGGACTCGCCGTTCACCATCGGCGCACAGGAGAAACTGACACTCTATGCTTACTCACATGCTGCACGCGTACGACCTTCAACTCAACACTGCCAAACGGCTCGTCGGCGACATCCCTGACGCGTTGATGTGCACCCAGCCGGCCGGCCTCGTGAACCACCCCACATGGAGCCTCGGGCATCTCATCATGTCCGCCCACGGCGTCGGCGAGATGATCGGCATCGAATCGGACGCGCCTGAAGGATGGGCCGACGTGTTCAAGACCGGCGGGACACCGAACAGCGACCCCACTGGCCAACCCAGTAAGGCCGAGCTGATCGCCGAGCTCGAGAGGGTACACACGAAGTGGAAAGCCGCGTTGCCCGGGGTTGATGCGGCGGTGCTCGACGCCGAGCATCCCAACGAGAAAACCCGATCGTACTTTCCGACCGTCGGCGCCATGGTCGCGTACATCATGACGTCACACGAAATGGACCATCTCGGACAGGTCGTCGCGTGGCGCCGGGCCGCCGGGCTTGGACCGGCGTAGCCTCGCCTGTGTCGCAATTGTCGCAACGGCCTCCGGTTGAGGTCGTTGCGTTTTTCTCAACCTCGTCGCCGCGGCGATGGCGACCGGCCGCCGCCGCGGCGCGGCGAGGTCTTTGCTAGATAGCCCTACCGTGACCCAGCCTGAGCTGCCATCGGCCGAACACGACGCCCGGCTGCACGATGCACTGACCCGCTATTGGGGCTATCGCGAGTTCCGGCCGTTGCAGCGGGCGGCCATCGACGCCAACCTGCAGGGACGCGACAGTGTGGTGGTGCTGCCCACGGGCGGTGGCAAATCGCTCTGCTTCCAAATGCCTGCGCTCGTGCGCCCGGACCGTGGTCTGGGTCTCGTCGTCTCGCCGCTCCTGTCGCTCATGAAGGACCAGGTGGACGGCCTCGTCGCGAGCGGGGTGTCCGCGGCGGCGCTGAACAGCTCGCTGGGCTCGGACGAGCGCCGGAAGGTCTACGACGACCTCGACGCGGGGCGATGCCGACTGCTGTATGTGACGCCGGAGCGCCTGGTCGGCGACGGCGGCGAATCATTTCGCTCCCGACTCCGTGAGTGGGGCGTCAGTTTCGTCGCGGTCGACGAAGCCCACTGCATCAGCCAGTGGGGACACGAGTTCCGCCCGGAGTATCGTCGCCTCGCAGAGCTCCGCGACGATTTTCCCGACATCTCCATCCACGCGTTCACCGCCACCGCGACACTCCAGGTGCGCGAGGACATCGCGAACCAGCTCGCGCTGCGTGACCCCGAGTTCCTGATCGGCGCCTTCGATCGCCCGAATCTCAACTATCGGGTGCTCCTGCGCGCCAGCCTCAAGGATCAAATCCGCCGCGTCGTCGACCGGCACCCGAACGAGGCCGGCATCATCTACTGCGTCTCTCGTAAAGAGGTCGAGAAGCTGGCCGGCTGGCTCGACGAACTCGGCCACCGGGCGCTGCCGTATCACGCCGGACTCCCGGACAAGACCCGCCGCCACAATCAGGAATCGTTTCTGGACGAGCGGGTCGACGTGATGGTGGCTACGGTGGCGTTCGGTATGGGGATCGATCGGTCAAACATCAGATACGTGATCCACGCCGGCTCGCCACGCTCGATCGAGCACTACCAACAGGAATCGGGTCGCGCGGGCCGCGACGGCCTGGAGGCCGAGTGCGTCCTGCTGTACTCCGGTGCCGACTATGCCCGCTGGCGCCAAATGCTCGAGCAAAGCGGCGAGCTGTCGGACACAGCGCGACGCCTCCTGCGCGACATGGAGCGCTACGCGGCTGGCACCCGTTGCCGTCATCGTGTGCTTGTGGAGTACTTCGGTCAGACGTTCGATGGCGACGACTGTTCGGCATGCGATTGGTGCCTGAAAGAGCTGGAGCGGGTAACTGACCCGGTGCCCCTGGCTCAAAAGATCTTGTCGACGGTGGTCCGTACCGGCCAGAGCTGGGGCGTGGGCCACGTCGTTGATGTCTTGCGTGGACGCACGACCGATCAGGTCACCGCCCGCCGCCACCACGAGCTGACTACGTTCGGTCTCCTGGCGGAAATGCCGATCCCTGAACTGCGCGGCTACGTCGACCAGCTAACGCAGCAGGACTTGCTGCTTCGTACCGACGGACCGTACCCGGTCCTCCAGTTGACTGATGACGGGGTGGGCGCGCTCAAGGGCCTGACCGAGGTCGCGCTGTTTCGGCAACCAAGACCGACACCCGCCCAACGGAAACGACGGTCCGAAGGCGACCCGGCGGCCTGGGACGGCGTCGACCGGGGGCTATTCGAAGCCCTCCGACAATGTCGAACCGAGGTGGCGCACGCGCGCGGCGTGCCGCCCTACGTCGTCTTCCACGACAACACGCTGCGGGACCTGGCGCGGCGACGGCCCACGACACCGCAGGAACTATTGGACTGTTACGGGATCGGCGCGCGGAAGGCGGAAGACCTGGGACCGATCATCCTGGACGTCATTCGTGACTTCCAGGGGGAGGGAGACACCACTGACCCCGATGACCTCGCCCCGACGGCGTCTCCCTGAGTCACTCTTCTAACTGGAGCTGTCCAATCGGTCCTATAGTCATCGTCATGCAGAGCAGTCTGGCGCCGACGTTGGCTGGTAGCGTGCTGACGGCCAACAGTTGACGACAAGTCACGCACCCTGACCGCCTCATGAAAAACGGGGATCTCGGTCAGCACGCGAATTCGCCGGGGACCGGTGTCAAACACGCGTGTCGCGGGTGGCAGGACAGGTCGGATAACGGGTCGTCCGCCAACTGGGCGTACTAGCGCGGTCTATCGTCATCGTCACAGGGTCATTCCGTATCAGTAGCCCTGCCGCAGTCGGGCCTCGTCGGCCGGCGACACCAGGAACACGTCGCTCGGGTACCGACGATAGCCGACGATCGTGGCGTAGATGTTGTACGCGTCCTGGAAATCCAGAGCGAGGCCGGCCAGATACTGCAACCGCAGACTGCGGTCGCGATTGATTTCCGCGTCGCGCAGCCAGGGCTCCAGATCGGAGCCCCGCCCCGCGTAGGTTTGTAGCAGTTCCACCGTCGACCCGAGACCGACCTCGCTCAGTGACTGGTACAACGCGGCGTCCCCGTTCAGGCGCCTGGCTATCGCCTCGCCATCGAGCCGCGTCGGACCCGATTGTCCGATCAGGACGAGGTCGTAGCCCGCGTCGAGGAAATCGCTGTTCCAGAGCGTAGCGTCGGGAAACGACCGCACGAACGTACCGATCTGACTCTTGGCCGAGGCCATGTTCGTTTCATAGAGCGGTACCCACTGAGCCACGACCCCGCCGGGCCGCAGCCGCGCCTGCACCAGTTCGTGATATTCGACGGAATACAGACTCGCCGCGCCCCGCACCCACGGATGAATCGGATCGGAGGTAATGACATCAAACTGCTCGTCGGTCGTCGCGAGGAAGTGACGGGCATCGTCGTAGATGACCTCGGTCCGTGGATCTGACAGCACGGCCTGGTTCTCGTCCGAGAACCGTGCTGACGCCTCGAGCACGGCCGGTTCGATCTCACAGATCACGATGCGCTCCACCTCCGGATACTGGACGAACGCCCCCGCGGTCACGCCGGTCCCCATGCCGACGATCAGTACGCTCCGTGGCGCGCCGTGCGCCAGGGCCGGTACATGACCCAACATCCGCTGAACCCGCATGTCGAGGTCCATCGTCGACGCCACCACCTTGCCGCTGATGTGCAGCTGGCGGTAGCCGGCGTTGCTGTCCGTCACCGCGACCGACGCGTTCACCCCTTCATCCACAAAGTGATACCGCGCGATGCTGTCCCAGCCGCCGATGTCGCGACCGAAGGCGATGAGTCCCCTCGGCGTATCCGACATTCCCGCAACCGACAGGCCCGCAATCAACAGCAGCACCGTCCCGCCAGCGACGCGCCAGACACGACCGCGAGCCCGCTGGCGGGTTCCGGCGTCGGCACGCCGCGCCGCCGGCAGCCACACTAGACCAGCGGCCACGGCGGCCACGACCACGAGCCACTGCTGTGCCCGTTGTGTCCCCAGTGCCGGGATGATCCAGAGGCTAAAAAGGACGGTCCCGACCAACGCTCCAACGGTATTGACGACAGACACCCGCGCGACCAGCCGCCCGGCGTCACCCTCGCCAGTGTTCGCGGCGGCCAGCGCCAAGGGGAAGCTGGCGCCCCAAAACAACGCGGCGGGACCGATGGACGCGCCACAACGGGCAATATCCAAGAGAAAGCGGGCGGCAGAAGACTCGTAGACCGACGGCAGAAACGACGGGCCAGTTTCCCAGGCCGGAATCACGTAGCCAATCATGTAGGCGCCGTAGGGAAGCGCCGCCAGCAGCGCCACCTGGCACCACCCCAATACCAGGTCCCCCCGCGCGGTTCGCCGGGCGGCCCAGGCGCCGGCCAGACTTCCGCCGCCAATCCCGCTCAGAAACACCGCGAGGATGAGCGAGAAGTTGTAGACAGTCGCGCCGAACAGCAGGGACAGCTGCCGGGTCCAGACCACTTCGGCGCCAAGGGACGCGAAGCCGGACAACCCGGCCACGACCAGCACAGCCGGGCGCACGCTGCCCGTCGCCAACACCGACGAGGTCGACGGTGTCGGCGCCGCGTCCGACCCGGGATAGGGATGCCGCGCCGCGAGCAAGAGCGCCAACAGCGCCACCGTGACATTCAGACCCACGGCCACGAACGTGGCGGTCACGGTGTCAAACAGGCGCAAGAGATAGAAGCTGGCGAGCAGGACCCCCGCCACCGCGCCGATGGTGTTGGCGGCGTAGAACAGCCCGGTCCGAGCCATCCCGACCCGCGTCGTCCCCGCCCAACGCGCCACCGCCGGCAGCGTGGCCCCCATCAGCATGGTCGGTGGAATCAAGCAGATCACACACACCAACGCCCTGAGCAGCACGCCGCCAAACCCGTACCCGACGGCGGTGACATACACCGCCTGGGCCGTCGGCAAGGCCACCAGCAAGACAAGGCCGATGGCCCCGATGGCGAGCTCGATGCCGGCATAGACCCGCAACGGATGCCAGGCCCCGGGCACCAGCCGGGGGAACATGAGACTTCCCAGCGCCATGCCCCCCATGAAACTCACGAGCAGGGCGGCAATGGAGATGGATGAGGATCCGATGACCAGTCTGAGCACATGGAACCAGACCAGCTCATAGATCAGCGCGGCACAACCGCTCCCCAGAAAAAGCACCAGCAGGGCAGGCGTCGACCACCGGGACCAGCGTCGTCTCATGGTGTCGGAACGTGTCAAGTCTGCCATCAGGGACGCCCGCCACCGCGGCGACGCTTACACGCACGCAGACGGGACGCAGTTGACGGGTAAGGTCCGAGTCTGCATGCTGAGGTTCTGGCGCACCGTTCGTTCTTGGCCAAGGAGGCCATTTGTGACCCCCGGCTCAACCGACGCCCTGCCCCCCGTTGACTCCACCGCCGCGCAGCCCGACTCGCCGACCGAGTCTCGTCGGGCCGCCTGGACGAATCTCCCGTTTCTCGGGGTGCATCTCGCGTGTGGGCTGATCCTGTGGACCGGAATCAGCCCGGTCGCGGCCGGAATAGGACTCGCCACACTGCTCGTTCGCATGTTCGGGCTCACCGGCGGCTACCACCGATACTTCTGTCATCACTCCTTCAAGACGTCCCGGGTGTTTCAGTTCATGCTCGCCTGGGCCGGCGCCGCCGCGGCGCAGAAGGGTCCACTCTGGTGGGCCGGTCACCACCGCAGCCACCATCGATACTCTGACACGGAAAACGACGTGCATCCGCCGGGGGTGAAGGGGTTCTACTGGGCGCACATGGGCTGGGTGATGGCCGAAGCGAACATCAGAACCAAGACCGAGTGGGTGCCGGATCTCCTGAAGTTCCGAGAGCTGTCCTGGCTGGACCGCAATCACTACGTGGCGCCGATCAGTCTCGCGGCCGGGCTGTTCGGGCTGGGCGCCTGGCTGGAAGCGACGCAGCCCCAGCTGGGCACGTCGGGCCTGCAGTTGCTCACCGTGGCGTTCTTCCTCAGCACGACCGTGCTGTATCACGTGACGTTCGCGGTCAACTCGGTTGGACACACGCTGGGCCACCAGCGCTATGACACGCGGGACGCGAGCCGCAACGGACTGCTGCTCGCGCTGGTGACCGCCGGTGAAGGGTGGCACAACAATCACCACCGGTATCCGACCTCGGAGCGACAGGGTTTCTACTGGTGGGAGATCGACGCGACCCATTATGTGGTCACCGTGCTCGGGTGGCTCCACGTCGTCTGGGACATCCGCAGCCCGTCGACCGAGGTCCTGGCCGAAGGTCGTCAGTAGCCGGACGGCGCCCCGTCGTCGATCCACGCCTTCAAGCGCCGGGCCGCAGCCCACACCGCCGGCGGCACCTGTTGCGACGCGATGTCTCCAGACGCGGCATAGGTCTCGAGTCGACGGAGTTCCGCGAGCAGCCGGGCACCAAAGGCGTCACGATGACGATCTCGACGCGCCGCCGCCGAACCGGCGGGCGGGCAGCCCCGCGCCACCACCTCGGGGAACTGCCGGGCGAAGGTGGCGAGACAGCGCCGCATGACGAACGGTTTTGCCACGAGGAGCGCGGACCGGGGACGCTGGCCCGCCGCGCACAATTCCGCCATCCCGAAGCGCACGTTCTCCAGGGTATTGGCGGCCTCCACCTCCGTGATGATGGCGCGGTCCGGCACTCCCCGGCGAACCAACTCGTCCTTGAATACCAACGCCTCCGACTGCTCGAAAACCCCGACCGTCATCGGTCCAAATCGTCCCGTCACGAGGACCGACGGAGCCTGCCCAGCGTGAAACAGTTCAGCCGCCCGCTGCGGCACGACCAGATCCTGACTCCCGAACACGAAGATGACGTCGCTGGGTACCGGCGAGTCCGCGCGCGCCAGGAACGCCCAGATCGGGAGGACCAATCGTTGAAACACCGCCTCGTCGCGGGTGTCCATCGGTTCAGGCATGGGCAAGACGCTGGCACCGAGAGTGAGCGCGGGCGTACGCTATCATGCTCGTGATGGCCACTCTTTCGGCCAACGCCTGTCAGGTGTCCAAGACCCTCGCTCCAACACGCGGTATGACCGGCCGGCTTCTTGTCGCCTGCTGCCTCGTCTGGCTCGCCCCGGGGTCGGCGCGCGGCCAAACCGCTGACGACCCGCTCACACTCGTGACACCGCAGGACAGGCGGCCGTTGCCTACCGTACGGTTTGACGGGCGACGCATGGTCGCCGTCAGTGAGCTAGCCGGCCCGTTCGGCCTCACCATCGCCGACGTGGGCCAACCGGAGCGCCTGACCATCATGCGTGAGGATCGGATCATCGTCCTGACCGCAAACGAGGGTCTCGTCTCGGTGGCCGGTCAGCTGGTGGCGCTTGCGTCGCCGCCCCTCGAACGTGACGGCGACTGGTATGTCCCAATAGATTTCATCGGGCGGGCCCTGGCCCTTGTTCAGGACGAGCCCCTGGAGCTGAGGCCCCGCTCGGGGCTGGTCTTGTTGGGCGATGTCCGAGTACCGCAAGTAGTCGCCCGGTACCAACGCGCCGGCAGACAGTCGCGTTTGCGGCTCATGATTACCCCGCAAACCGAACACCTCGTCGAGCAGAGCGACAACCGGTTGCTGGTCACCTTCGAGGCCGACGCCCTCGATCTGGTGCTACGCGACATGCGGTCGGACGCCCTGGTCGCGGACATCCGGGCCGTGGACGGAAGACCGGCGCTCGCCGTTGAGCTGCGTGACGGCTTCGGCAGTTTCTCGGCCACGACCGAACCGGCGCTCGGGGGCGCCGTCGAACTGATCATCGATCTGCGGCCGCGGGCGGTCTCCACGACCCGGGCGGCACCGCCGCCGACACCGCCCGCGGGATCACGGGGGGGAGCCGGGGTGGCTCCACCGGCGGGACCTGGAACAGGACCGGCCGCGCTGATTCCCGGGGAGACGGTCGGCGACACCACGCTGCCTCTTCTGGCTGAACTGGCGCCACCACGTCGGATCCGCGCGATCGCCATCGACGCCGGTCACGGGGGCGACGACGTCGGCACCCGCGGGCCGGATGGCGCGCTGGAAAAAGATGTGACGCTCGCCGTGGCCCAACGGCTGCGCAACCGGATTGAAAGCGAGATCGGGCTCCGGGTCGTGCTGACGCGAACAAGCGACACCGCGGTGTCGTTGGACGAGCGCGCGGCCATCGCCAACAACGACCGCGCTGATCTGTTCATCAGCTTGCACGCCAACGCATCGGTGCGCGAGACCGCAGTCGGCGCAGAAGTGTTCTACCTCAGTCTCGCCGAATACGGAGACGAGGCACGCGAGGCGGGGTTCACGGGCCAACTCGTCCCCACCGTGGGCGGCGGCTCGCGCGTGCTCGACATCGTGCCGTGGGAGATGGCCCAGCTCAGGCACGTGGACCATTCGGCCCGTTGGGCCCAGACCGTCGCCGACGAGCTCAGCCAGCGCGTGCCGATGAGCCCGCGTGGACTCCAGCAGGCGCCGTTCCGCGTGCTCGTGGGCGCCAACATGCCGGCCGTGGTGGTGGAGATGGGGTTCATCTCGAACCCTGACCAGGAGGCCCAGTTGACCTCGACCACCTTCCAGAGCGCCATCGTCAGCGGCCTCCTGCGCGGCATCATCCGTTATCGGGACGAGGTGGAGCGCGAGACACTGCCGCTCGACGCCGGGTCGGGGCGCCTCCCATGAAGCGCGACTATTGGATCTACGGGGGGATGGGGGTGGTGGCTCTCCTCGGCATCTGGGTGCTGTTCGTCGGACTCCCTCGGTGGTATCCCTCGGACGGGGTCCCGACCCAGACGAGCGAGGCCGCTGGAAGCGCAACCGACGACGAGCTCGTCGCGGCGACACTCTTCTACATCTCGGACGACGGCATGCGGCTAGTCGGATTCGAGCGACGGCTCGTACAACACGCGGACCCCGCCGTCCAAGGACGCATCATCCTGGAGGCGCAGCTCGCGGAACCACCGGCCCCGCTGCTGTCGCCCATTCCGGCCGGGACGGAGTTACGCGCCTTCTACCTCTCGAATCAAGACGCTTTCGTCGACTTGAGCGCCGAGGTCACCCTCGGTCATTCCGGCGGGTCACTCGAAGAATTATTCACGGTCTACGCCATCGTGAACGCCATCACCACCAACATTCCGGCCATCAATGCCGTCCAGATCCTCGTCGACGGCAAGGAGGTCGACACGCTCGTCGGCCACGTCGACCTCCAGCATCCACTCGAACTGAACATGCAATGGGTCGCCGACCCGAACACCGATGCGGCGCAGAGTAGCCCGGCTGACCAGACTGACCAACTATGACCACCACATCTCGTTTGCACTCGCGCCCGGTTGACCAACTCCGTCCGACCGTCCTGACCCCCAACTACCTCGAACACGCGGAAGGATCGGTGCTGATTGAAGCGGGGCGAACCCGTGTCATCTGCACCGCCAGCGTCGAGGACAAGGTGCCACCGTTCCGACGCGGCACTGGCAAGGGTTGGGTTACCGCGGAGTACGGCATGCTGCCCAGGGCCACGTCGACCCGCAACTCACGGGAGGCCAGCCGGGGCAAGCAGAGTGGACGCACCCAGGAGATTCAGCGTCTCATCGGCCGGTCGTTGCGGGCCGTCACACGGCTGGAGGCCTTGGGTGAACGGACCGTCTGGATCGACTGCGACGTCATCCAGGCGGACGGGGGCACCCGCACCGCCTCCATCAGCGGCGGCTTCGTGGCCCTCGTCCTGGCGCTCCAGCGTCTGAAAGAACGTGGAACCCTGAAGCAGATACCGATCACGGACTACGTCGCCGCGACGAGCGTCGGCATTGTGAACGGAACGCCCCTGCTCGACCTGGCCTACGAGGAAGACTCGACCGCAGACGTGGATATGAACGTCGTCATGACCGGCGATGGCCGGTTTATCGAAGTGCAGGGCACGGCCGAAGGCGCACCGTTCACTCGCGAGTCCCACGATACGCTCCTCGCACTGGCTGAGGCGGGCATCGGTGAACTCGTCGCACTGCAGCGTGAGCTGGTGGGCGAGTTCCTGTAGCCGGCGGTATGCCGTCTCACACCGATGACCGTCTCACGTCCGGAGCGCCTGCTCCTCGCTACCACGAACGGTGGCAAGCTGCGTGAGATTCGGGCCATTCTCGGCAATCTTCCACTGACCCTCGTCACGCTGGCTGACCATCCGGCACTCCCGGAACCTGAAGAGACCGGCCTGACGTTCGCGGAGAACGCACGCCTCAAGGCGCTGGCGTACGCCGGTGCGACCGGCGAGTTGACGGTGGCGGAAGACTCGGGTCTGGAAATCGACGCGCTGGACGGCGAGCCGGGCGTGCGCTCGGCCCGGTTCAACGGCGAGTCTTACCCTGAGAAATTCGCGACGATTGGACGCATGCTAGGGGCCCGCGGCACCGACTCGAGCACCGCACGCTTTGTCTGCGCGCTGGCGTTGACCCGCCCGGATGGTCTGGTGTGGGAGACGACGGGCACCGTCGAAGGCCGCCTCCAGCTGCCGGCCCGCGGACACGGCGGGTTCGGCTACGATCCGATTTTCTACTACCCGGCGTATGGACGCACCCTGGCCGACGTGACCGACGACGAAAAAGCGGCGGTCAGCCACCGCGGGCAAGCGTTCCGACGCCTTAGGAGCTACTTGACCTCCTAAGACGGGGCTACTCCCGACCCCCCCGCGCATTGTCGCGCGCCTGCCCGAGGTCACCCAGCAGGGTCCTGAAAAACACGAGAGCGGGTTTCCTGGCACGCCGTTCGTCTGGCCAGGCGCGAGGAGGGAGCATGCAGGCGGCATGTGACCGACGAAGCAACGCCGCCAGGCGGACGGATCGCCAGGAAACCTAGTGCGGCAGTTTTCCTAGTGGTAGCCGCCGCTGGAACAGTTGATAGAT
>JAPYUM010000177.1 GCA_029940535.1 Vicinamibacterales bacterium
GTCGCGGCACTGTGCATCGGGGTCGCGATTTCCCTCTGGACCTGGTCGATCACGGCGGGGGTTTCGTTTACCTGGGCGTTTGTGCAGGAGCGCGCGGTGTGGTTTCTGACAGTGCCGGTCTGGACGCTGGCGCTGGCGCCGTCGTACGACCTCAGGACAGCGCTCGCGGTGCCGGGTACGGTTCGGGCACTCGCCCGGGCGGTCGTCGTGCTCCTTGCCGCGTACCTGGCCGTCTACTTCTACGCGCCGCGCTACGAGCTGCCTCGACTGGTGGCGCTCTACGTCCTGTGGGAAGGGGCGCTTCTGACACTGGGCTGGCGCCTCGTCTACATCTGGTTTGTTACCCACCTCCCGCTTGACAAGCACCTCCTCATTCTCGGGGCGTCGGAGGCCGGCCGCACGACGCTGGGTCTACTCCGGAAGGCTGACCCGCATGCGACGGTCGTCGGATTTGTGGACGATGACCAGCAACTGTGGGGCAGCGAGGTAGACGGCGTACCGGTGCTCGGCGGTGCGGACTGCTTGGCCGACGCGGTGGCGCGCCACGCCGTCGGCGAAGTCGTTGTGGCGGTGCCCCACCGTGCTGGCAGCGCCCTGCTCGGTGCGCTGGCGGATTGTCTGCACCAAGGCGTCGATGTCGTGCCGATGTCGCAGGTCTACGAAACACATCTTCGTCGTGTGCCGGTCAGCTACCTGGAATCGGGCTGGCTATTTTCGTCGTTTGTTGAGGTGGTGCGCAGAAAGGACGCCTCTCGGGTTGCGAAACGCGTTCTGGATCTCGTTGGCGCGACCGCCGGACTCGTCACGCTGGCTGCGCTGACGCTGATCATCGCGCCGGCGATATGGCTCGGTTCCGGTCGACCGATATTCTTCCGACAGGGTCGATTGGGACGCGGTGGTGCTCCATTCGACCTGATCAAGTTTCGGACGATGGTACAGGACGCTGAAGCGGACGGACCGCCACAGTGGACCAGCCGACAGGATCCACGCGTGACGCTCGTAGGCCGCTTTCTTCGGCGCACGCGACTCGACGAGCTGCCGAATCTTGTCAACGTGCTGCGCGGAGAGATGAGCCTGGTGGGGCCACGACCCGAGCGACCGGAGTTCGTCGCTCAGCTCGAGCGCGAGATCCCGTTCTACCGCACGCGGCTGCTCGTCCGGCCCGGCCTGACGGGCTGGGCTCAGGTGAACCATCCGTATGGCGACTCTGTACGTGGGGCGCTCGAGAAGCTGGAATACGATTTGTACTATGTGAAGCATCGCTCGCTGTTCTTCGACCTCTGGATCGTTGTCCGGACGGTGGGCACGGTCCTGGCGCTGAGGGGACGGTGAACCCCTCTCCTGTGCCGGCGACACCCGCAATGCTTGCGTCACGGGCCGCCGCGAGATCAGACGCGGCTGCTTCGCATGAACGCGTGTCCGTCGTCATCCCCTGCCGGAACGAGGACGCCCGTATTGCCGCATTGCTTGACGCGATTCGGTCGCAGGAGACGGCCGTTCTTGAGGTCGTCATCGTCGATACTGGCTCGACAGACGGGACAGTGGACATCGTCGGTCGTTATCAGCAGCACCATGCCGACCTGCGGCTGAGGTGCCTGTCACATCCAGGCGCGGGCATATCCGAGGCCATGAACAGAGGGATAGAGACCGCCCACGGCGAGATCATCGTGCGGTTGGATGGCCATAGTCGGCCACGTCCAGACTATGTGGGACGCGCGGTCGACACCCTCAGAGACAGTGGCGCGGCGATTGTGGGCGGCGTTTGGGACATAGCCTCTGGAGACCAGACCCAGGTCGCCGAAGCGATTGCGCTCGCGGTGGCGCATCCGCTCGGCGCGGGCAACGCCGCGTATCGCACGGCGAGGACGACCGACGGCGGCCGTACGGAGGTCGACACGGTGCCGTTTGGATGTTTTCGCAAGTCGACCTGGGAGACGCTGGGCGGCTTCGACGAGGGGCTGCTGACGAACGAAGACTACGAGTTCAACTACCGGGCGCGCTCGAGCGGCTCAACCGTGGTTCTGGATCGCGACATTCGGTGCACGTACTTCGCGCGAAGCACGATTGCGGATCTGGCGAGGCAGTACTTTCGATACGGGTGGTGGAAATTGGAGATGCTGAAGCGTCATCCCCGGTCGTTGCGCTGCCGGCAGGCGCTGCCCGGTGCGCTTGTTCCGCTGTTCGTGTGTCTGGGGGCTGCCAGCCTCGTCTGGCCCGCCAGCAGACTGCTGCTGGGCGGTTTCGCACTCGCCTACGCGGCGATCCTGTCGGTCGCCGCCGTCCAGGTGGCCCGGCAGCAGGGTCGCTGGAACCTGGTCTGGCCGCTGATGGCGGCCTTCGCCGCTGTGCACGGATCGTGGAGCACAGGGTTCACGACGAACATCGTATCGCTCGGGCGTTGGCCGCGCTGGCCGAGACAGCGCCGGGCGACGGCGAAGGGTGGGCAGCGAGGATTCAGTGGGGTCAGACTTCTCCAGGCCCTTGCGAGCATACTGGTGCTGGCGGTGCTCGCGCCGCCAGGGGTTGCGACATTGGTGAATCGGTCGCGGATTGACCGCGCACAGGAGGCGGTTCGCGGTCTCGCCGAGGTCCTTCGAGCTACCGGCCTCGTTGATCGCGCCCGCGGTCAGGCGGCTGACGACTTGCTGGGCGGACCCGGGAACTCTCCGGAAGCACCGGGTGTGCGCCAGTGGGTCGACGGACGGGTCGGGAGCCTGACGGACTATGTCTCGCTGCCGATGCGGTCGGACCCCTGGGGGAACCGATATATGGTGAACATTGGCGTCACGCGGACACGTGAAGCAGATGGGGCATCCACTGAGCCACCGGCGCTCTGGGTCCTTTCCGCCGGGCCGAACGGGCTCGTCGAGACACGATATGCGGCGCCAGCGGTGTCTGCCGTCGTGGGCGGCGACGATGTCGGTGCGCGAATCGAGTAGTGCACCAACGCCTCACCGCGGCCCCGGCGCCAAGACCCCCGCCCCAGCCACCGCGGCGCTAGCGACGACCGCACGCAACCCGACGAACAGCGCGGCGTGCGCGACGGCCGCGAGGATTAGCAGCCATGTCAACCCGAATCTGCCGAAACGATGCTCCAGTCCGGCCCACACGGTCGCCCGGGTCGCCCGGGCCTCGAACACCAGTTCTGCGTAGCCGCTCGCTCCATTGATGAACAGGGACCCACCGTCGGACGAGCGACCATCCGTCGCCCACAGGCCGATCCCGGCGGCGGGTCGCGGCTCCGGCATCCAGATATCGATCCGGTACAAGCGACCGGCCGACTCGTCGATGGGGGGGACGGCGAACAGAAAGGTGGGGTGTCGGGTCAAAGTGTCCACCGACACGCGGTCTCGAAACAGCAGGCGCTCCGCGCCGCCCACCGCCGCGCTCTCCTGATCCGGCGTTACCTCGTACAGGGCCAGCGCGAGCTCCCCCGCATCCGTCTCGCCTTGGGCGACGGCGTTGAGTCGGATCCCGTCGAGTCCATTCGCGCGCATCACGAACGTCTGACTGATCCGATGCCCCTGGCCGAGGCCCTCGTTCAGAAAGCTCTGGTCGGTCCTGGGCACCCCCGGCCCGCTGACCGTTCTGTCGGCGACGACGAGATAGGTCTCGGTCGCCAGTGTGATTACCGCGGCCGCAAGGAGGGCGGCGCCGATCCGGCGACCCGGCGCAAGGGCATGGCGTGCCGGCGCGGCCGACGGGGTCTCCCGTTTCCGAACCGCCCTCATCACAGATACGCCGGGAGGATGACGTGGCCCCATCCGACGGCGTCGAAGACCACGAAGAACGCCACCACGCCGATACTGACGTACGCCCAGTATTGGCGTGGCCACCAGGCGTGCATGCCAACCCAGACCAGCGCCATGAACGGTCCAATGACGGGGAACAGGTAGTGTCCCTGCGGGCCGTACCCGTTCACCCAGAGGCCCCCATAGACGCCGGCGACTTGTATGGCCACCAGCGCCCCGGCCAGGACGAATCCGGTACGCCAAGCCGCCATCGCCGGACGTCGCAGGCCGATCAGACAGCCGCCCGCGGCGACGACCACCAGCACGCGCATCAGGGTCAGCCAGACGGAGGGCGCGGGATATCGGAGCCAGCCTGCCACTAGCCAGGCGCTATCGAACAACCCGGCAGTGAAGCCCCGGAAGAACCCCCAGTCCCGCGCGCGGTCGGCCCACGAGAACCTGAGCCCGTAGGACCAACTGGCGCCCAGTCGTTCCACCTCTGGCCAGAGCCAGTCGGCCGCCAGCAGCCCGATTACCACGAGACCGCCTGCCGCGCCCACGACCGCTGGCCAACTCGCACGCCATCGGCCGATTCGACCGCGCGCCCACGCGATCATCGGCACCGTCGCCAGCATCAGCACCAGCGGGGCGCCGGACCGTTTGGTGAACACGCCGACGAGGGTTGCCCCCGTGAGCAGGGCCAGAGTGGCGGCGGCTGGTGCCCCGGTCAGCAAGCGAGCGGCCTGCCACCAGAACACCGCGCCACACAGGTTGGCCAGCGCCGCCGGGTTCACCGCCGTCGACATGAGCACGAACTGCGGGTGGACCGCGGTCAACAGGGTGGCGCCACCGGCGGCCCAGGGCCCGAACAGTCGGCGGGTTCCGGCCCAGATACACAGCAGGGTCGGCGCCGCCAGGGCCAACCCCATCCAGCGCAGGGCATAGCTCTGCGTGACCAGATCCTCGATGCCGCCGAGGGTGAGGACTGCGGCGGCCAAGAGGTAATAGACAGGGGGGTTGTTCACGGTCGTTGATAGGTGATCCGGGACACCGTCGAAGCTCGCCGGCACGGGGTCCGGCGTCCTTTCTTGGTAGTGTCGCCACCACCCGTGGGCCGCCATCGAGCGCAGAATGCGGTGCTCGAAGTTGACGTCACGGCGGTCCGGCAGGTCGAGTTCCGTCTGACTTGCCAGGACGTGGACCAGCGCCAGATGCTGGGGCTCGTCGGGGTGTTGCCAGGGAGGCACGACCGCAATGGCCAGCGCGCCGCGAAGCACGAAGATCAGGACGATCAAGGCCGGCAGACTTCTCCCACCCGCTACGAGGCCTGCGATTGTCGAGCCAGCGTAGGCAGTGAGGGTCGACACCATCCGTCGCATGTGTCTGGAGCGGCTTAGGACCCGCTCACGGGAGGATTACTGCTCGACTGTACACGTTGGGGCGAGAGTGTCCGGTTTTCAGGGCGATGTCAAGGCCAGATCCACAGGCGATCCACGTGTGGAGGCGGACGTCGAGAGAGCACTGTGTGCTCTGGACCAGATCTCAAGAAGGCCAGCTTTGCTGGCCTTTTTCGCATTGGGGCGGCGAAGATCTAACGACGCTGTCTGAGTCCGCGGCGGAGTTGACTCAGTTGCTCGGCGACGCCAATGACGATGCTCTCGAGCGCAAGGGTCCATCCAGCGATTCGGCCAATGTCAGGACGGCCCGTACCGCGCACTCCGAAGGACCAGGCCAACACGAACGGATGCGTCAACGACCATGGTAGCCACGCCCACAGGGGGCGGCGCGGCCCAAAGAGCGACTGTCGTTGGCGCTCGATACTGAAACGCCCACGGCGGTGGCGGCGGTACCAGAACATCTGGGGGACCTGCCGAAAGCGACCCAGGAGGCTG
>JAPYUM010000048.1:0-8253 GCA_029940535.1 Vicinamibacterales bacterium
GACGCCACAGGCCGACACCCGCCACCGCCCCGCCCATCGCGAGCCCTTGCACAAAAGTACGGCGCGAGTGAGCCGCGCTGAGCCCCGTCGACGGGACCGGCGCATCGTCGCCACGACGGAAACGACCGATCGAATGTGTAGCCATGAACCTTCCCCTGAACGGACTACGGATAAACCCAACAAGGGCGCGCCACAATGCGCGCCTCGCGGCCGCGGGGTGCGGGGCACTCGGGGTCCCCGCGCAGCGACTGCGTGGGGTTCGGGGCGTCGCCCCGTCTGGCTATGTGAGGACTAAATTCGAAGAACCGAGGGTGCGGCGAACAGAGAGAAGCCTGGAGGACCGTGGGTGGGCTGGACCGGGAACCCGCTCGATCCAACCGAGAGTCGGAGAGGCGGCGGCGTCACGTTCGAGAGAGGCCCGTCGACGTTGCCGGGCTCTACGAATCTCCGCACTCTGGCCCTCGCCTCACGGGCGCTGGCGTGACCAACACAGTCGTGGGACGCGGAGGCGGCGACCCATGCGGAGGATGCGTGCTGGGTCGATGCATCGTGATGGGAGTGGGTGCGAGATGTCGGAGACGCATGAGCGGCGGAACCGTCGACGCAGAACACCTCACACACGCTGGCGGCGCTCGGTACGACCACGAGCAGGGTCATGAGCACGCCGGCCGACGCTTGTCGCCACATCACCAGTTCACGATACTGCCACCAGCCCCGTGCGCGCAACCGGCGTCCCGCGGACGAGTGGGACGGCGATTCCCGAGAGGTCGGCACCCTGGGTGGCCGCTACCTCAGGTCCACCGCGATGAGCGTATCGGTATTCCGCGCGTAGAGACGACCGTCCGCCAGGGCCGGATACGCTCGGACCACTCCGGACAGGATCTGGGCGCGCGCGGTCGGCGAAAACCGCTCCGGCGACGCCTCCGCCAGCATCAATTCGCCAGACTCGCGGAGAATCACCAATCGGCCCCCGGCGAGAATGAGCGACCCGGCCCCGAATCGGTCTTCGGTCCAGCGCACCTGGCCGGTCGCCAAGTCGACGGCGCGCAGGCTGGGTCCATACTCCTGACGACCGTGATACCCGTAGAGCACGCCGTCACGAATCACCGCCGTCGCATAGTGATTGGTCATGCTCTCGTCGCCCGCCCATTCCTCGACGAGTGAATCGCCCTCCACCCGAAGCAGCGTCGCTCCCGTTTGGTAGCTGGAGGACAGAAAGATGTGGTTCCCATCGACCAGTGGGGTCGCGGCGTTGACCGACGAGCCCGACCGGGAACGCCAGCGTTTCTCGAACAGCACCGCGCCCGACTCCGGGTCGAGACCAACAAGTCCGTTCCGGGTGAAGACCAGCGCATGTCGTCGCCCGTCGAAGGTGGCGCCGACCGGCGATGAATAGCTCGACTCGTCGGTGGTCGCCGTCCAAAGTTCGTCACCGGTGGCCGCGTCGAACGCCACGATGCCACCTCGACTGCCACCGACATTCGCGACCAGCCGTCCCGCTTCGACGAGCGGGGACCCGGCGGCGCCGAAGAATCCCTTGCGGACGCCGTAGCGCGCATGCGTGTCCACCTGCCACAGGGCCTCCCCAGTCTCGAGGTCCACCGTATGAAGCTGTCCCTGCGCGCCGTAGGTGTGGACGCGGCCCTCGGCGACGACCGGGACCGACCGCGGCCCTTCGTCGAAACCGAAGTCGTCCCGATAGGTGGTCTGATAGGCGTATCTCCAGACCGTCTCGCCAGACTGGGCGACCAGCGCCTCCACCACCTCTTCAGCCCCGACCCGATGGAACAGTATGACCCGCTCACCGACCACGGCCGGGCCAGCGAATCCGGCCCCCACCGGTCGCTCCCACAAACGGGTCGGGCCGTTCTCCGGCCACGTGTCGGCGAGACTCACGCCGGAGTAGGTGCCGTTGCGGGTGGGACCGAGGAACTGCGGCCAATCCTGCGCCACCACGGTGCCCCCGACGGCGAGGCAAGCCGCGAACAGCGCGAGTGCGCTTCTCACACGTGTGGTCATCGGTCTCCTGTCTCCGGCCACGGCTCGGCGTGGGGCTGCATCACCGGGTGGCTCATGGACTGATCGGGTTCTGATTCCGTTTCTGATCGGGAGCCTCGCCCGTCTGATGGACCAGCGTCTCGACCAGTCCCTGATCCGTGGCCAGACCGGCGTAGACCGCGTGGTCGACCCAATGGTTGTAGAGCCATTCGGCTTCCCGCAGCTGGCCTTCCAGACGGAAGCCGGGGCGCTGCGGCACCGCGCGGCTGCGATGGTTGTCAATGGCGCACCGAATCTCAACACGATGCAATCCCATCACCCCGAAGCCGTGGGCGATGAGGCGGCGACAGGCGGCCGTGACCAGCCCCTGTCCCTGGAAGTCCTCGCCAAGCCAGTACCCGATCGCCGTGGCGCGATTCCGCCAGTCGATCTTGTGGTGACCGATGACACCGGCGAGACGGCCGCGCAACACGATCGCGGCCTGGAACCCATGATTGTCCCGGGACTGGGCCAGCGTGGCCCGAATGAAGCCGCGGGTATCCTCAACGACCCGGATGTCATCCAGCCAGGGCAGCCACCGGCGCAAGTACCCCCGGTTGCAGTCGGTCAACTGAAACAGCTCGTCCGCGTGACGCAACTCGAGCGTGTCCATCGTCAGACCGGGGCGAACGGCGAACGATGGCATCAGGCTCCTAGATTTTCCGACGAGGCGCCCGTCTGGCGGTGTTACTTCGTCGGTCACAGCCCACCTGGCTGCTCCCTCCTCGCGCCTAGCCAGACAGACGCCTCGTCAGAAAATCCCCTCGCACGTTTTTTCAGCGATCTGCTAGCTTCCGACAGGAAACCACTCGTGGCGTTCTTCAGCGGCCTGCAAGTGTACACGTGCGCGATGGCCCTGTTCGAGCGCCGGCGACAGCACGGACCACCTGAGGCCACTTTGCCAGAAACCGCCAAGATGACGTAGCCTAACTCCGCCTGCGACAACGGACTCGATTGATGACTCTGCCGCGTCGTCGTCTCACTCGCGCAACGACACTGCTCGTATTGGCCGGGCTGCTGGCCGGGCTGGCGGTCACCGCCAGCGCGCAACGCGGCTACTTCCGAGAAGGCCGAGCCCCGGCCAGATACCCACCGTCTTCGATGCCGGACCGCGACTTTTCATTCTGCAAGCTCGCCTACACGAGTGTGCGCTACGAAGAGCTTGGCATGGGGTGGCGGACGGACTATCCGTACGCCGGCATCAACCTGATGACCCGGTATTCGGAACTGACGACGGCGCACATCAGCACGGACACGCGCGGCGAGCCGAATCACTGGGTCGTCGAACTGACGGACAAAGAGCTGTTCAACTGCCCGTTCATCATGGCGGCCGATGTCGGCACCATCGGACTGAGCGCCGCCGAAGCCGACGGGCTCCGCACCTACCTGCTCAAGGGCGGATTCCTGTGGGTCGACGATTTCTGGGGCTCGCGCGCCTGGCGGCACTGGAGCGCGGAAATCGCCAAAGTTCTGCCTCCCGGACAATACCCGATTCATGACGTGCCGTTGGATCACCCGGTGTTTCGCGCGCTGATGTATGTGGACGAGGTGCCTCAGATCACGGCGATCCAGTTCTGGGGCTGGAACGGCGGCAACACATCGGAACGGGGCGCCGACAGTGCGGAAGCGCACTTGCGAGCCATCACGGATGAATCGGGCCGGATCCTGGTGCTGATGTCGCACAACACAGACGTCGCCGACGCGTGGGAGCGGGAGGGCGAAGACCCCAACTACTTCAAACAGTTCTCTCCCAACGGCTACGCGCTCGGTATCAACGTCCTGCTCTACGCGATGAGTCACTGACCACGCCTGCACGTCGCACCGCGTTTGTCTGGCGCCAATTCTGCCAACGTCCCATGACCCGTCCGGACCCCGCTACGCTTCAAGAGCAGCTGCTCGCGCACTCCCGGGGCGTGGCGTTTTTCGACCTGCTCGGACTGGAGATTCTGGAGGCGGAGCCAGGCCGCTCGGTCGCGCGCGTGCGCATGCGGCCCGAGCTCGCGAACCCGGTGGGACTCATGCACGGGGGGGTCATCGCATCGCTCATCGACACCGGTATCGCCTATGCGCTGCTGTTGCGGGAGGACGTGCAGGACGCCCTCCACGCCGGTCGCTCGCTCGTGACGGTCGACCTGCGGGTGAAGTACTTGCGTCCAGTGTCGGCCGGGTCGATCACCTGCGAGTCACGGGTCGTTCGGATGGGACGTCAGATCATCCATACCGACGCCATCGTGACCAACGACGCGGGGAAGGAGGTCGCGCGCGGTGACGCGATCTACGCCACCGCGGAATCGAACCAGCCGCGTCCCGATCGACCCGAGCCCGCGGGGTAGGACCTCGGACGGTGTGAGGCCTGGACAACCATGGACATTCACGAGCGCGCGGCCGGCCCGGTCCCCGTGCTCGAGCTACGCGGTCGGCTCACGCTGGAGTCGTTCGGCCGCTTGAAGAACCGCGTGCGCGAGGTGGTCGAGAGCGGGACCCGGCACGTCGTCCTCGATCTGGCGGCCGTCCCCTATGTCGACAGTATCGGGGTGGCTGAGCTCGTTCGCAGCCACGTCATGCTCCGGAACGTGGGGGGACGGCTGGTGCTCGCCTCGGTCCCCGGACAACTCACGCAACTGCTCGAACTGACCCGGCTCGACCAGGTTGTCGAGTCGTACCCTTCGCAGACTGAGGCGGTAAACGCCCTGCGTGCGGCCAGCGTCTAGCCGATTGTCATGACTCTGCCCCTCATTCGATTTCACGGGTCTGCCGCGGCGCTGCTTGCGGCTGCGGCCATGGTCGGTGCGCTCGTCGCGCTGCCGGCGGCAACGTTCGCGCAGGACGTCTCGGACGTCCGCATGGTCCCACCCTCCAGTGGCGGCGCGGACTACTGGTCGCGCTGGCGTGGACCGTCCGGGCAGGGGGTCGTCGACGACGCCGGATACCCCGACACCTGGTCAGACAGCACCAACGTGTTGTGGAAGACCGCGGTCCCCGGCACTGGTCACTCGTCGCCGATCGTCTGGGGCGACCAGATCTTCCTCACAACATCGCGTGACCGTGGTCGTCAGGTCTCGATGCTCAGCTTCCGGCGATCGGACGGCGAGCTGCTCTGGGAAACCGATGTTCCGGAGGGGCGCCCCGAGCGGCACCATGGCAAGAACACGCCAGCCTCGGCAACCCCGACGACCGATGGAGAGGGCGTGTATGCCTCATTCGGGAGCCGCGGCCTCGTCGCCGTGGATTTCGACGGCAATCTACTCTGGCACCGCGACCTCGGTCCGATCAGCAACTATCACGGTCCGGCCGGGTCGCCGCTGCTGTATCGAGATAGCGTGATCATCTACCAGGACCAGGACCGCGGCGCATTCGTCGTCGCGCTTGACGCGCGAACCGGCGAGACGCGGTGGCAGACGGAACGGTCGGCGCGCGTGGGTTGGGGGACCCCGATCGCGATCACGGCGGGCGACCACGATGAGCTGATCGTCAGCAGCCAGGGACAGGTGCAGTCCTACAACCCGCAGACGGGCGAAGAACTGTGGAACTGCGGCGGCAATCTCAGGGAGGTGATTCCGACGCCCGTGGTCGGACACGGACTGGTCTTCTGCGCCTCGGGTCGGGCTGGCCCCACCCTGGCCATCAAACCGGGCGGTCGTGGCGACGTCTCGGGCACTCACCTGGAATGGAAGACAACCCGCGGCTCCCCATTCGTGCCATCGCCCGTTCTCTACGGCGACTACCTGTACCAGCTCAACGACATGTCGAGCATCATCACCTGTCTGAACGCGAAGACAGGAGAGACCGTGTGGCAGGAGCGACTGGGTCGTCCCAGTCGCGAAGGCATCTCCGCGTCGCCGGTCGTGGTCGACGACAAGCTGTTCGTGACCAATGACAACGGTCAGACGTTCGTGCTCAAGACGGGTCCGGCGTTCGAGCTGCTCCACATCAACGACATCGGCGAACGCACCCTCGCGTCGCCGGCGCTTGTCGACGGCACCTGGTATATCCGCACGACCCGGGAGATCATCGCCATCGGCGAGTAGGTTTCGCGACGAGCCGCCCGCTGGAGATGTCCGACCGACCTGAAGCCGCGGCATCTGACGCGAATGGCCGCGCGTCGATTCCGTTTATCGTTGGCGAGGCGCCGTCGGCGTGCGTTTGCCCCACGCCGGCACCTTGCGCACGTAGAGCCGGATATCGGTCAGGCTGGCCCGGCCTTCATACGCGTTCGTGTACAAGTCACCGATGACGAAATAGTCTGGGTAGGCCGAGCCGGCCGGCCACTGGTTCGGCCAGGTCATGGTGCCGTACGCGTCCTGCTGCACGAGGTCGGTGTTGAAACGTCCGTCATACTCATCCGCAGCACCGTTGTAGTGCCAGATCGGCACGTTGTCGACGATGAACGGGCGGTGAAAGCGGAGGGTCTTCTGGCCGACGCGGGCGAAATTCCCGCTCGCCTCCAGTGTGTAACCGGCGCCGTTCCGCTCGATAGCGAAGGTGTAGACCTGGTGCGGCATCAACTCGGGCTGGAGTTCAGCGGCTGAGGACAGCTGCTGTTCGGCGATCCCACCGGCGCAACTGGTCATGAACCATTGCGAGTTGGCGACGAGCCCACCCGGACCTGGTGTCCAGTTCGGCAACCCGCTGATCCACATGTTGACGGTATTGAAGCTACTATCCCGATAGTTGTAGTACTGGTTCGTGGCTGCGTTGCACACCCGACCACCGGTGCCCTCACCGACGCGGTCCGGATGCTGGGAGAAAGCGTCCATCAGGACCTTCCGGTGATAGTGCCAGAAGTGGTTGTTCCTGGGCACCGGGTCGGCAAAGTCCACGATGGCCAGGAAGTGGAACCCGTTGTAACCGAACGGACCTGCCCGCACGTCCTGCCACTCGCAGACCGGCACCGACGCGTCTCCGGTCCATCCGGGACTGTTCGAGCCCTCGCCCCACGGATGCTGCGTCTTGCATCCCTCAGTGCCATAGCCGTTGATCCGACCGTCGTACTCAATCGCGCCGTGGCGTTTGCCACCAAAGTCGATGGTCTTCAACGTGTATTCGATGCGGTACTCCGCCGGCAGAGGGTCGGTGGAGCGGAAAATAGCCCCACCGGTGTGGTCAGGGACGTGCAGCACGGCCACGTGGGCGAGGCCTTGCTGCTCGGTGGTGATTGACGGCGGCGCTTCGATGACACCGTCGCGGTCCCAGTCCCGGGCCGACAGCGAGGCCGTCAGCCAGCCGTCCTGACCGACCGGAAACTCCTTTCGATACGTCGTGAAGGAACGACGAGCCGTGGTCCAGTCCGGACCGTAGTCGTTCTGATACCACAAACCATCGTCGTCCAGGATGGTGTCGAACGCGTCGCTGGAGCCGTCCCAGACCCATGGCGCGACCGCGCCGTTCAGCGGGGTGGAAAAGTCTTCGGTATACAGGAGGATCCAGTGGCTCGGCGGCGAAACGGTGCTGACGGTGGGCGGAGCGGCGACGGTGATACCGGACGCCAGCGACGTCATCACCGCGACACCCGCGGCTGCCGCAGCCCCCGCGGCGAGGCGACCGGAGCCACGTGCCCGGCTGCTGGTCATGCGCCTCACTGCCCCCCCTTCATTCGACAGCAGCACCGAACAACCTCGAAGCCGAGTCATCGGGCCGCGAGCGGCGCTATGTGCAGCGTGCGACGGTCGTCCCCCTCCCGCCGGGGCGAGCACGACCCGCAGCGCGGGGCGTCGTTGGGCGTCAGCCGCCAGATGCTCCCGTAGTAGCTGGCGACGAGCAAGTGACCGTACCCGTCGTCGACCACGTCGATCGGCGCATTGAAGCCGGACGCGACCCGCTCCACGTCTCCGAGCGCAGCGTCCACGAGCACAATGTCACGGTAGTCGAGCCCGTCGACGATTCCGAACTGGCCGTTCCACCGGGCGACGAACGCGTGATCATAGTAGCGAACCGGGAATGACAGTGGCGCGAACGCCAGACCGGTGACCGCGGAATGCGGACCGAGCCCCCTGGGGTGCGCCGGGTCGTGGAACTGGTTGAATGCCGGGTCGGTCGAGTCCGTGTCGACGCCGCCGTGATCATAGTTGTCGAAGGTATGTGACGGTGTAATCCACGCCGGGTCGCCGATCCCGGCGAAAAAGTCCGCCGTGTGGGTCGCCGCCTGATCCTGCCAGTTCCCGTTCCGATAACCGTAGTCGCCTTTGGCGACGACCCGGAACATCTGATCATGGATGT
>JAPYUM010000048.1:8353-32561 GCA_029940535.1 Vicinamibacterales bacterium
TTCCGATAACCGTAGTCGCCTTTGGCGACGACCCGGAACATCTGATCATGGATGTAGGGTGCCTCGGCGCCGGTTGCCGCGGCCTCGATCAGGTCTTGGTACTGCGAATCGGTTGGATGGGGAACGTAGGCGGGAAAGCCCGCGGCGTCTTCGACGGTCGCGACCTCATCGAGGTCTTCGATCATCAGCAACGCGCCACCGAACGCCGACTCACCGAACCGGTCGCCGTCGGCACCCTGCCGGGCACCGTTCAGGGTTCGTGTCCCATGCCCGACGAAGAGCGCGTCTCCGAGGATTTGGATCTGGTTCAGCGTATGGAACCCTGCAGGCACGCCTTGGGCGATGGCCGCGTCGACGTCACCGATGGACCCGAAGACGCCGTCGCCATCGGCGTCGACAAAACGGCGTAGTCGCGACAGTATTCGCGACGGTGCGTTGGCGCTCACGTACGACTCACTCGCGTAGAGCTCGGTCTGCCCGCGATCGTTCGCCCGAAGCTCGATGCCATTCCCGCGCACGAAGGGGATGACATCGACACGGTTGGTGAGCAGTCCCGTGGCCGGAGCATACTCGAACCGCCGGATGCCGTGGGTCGGACTGGAGATGTACAGATAGACCTGCACCGGATCAGGACCCGGACCCATCGCGAGCTGACTTGCCCGGGACTGCGTCGCCGACGAACTCGAGGAGTACAGCGCGCCGCTGACCTTGGCGACCGAGAGCCACACGCGGTGCTCCCCGACCAACATTGGATGCTCTTCCGGAAAGGGCTGCGCGATCACAGTCGCGCTGACCAGTAGGGTCACTGTGATCGCGAAGACGACGGTCGGCATCGCCTTTGTCACCATATCGAATCGAATCGCGAACGCTCCGGTGGTGTAAGGGAGGCAATTCATCCTGAACGCACACGGCCATCCAGCGATGCGACTCAGCCGCCTGCGTGAGAAACGTCTCAAGGTGTTCGAGCACCACTTGGTGCCAGACGGACGCCTCGTCGGAAAACTAGAAGGTCGCGATCGGGTTCAGCGGCGAGCCCGTGCCGCCTTCCACGGCCAGCGGGGCGGCGGTCAGCATGAACTCCCACCGATTCTGGCGGGCGGCTTCTTCGGCGAGCGCCTCGAGGTCGAGGTTGTCGAAGATGCGGACACCCATCGCCACCAGCACGAGCTGGTGAATCGGCTGCGACACCCCGTCCACGCCCGACGGCAACGCGTCGTTGGTGTAGTCGCTGCCGATCATCGCGACATCGCGTGCCTTCAACCAGGGCCCGACCGACGCATGGAGCCCGGCGGCCAGACGTCCAGTGGCCCAGGGCCCCACCTCGGCGCGACGCGCCCACCGGCCATACCGCACCAGCAGGATGTCGCCCGGTTCGACCCGCACCCCGGCCTGTCGCTCCCAGGCTTCCAGATCCTCGATGTAGACCGGCGTGCCGGGCTCCACATACTCGACACCCTTGAGCCGCGCCATGTCCAGCAGCACGCCCTTCGTGAGGATGCCCTGCTTGACGTCGAGAATGGACAGCGCCGAGCAACCGGCCTCGGTAACCTCGGTCGACTTTTCGAAGCCGTTGTACATGACGCCGTTGTGCGACATGTGACACAACGAGTCCATGTGGCTGTGCGCATAGCCGTGATACGAGATCGAGTACCGGTCGCCGACGAACGGCCCCACGCGACCAACCCCCGACATCTCGTGGCTGAAGGGTGACGTGGCGTCCTCCGCCCGCTCCGTCAGGTAGTTGTGCGAAAGCGACACCGAGACCCCTTCCCGCACGAGACCGGCCGCCTGCTTCCGCTTCTCGTTGGTAATCAGGTTCAACGCGCCGAGCTGGTCATCGTCCCCCCAGCGGCCCCAGTTCGACAATTCGGTCATCCAGTCTTCGACCATCGCCTCGGTCACGTTGCGATTGTCTTGAGCCTGAGTGTCGCCACCGCCCGGACCCCAGGCGAGTATCACGCTGAACACGAACGCACTGGCCACCAGGACGCGAGGTGTTGTCCTTGTCATGTTCCATCCCTTCGCGGGTCTTCTGATACGCATTTCCGCTGCCGATGATGCCCGCGGCTTGAGCGCCTGTCCAGGGAAAACAGCACGACCCGCCCGCATCGCCAAGTCGCGTACACTAGGAAGTTTGCATACGAGTACGTTGATGGAAGCCTAGCCAGGAGACAGTGATGGGAGACGCCGGGGAAGGTCTGGTCGACGCGGAAGCACGAATCCAGGAACGGATGGACGAACTCGAGCGCGAGCGCTCCGCTCGGCGTAGGAAAGCGCCGGCCGACCCAGCTGCGATGCACCGGATCGAGTCGTTGCGCTTGGCCCGCGTCGACCTCCAGCGCCAAGCCGACGCCACTACCCACCCCAGGCTACAGGCCGCCAGGGCCCAGGCGCTGGCCGACCTCGACAGTCAAATCGCCGAGGCGGAGGCGGCGCTGGGTAAGAAGTCCTAGATTGCCGGCTGGCTAGGTCCTGTGGCCCGACTCAGGGCGCGTCTCGCACCCACATATCGGCTTGCACGGCGCTGTTGCCGGGCGATCCGCCCGCCACATACAGCTTGCCGCCGATGATCCCCGCCGCGGGTGAGGAGAGCGGCATCGGGAGCGTGGCCACGACCTCCCACTGTCCTCCACGCGACAGCGCAAGGACGTCCGCATCCACTTTCTTCGACTCTCCGGACGCCGTGGTGTGTCCGCCGATCATGAAGATCCGGTTGCCGTGAACGAACGTGCCGCCTTCGGCGTGCGAGTGCCCCTTCGGCAGCGGAGGTCCGGCGCTCCACGAATCGGTGTCGGGGTCGTAGATGTCCACCCGGGCCTGGTCGAGCTGCTCGCTGTCGTGGTGGAACTGGCCGCCCATCGCGTAGATCTTGCCGTCAAAGGTGACACAGGCGAACTGATTGCGAGGCACGGGCATCGGGGCCGCGTGTGTCCACTCCGCGCCTCCCCGCGTCCAGGCGCCCAGGTCGAGCACCCAGTGGTCGGGCGAATCGGTGTCGCGGTCTTCCTCCGTGCCGCCCATGAAGTGCAGGCTGCGCCCCACCAGCGCGAGGCCTCCCCCGCCACGAGTCGCCGGGAGCAAGGGTGCCGCGGCATACCGGTCGGCGTCGATGTCGTAGCTCCACACCTCGGCAATGGTGTGTCCCTTGTAACCGTCCTTGTAGCCACCGGCGAACCAGACGGTGCGACCGTCGAGCACCATATTCATGTGGGAGATGGCGCTAGGCAAGTCCTGAATCCGCGTCCAACTGCCGTCCGACGGATCGAACACGTTCGATACCTTGCTCGACTTGACGCCGTCGGTGTAGCCGCCGAAAAAGTACAGCTTGTCGTCCAGCACGACCGTACCCGGCTCCCACTTCTCGACCGGCATGTCCGGCAGCTTGGTCCACGCGCCTTGCGCGCCCGCAGCCCGGGGGAGGCAGAGCACTCCGGCCACGAGGATGGCCGTCACGATTGGCGTGTCGAACCGACGCCCACGCGGTCCGTTGTTGGTCGAAGGCCTGGCTGAACGCATGACTGACTGTCTCCTCCTCTTCCCGGCGACGTCTGCGGCTCAACGAGCGGCAGCATAATCACGAGCCTACCGACCGTTGAGACCCCAATCGTATGACAGGAAGCGAATCCGCGTGTCGCGGGAGTCGATCGTGGCGGCCTCAGCGGGGTCGTCTGTGAGCCGGGCGGCCACAAAGCGCTTGATCGAGCCGCCGTCACGCTTGAAGTCGCCCTCGTACCAGTCGAGCAGCTCGGACAACCGCAGGACCCCGTCCTCGTACCGGTTCCGCCGCTCGTCGCGCAGGAACACCCGCGTGTTGTCCTCCAGTTGCGCATCAAGCCGCGACGCGACATACGCCTCGGTGCGCAGCGGCGGGCATCCGATGGCCGCGCAGTTGACGGCGAAGTGGATACGCGGCTCGTCGAACTGCTTCCGGATGATTCCGTGTTCGATGTCGTCGAGATGACGATTCTTTCCGAGCAGGGTGAAGAAGCGCTTCTTCCACGGTGAGGAGAACCATCCGCCGAGATCCTTGATCGAGGTCAGCGGATAGTTGTCGACGACCAACGTGACGGTCAGCGCATTGTAGGCGTTGATCAGAAACGCCAGCCGCTGGGCGTCGGTCCACGCCTCGAACTGTGGGGGACTCACACCGGTGACTTGAGCGACATAGCGCCGCAGTCCAGACGGGTCGGCCTGGATCGCGGCGTAGTCGACGGAGCTGATCGCGGCGTCGTTGACGACGTGACGCCGGAGGACGCGGTTCCACTCGACGTGCTGGTGGTCGAACGGCTGCGCAGTGGCGGAGAGGGTCGACAGCGAGAGCGCGGCCACCGCTACCAGCACTCGCGTCATGACGCCGACTCCGAAAACGAGATGTCGCCGAAGTGGGACACACACGCCGTCCCGGTGTTGTCCGTGTCGGTCATCACCGCCACCCCCGCGACCCTCTTCGGCGTCCGGCCGAACAATCTGAGATAGTCGGCTCGCACGTCGCGGCGGTGGTGGTGCCATCCATCCCGTTCACTTGCCGGCGCCACCCCGACAGGCACGACTGGCACAACCTTGATGCGGGCACTCACATGAGAGGTCGGCTCAGCTTCTTGCGCGAGCTCCGACTGAGGCACGTAGACGACCGCATCACCACGGAAGCCCGGATCGAAGCGTTGGAGCAGCGAGAATATCCCACTCATCGGCTCGAAGATCACGAACAGGCGCAGCGGGAAATCGTCCGTCTCCGGGTCCTGCCAGTTCCCGACGTAGCACGCCGCGTCGGTCGTCCAGGACCACTCGATCACCGGACGACGCTCCACGTCGATGGATACGCGCCTGAGCGCGGCCGAAGCCGACATCCGACTGGTGGCCCGTAACGCCACGCGCCCCTCCTGGGACACCAACTCATACTCGGTCGCCACGTCGACACTGGGAAAACGCATCGGTTCCCAGCCCACGGGCATACCGCCGGGCTGGAGATAGGAGAACGGACCGACCAGCAGCTTCGACAACGGCTGGGCCAGCACCGTCGTGGCCAACAGCGTGACGAGCCCCGCGCAGAGCGTACGACCGGATCTTGTCAACACCGGTGTCTCCCGTCTCGCGGTCTCCGTCACTCTCCCCCTCCCGCTTTGGACGCCGCACGCCGACGCGAGGGTCGAAGAACCTGGGACAGAGGCCGTGTTCTATGGGAAATCCTACACAGCAGCGTTACTCGGCCACCACTATAGAATGCACCGGTGTCCGCCACCGATACGATACTCACCGATCTGTGCGACTGCACGGCTCGTACGCTCACCGAACTGATCCGCGAGCGGCGCGTCTCCTGCCGGGAGGTGATGACCGCCCATCTGACCCGCGTCGACCTGCACAACGCGGCTGTCAACGCCGTGGTGACGCTGGCGTCGGACACGGCGCTCGCTGGGGCCGATGCCGCGGACGCCGCGCTGGCCCGGGGCGATGCGGTGGGCCCGCTCCACGGTCTGCCGGTGGCGCACAAAGACCTCTTTGTCACGGCCGGCCTGCGAACGACGTTCGGGTCACGCGTCTTTGCGGACCACGTCCCCACCCAGACCTCGCTCATCGTCGAGCGAGAGCGCCGCGCCGGCGCCATCACCATTGGCAAGACGAACACGCCGGAGTTCGGGGCCGGTTCCCAGACCTTCAACGAGGTCTTCGGGGCAACGCGAAACCCCTACGACCTCACGAAGACCTGCGGCGGTAGCAGCGGGGGCTCGGCCGTGGCCCTGGCGACGGGTATGGTGCCCATCGCGGACGGCACCGATCTGGGCGGTTCGCTCCGCAACCCCGCAAGCTTCTGCAACGTGGTGGGTCTGCGCCCGACGCCGGGGCGAGTGCCCACTTGGCCGGACGCGGCGCCGTGGTTCCCCTTCGGCGTGGCCGGGCCGATGGCCCGGACCGTTGGCGACGTCGCGCTCCTGCTCGACGCAATCGCCGGCCCGGATTCGCGAGCCCCGCTGTCGGTGGGTGTCCCAGCCGTGCCGTGTGTGGACACGCTCGGTCGGGACCTTCGGGACGTGCGAGTGGCCTGGAGCCCCGACCTCGGAGGACTCCCGGTGGAACCGGCCGTGACTGCCGTCCTCGAGCGCCAACGCGGGACGTTCGAGTCGCTCGGGTGTCAGGTCGACAACGGATGCCCGGATTTCTCCGGCGCCGACACGGTCTTCACCACCTGGCGGGCCTGGGTCTACGACGTGCTCTTCGGCGAGACCCTCGACCGCTACCCGGGGATGCTGAAGGACACCGTGGTCTGGAACATCGAGGCAGGACGCCGGCTGAGCGGCCGCGACCTGGCGGACGCGGAGCGCGCTCGTGCGGCGCTGCATGACCGGGTGCGCCGGTTCATGACGGAGTACGAGTTCCTGCTGCTCCCGGTCACCCAGGTCGTGCCGTTCGACATCGACCTGCCCTATGTGACCGACATCAACGGCGAAGCGATGCCAACCTATCTCGACTGGATGAAGTCTTGTTACCAGATCAGCGTGACGGGTCTACCGGCCGTCTCGGTCCCCTGTGGCCACACCGACGAAGGGCTCCCGGTCGGATTACAGATCGTCGGCCGTCCCTACGACGAGCGTGGGGTGCTGCAGTTGGCCCATGCGTTCGAGCAGGCGACCGAATTCTGGAAACGCCGGCCCGACCTGCCGTCCTAACTAGTGTCCAACGCCGCCCGGATTTCAAGCCCGAGCACGTTTGAAAAACCGGTGACTCCGGAAAAACCAGGAGAAAGGCGCCCCCCATGCCCCGGCGACGAACGCCAATCCGACATCGCACCAGCGCCCCCAGCGGAGCGCGTCCTCGAAACGGCCCAGCGCCCCCGCGCGGGCTCGAAACACCAGCAGCCGGGCCGAGAAGGCGCCCAGCATCAAGCTGGAGACAAAGCCAGCCGTGGCCCGCTCATACAGCAGTCGCACCCGTTCGGCATACAGAGCCCTCGAATCGAGCTTGCCGAGTCCCCTAGTTATCTTCAGTGCGCGTTTATGTCCTCTGAAGCCTAGGAGGCCACGCGAGTTTACTCCGGGGGTCGACGGCGCCGTGGAACGCCCCCCACTGGCAATCAGTTAGTGTGAAGTGATACAACCCTCCAAGATACCCGCTCCACCTGGGGAGCACCCTGGTTGATTCCCAGCCAGACCGGTCACTGCCGGTTTGGAAGACGCGTTGCTGCTCGCGGGCATCGGCGCGGCAGAGGCACATATGCGCATGACATTCTTTCGGGGACTCGGCGTGGTCGGCGTCGTTGCACTGTTTGCGGCTGGGACCGCCTGGATGGGACCAGGTGTCACGGCTCAGGTCTCGGTAGATTCCGACGACATCGGGGGTGTCGTCCGCGGGGCGTCCGGGCCCGAAGCCGGTGTCTGGGTCATCGCCGAAACGGACGACCTCGACACCCTGTTCCGCAAGATCGTGGTGACCGACGACGCGGGACGCTATGTGGTGCCGGATCTACCCGAGGCTCAGTACAACGTCTGGGTCCGCGGCTACGGCCTGAAGGATTCGGAGCCGGTCTCCGGATCGCCGGGCGCGACGCTGGACTTGCGAGCGGTGGCGGCCGCCAACCCGCGCGAAGCGGCCCAGGTCTACCCCGCCAACTACTGGTACTCGCTGGTCGAGGTGCCGCCCCACAGCGAGTTCCCCGGCACAGGAGACGGCGGCAACGGCATCTCGCCAGGGATGCGCAGTCAGGCGAACTGGATCGACGGTCTCAAGCAGGGCTGCCAGCTCTGCCACCAGCTCGGGAACCAGGCCACACGCGAGGTGCTGAATCCGGGCGACTTCGACTCGACCGAAGCCGCGTGGGCGCACCGCGTGCAGGCGGGTCAGCGCGGCGCGATGATGAATGGTGGGCTGCGCCGGTTCGGCGCCGACCGCGCGGTCTCGATGTATGCCGATTGGACCGACCGCATCATGGCTGGCGAGGTGCCGGCGGCGCCGCCGCGACCGGCGGGTCGCGAGCGCGACATCGTGCTCACCATGTGGGAGTGGGGCGGCCCCACCGGCTACATCCACGACGAGGTGGCCACCGACAAGCGTGACCCGCGGGTCAATGCGGGCGGCCCGATCTACGGCGTCGAGTTCGCGAGCGACGGCCTGGTCTGGGTGGATCCGGAGACGCACGAGGCCCACCAGGTCACGATTCCGGTGCGGGACACACCGGGCGAAGGCGATTTCCGTTCGTATATCGCCCAGGAGATGCCGGAACCGTCCATCTACTGGGGTGACGAGCTCATCTGGGACAACCCCGGCAACCCGCACAACCCGATGATGGACGCGCAGGGACGGGTGTGGATGACGCATCAGATCCGCGGACCGGGCAACCCCGCTTGGTGTCAGGAAGGATCGAGCAATCCCTACGCCCAGCACTATCCGTTGACCCGTGCGGCCCGACACATCGCGTTCTACGATCCAGAGAGCGAGGACGTCGACCTGATCGACACCTGTTTCAACACGCACCATCTGCAGTTTGGCCACGAGGACAGTGAGCGGCTGTATCTGAGCTCGGTCGGTCCGGTCATCGGCTGGCTTGACGTGGAAGTGTACGAAGAGACCGGCGACGCGCAGGCGGCACAAGGCTGGTGCCCGATAATCGTTGACACCAACGGCGACGGTCGAATCGGCGAGTGGGTTGGCCGGGGCGAAGAACTGGACCCGACCAAGGACAAGGAGCTGGGCGCCGGCTGGTACGGCATCGTGCCGGACCCGACCGAGGACAGCGTCGTTTGGGCCGCCTCGGGCGGCGTACCGGGTCAGATCGTACGGCTGGCGCTGGGCGCCAATCCGCCCGAGACCTGTATCGCCGAGTACTACCAGCCACCGTTCGACAATTCGGACGCCCCGATCCAGGGCTACTCGCCTCGCGGCATCGACATCACGACCGACGGCATCATCTGGACCGCCCTGTCCGGCAGCGGGCACATGGCCAGTTTCGACCGGAGCCAGTGCGGTGTCCTGAACGGGCCGACCGCCACGGGTCAGCACTGTCCGGAGGGGTGGTCGCTCTTCGCCACACCAGGGCCGCAGATGAAGGGGGTGACGGACCACGGAAGTGCTGACTTCCACTACTACAGCTGGGTCGACCAACACGACACGCTGGGTCTTGGCAACAACATCCCGATTGCCACCGGCAGCACGTCAGACTCGTTGCTCGCGTTCCTGCCGGACGAGGAGGAATACGTGGTCATGCGGGTCCCCTACCCACTGGGGTTCTACTCGCGGGGAATGGACGGTCGGATCGACGACCCGAGCGCGGGGTGGAAAGGACGCGCGGTCTGGGCTGACTATGGGACGAACGCCGTGTGGCATTCTGAAGGTGGCAAGGGCACACAGGGCAACTTGGTCAAGTTCCAGGTTCGCCCAAACCCGCTAGCGCATTAGTAATTAGTCGGGGCGTTGCCCCGAGTGCCCCACTCCGTAGCCACGGGGCGCGCATTGTCGCGCGCCCGTTGTCGGTCTTGTGGGCACCGGCTCGTCCGGACGGCCCGGAAGAACTAAGATTCTTCCGGGCCGTTTTCTTGTCCAATACGCCTGAGTCCACCTGTCGAGCCCCCAACGCTATGACCAACGACCGCCAGCCGGAGAGCGCCGCCGCCAGGGACGACGACCTGGCGCTGGTGCTGGTCGGGGGTGGGGCGCGCGCCGCCTATCAGGTCGGGTTTCTCAGGGCGTTGGTCAAGAAACACCCGACGATCAGACTGTCGATCATCACCGGCACGTCAGCCGGCGCCATCAACGCCACCTATCTCGCCTCGCAGGTCGGCCCGCTCAGTGAGGCCGTTGACGGACTGGTGCAGCTCTGGCGGCGGCAGCGGGTCGACCAGGTCTTCCGGGTCGATGGTCGCTCTCTGCTGAGTCTGGTTGTGCGGTGGGGCGTGAGGCTGATCTCCGGTGGCGGCAGCCTGGCCCCGCAGGTCCGCGGACTGCTCGACACGGCGCCGCTGCGGAGATTTCTCGAACACGCGCTGCAACCAACCGATAGCGGCGAGTTCGTCGGCATCGCCCGTAACATCGCCGCCTGCCGGCTGCGGGCGGTGGCGATCACGACCAGCAGCTACACCACCGGGCGATCCGTGGTCTGGGTACAGGGTGCCGACATCGAGAACTGGGAACGACCGAACCGGCGCAGCCGGCAGACCGCCATCACCATCGATCACGTCATGGCGTCGGCCGCCTTGCCGCTGTTCTTCCCCGCTATCGAACTGGACGACGGATGGTATGGCGATGGCGGCATCCGGATGCTCGCTCCGTGCTCACCCGCCATCCACCTCGGGGCTCGTCGCATCATCGCCATCTCGAACCGCTGTCGAAACAGTACGGAGGAGGCCGACGTCCGGCACTATCCGCCGCCGGCCCAGATCGCGGGACAAATGATTCAGTCGATGTTCCTGGACGACCTGGATCGCGACGCCTTCAGCTTGCAGCGACTGAACCGCTTGCTCGCGGCCCTTCCCCCCGACCAGCATCAAGGGCTGCGACCGGTTGACCTGGTGGTGGTGCGCCCGTCGCGGGACCTCGGCCGACTCGCCGGCGAATTCGAGCCCCAGCTCCCATGGCTCTTTCGCCATTTGACACGCGGCCTGGGCTCACGCGAAACGACGAGCCCTGACCTGCTGAGCCTCTTGATGTTCCAAGAGGACTACATCGATCGTCTGATGGAGATCGGCGCGGAGGACGCTGAGACGCAGGGCGACCGCGTGGCCGCTCTTCTGGAGCGGCGCCCTGGGTAGTCGTGGGCGAGAGTCACCGGAGTCGGATGCGAACAGAGAAGGCGCCAGAGTGCATCAACGACGCCTTGCCGCCCTGACGGTGCTCACGACGACGCTGCTTGCGCTCGTCGGTACCGCCCAGCAGAACAACCGATTCGCTGTCTCGCCTCGACACCCCGCCATCGAATACGGCACACGTCCGCGCACCGACCGCGCGGCCCAATTGCACGCGCTGCTCCGCGCCGGCGAGGTCACCCTGGCGTTCGACCGCGAGCAGGGGTATCTCCGGGCCCTGCTCGACGCCCTCGACGTACCGATCGAATCGCAGACACTGGTGTTCTCCCACACCAGCCTGCAGGCAGACTTCATCACCCCCGAAACCCCACGCGCCATCTACTTCACAGACGACGTGGCGGTGGCGTGGATTCCGGGCGCACCGGCAATTGAAATCGCCGCGCACGACCCGCGGCAGGGGGTCATGTTCTACGCGGTTCGTCAGCAGGTCATACCGGCGCCGCCCTTCGAGCGGCCACGGACCTGCGTCGAGTGCCACATCTCGGACACCACGCTCGGCGTACCCGGTCTGGCGGTCGGGAGCACGGTCATTGACACCAGAGGGGTCCCCTTCTCGGCGATTCCGGTCGACCACCGGACCGCGCTCAAAGAACGGTGGGGCGGTTGGTATGTCACCGGCGACACCGGGGAAGGTCCGCACGTCGGGAACACCGTGGCCACCAACGCGGCCAACCCGACCCTCGAGATCGACCCGGGGAACCTGAACCTCCCCTCGGTCGAGGACCGAATCGACAGCACGCGATATCTCACCCCCTACAGCGACGCGGCCGCGCTCATGGTGCTCGAGCACCAGACGCACATGACGAACCTGCTCACCCGCACGGGGTGGGAGTTCCGGGCCGCGGCGCACGAAGGGCGTGTCACCGGGGATACCGGGTCCCCGACTGCCCTCGACCCCGCGCTGGCCGCCACCGTCGAAGCGCTCGCGGACTACATGCTGTTCGTCGATGAAGCGCCGCTGGACGACGCCATTCAGGGGTCGGCCGGATTCGAAGCGGTGTTCGAGGAGCGCGGACCGTTCGATTCCCGAGGCCGCACACTCCGGTCGCTCGACCTCACGACCCGGCTGTTCCGCTACCCGTGCAGCTACATGATCTACACTGCGGCATTCGATGCCCTGCCGGCAGCGGCAAAGCACGCGGTATACGCACGGTTGTGGCAGGTACTCTCCGGAGCGGATGGAACCGCGCGCGACACCCGTCTCTCCCTCGACGATCGGCGGGCGATTGTGGAGATTCTGCGAGAGACGAAGCCTGACTTGCCTTCCTATTTCGAGCCGCCCGGGCCCTAATCCGGAAGCCACGACCACGTGCGCTCCGGCATGACGATCACCGGGATCAAGAAAAACACGATCCCGCTGGCTAGAATCCCTACTGTCGGCCAAATCGCCACGGGGACTCGACGCCCCACACTGGTCGAAGCCTTGCTCCTTGCGACCATTTCACCACTCTGGCGCGTCGACGTGTTCGTCGTCAAGCGCTCTACCCGCGAGGCATCGAAGCCAGCCGATATCCATCGATAGCGGCGGGCAGATCCGAAGTGCCGCCGTGATCGGCCAGGATCGCAGCGCCCGCGTCTACTCCAGACGCCAATGCCGTCCCGGTGGACGCGATTGACGGAAACGTGCGGTAGTTCCCAGCGCAGTACACATTCGTAAGCACCGCATCGCGGAGCGGAGGATTCTCGTAGCCTCGGTGAAACACCGGAGCGTACATCCCCAGCCGGTTGACCTGGGTCCAGAACGGCTTCAGCTCGAAACCGAACACGCGGTGAAAGTCAGCCCGATAACCAGCCAGAATCTGGTCGTCGCTCTGGTGGAAGAACGTGTCATGCCGGGTAGGGACGTGGGTCATGATGTTGAGGCAGGTATCTCCTGGCGCCCCGATCGTCGGGTTGAGCGCATTCAGCATGAACATGCCACTCGCGGTGCAGTCCAGCGACGCCAGGTTCATCCAGTAGAACGTGGGCGTCACCCGCTGCTTGGTGGCCAAGATCGCTGACACCACCGCCGTGTAGCGCACATGGTCGAGATCCGGTCGAGCGGCGGTCAAGAGCTGTTGATAGACCTCGGTCGGGACCGTGCTGATCACGAGGTCAGCCTCGAGGCTCTCGCCGTCGTCCAGGTCGACGCGGGTGACCCGGTCGTCCTGGATGCCAAGGTGACGGGCCGATGTCCCCAGCTTCACCTGAACGGACGCGTCGTCGAGCAGACGAGTGACCCCGTCGCACAACACCTTGGTCCAGTTGCCCCCAGGGATGTAGCCCAGCGGCGCTGACCCCTCCCGGAAATGGAGACGCGCCCCGAGCCAGGCCCCGCTGACCTCTTCGCACGGTCGGTTGAATTTGAGCCGCATCAACGGATCGAAAATCGCTCGCCGGACTTCCGGACCGCCCCAGGTGTCCACCAACTCGGCCGCACTTCGTTCGTTCCAGTCCGCCCAGTCGGACTTGCCGAAGCAGCGCAGCATCAACCTGACGAAGCGGAGCTTGTCGGCGAGACTCATCGGAAAGCGAAGGAAATCGACCGGGTCGGCCAGGTCGAACAGACGGCCCTTCAGCTGGAACAGCATCGAGATCTTGCGCCAACGCACGTCGGGCAGCGCCCCGATTCGATCCAGGAAAAAGAGTAGACCCCGGTCGCGCTGCAGAATGTGGTGGTAGGCCAACGGATAGAAATGCCCGTCGGTCTCGAACGTGCCGGCCAGACCACCCAGTTCGGGGCCCCGCTCGACGATGGTGACGCGATCCCAGCCGGCCTGAGCCAGGGCATACGCCGCGGCCATCCCGGACAGCCCTCCGCCGAGGACGATCACCCGAGGAGTCGCCATCACGGTCGCGTGTCGGTGCCGGACCCGGCGACACCGGTCCAGCCGGCGCGCCATTGGGGACCATACACGCCATGCGCGCGAATGCGTTGCCAGTGGCGCTCGGCCTTCAAGGCGGTCCACACGCGGTAGTAGAGCTTCGCCCCGACCAGACACACCCGAAAGATCGGGGTATTGAAGAACAGCCGCTTGAGCGCGGACTTGCGTAGGAGATTCTCAACGGACGAGACGGTGTTGTGAGCTGCCGGCTGAAAGGCCACCACGTTCTCTTCCGGCACCAAGCCTCGAACGTCGATTCTGGTCCGATCGTCCGTACCGATGCCCCGTTCGGCGCACCGGCGAAGGTGCGGCACGGTCGCCGGGTCGATGCCCATGCAAATCGCTTGCACGGTGTCGAGCGCCACCGGGTCAGTCGAACACAGGATCCGGTCCGCGATCCGCGGTGTGCCGGACTTTGGTCCGTTGCCTTCGAGTCCGACCGTACCATCCATCACCGACAGAGCCGGGCGTACGACCTGATTCAGATCGGCCAGCGCGTCAGTCAGCACCAGGTGATACTCGTGCCGCATCTTGTTCAGGCATCCCCATTGATTCTTGAGGGCCCCGGTGATCCCGGTTTTGGCGTGGGTCTTCATGACCGGCACCGTGACGAGCAGCGTGTCGCGCAAGATCCGGGGCACCTGGACCTCCCGCAACACGACGTTGTCCGGCACGGCCACGGCGACCGTGGGAACCCGCTCCATGTTGACCCACTCGACACCGGTCCGGCGACAGACCGCGGCCATTCCGCTCCGGTGAAAGGCCGACTCCACGTCTTCCAGCACCTGGTCCGCTTCGACCATGTAGATGGTACCGACGTGGTCCCGCAGTTCGAGAATGAGCGACTCCGCCACGAGAGGCGACGTGATCGAGCCGGGAATAAACAGATCCCACCCCAGGTTCACCTTGAGCGAAATATCAGCCCCGCGAGGAATCGCCTGGCGCCAGTCCACCGCGTCGAGGGCGCGACGAATCGCCCCCCGCACGTCGTCGGTCACTGGCTCCAGGGCGACGACAGACCGGCTGGGCTCCGGCACGGATTCGGTGAGCATGACTCAGTACTGCCGGTCACTGGCGGGGGCAGGTCAGGACCCCGCCCGGATGGCCTCCCCGGGCGCCACGCCATCGACGAGACTCTCGTCCCGCACGACGAAGGTTCCGGACACCAGCACGTGCACGATACCTTCAGAATAGCGATCGGGTGCGTCGTAGGTGGCCCGATCGATCACCCGCTGCGGGTCGAAGAGCGTGAGGTCCGCGTCGGCACCGACCTGCACTCGCCCTTTCGACGCCATTCGAGGCGCGATGGTCTCCAACCGCTGAGCCGGCATCAGCGTCATCTTGCGCACACCGTCCATCAACGACAGCACACCACGCTCGCGCACGTATTCTCCGAGAATCCTGGCGAAGGTGCCGGCGCCGCGTGGATGGGCGCGACCCTCCGCGAACGGAATACCGTCGCTGGCCGCGATGACGTCCGGCTGACCGACGATCCACTCGTTCGTCGCCTCGGAACGCCCGTGGGTAATGACCCAGCCGCCCTGCTTCCGATAGGTCTGAAACGTGACCTCGGTGAGGCGCTCACCGGTGTCGACCCACTGCAGGCGGTCGTACGCCTCGGCGGACCGGCCGACCCAGCTGTCGAACAACGCGGACTCGATACGACTGGCGCTGGCCGTGTACGGATACGCCTCGGTGGTGACGTCGACGCCCCGGGCCCGAGCGCCGCGAATCAGGTCGAGCACGGCGGGCGCGGCAGCGCCGGCGCTGCTGTTCATGTGCACGATATGCAAGGACACGCCGGTGCCGGCCGCATTGGCCACCGCTTCCTGAAACGGCGCGAGCGCGCCGCCGGCGTTGAACGCCGCGGCAGACCGGAGATGAATGAAGACCGGGGCGTCCCGGTCCGCCGCCACGGAGAACAGATGCCACAACTCTTCGTGGCTGGCGCCCGGCGTATAGCTGATACCGAACCCGAAGCCCAGCCCGCCCTGGTCGAGACCATCGGCCATCAGGCGACTCATCTGACCGAGCTCGTATTCCGGGGCAGGATCATACACGTACGCGTCTGCCTGCGCGGCACTCCCAAGCGAGAAAGTGCCTTCACCGTTGCTTTGCGCGACCAATGCGCCGAACGCTTCCCGGCGGGCCCTCTGATGGCTGACCGACGCTCCGAAATTGATCAAGGCCCGTCCTTCTCGTCCGGCGTACCACTGGTCAACCGGGTAGACGCCGATTTCCAACTCGAGCGCCGTGGTCACGCCGTCACGCGCGTGATACCGACTGCTCTCTGGGTCCTGTCCGTGGGCATGGAGGTCGATGAAACCGGGCGCGACCACCAGGCCTGACGCGTCGAGGACTTCGGCCGCCTCGAGTCGGCGCTCGCCGTCCTCGCTCACGGCCACGATGACGCCGTCGCGGATCGCCACCTGGCGGACGGCGTCGAGACCGCTTTCCGGATCCATGACCCGTCCGCCGGTGATCAACAGGTCGACCACTTCCACGTCGACGCTGGGCGGGGCGCCACAGGCCGACACCAGCCACACCAGGAACAGCACGACCCAACTCCGCGCGCGACGCATCATCACCATAGACCGAGCACCTTCCACCACAGCATCCCCACCGGGAGCCAGATCGCCAGATTGAGCACCGACGCGTAGAACCCGACCCGCCACCAATCTTTCAGGCTGACATACCCCTCGATGAAAATCACCGGCGAGGTGGTGGTGCCATAGTGAGTCAAGCCAGCCGTCAGATTATTGATGAACACCAGGCTGTACACCACCACCGGCGCCGGGGCCCCGAGGCCGACCAGCAACACGAGGAACGGTGGATACATCGCCAGCGCATGGGCGGTCGTGCTCGCGAAGAAATAGTGCGCGTAGAAGTAGACCACCAGTGTCGCGATGAACACGACGACCCAGGATGTGCCGACGAACCAGGACCCGAACCACTCGGCGAACAGGGTGGTGACCCCGGTGTCGTTCAGCACCCCACCCATCATCAACAGACCGCCATACCAGATGAACACGTCCCACGCCGATTTCTCGGCGAGGGCACTTTCCCAGCTCAGTGCCTGCGACAAGAACAGTACGGCGATGCCGAGAAACGCCACCAGCGTCGGCGAGAGCCAAGACACCCACGCCGAGATCACCCAGAGCGCGATGACCGCGACAAAGACGATCGCGACCGTCGCCTCCCGCCCTCTGATGGGGCCAAGCTGGGTCAGCTGCTCGCGCGCGAACTCGGCCGCGGCCGGGGTCTGCTTCAGCTCCGGCGTCATGACGCGATACACCAGATAGGGCACCGCGATGCTGGACACCACGCCCGGGGCCAGTCCGGCGACGAACCAACTCGTCCAGGTCAGCGTGATCCCAGCGTATTGCGCCGCCAGATCGCCCAACAACAGGTTGGCGGCGCTGCTGTAGTAGAACATCGCCGACGAGATGACACTGCCCTGATACAGGCAGCTCATCAGGAAAGCGCCCAGGATGCCTGACGACGCACCGGGATGTGATTTGTAGAGCCCGCTGATGCCGCGAGCGATCGGAAACACGATACTGGCCGACCGCGCCGTGATCGACGGCACGCCGGTGGCCAGGGTCAAGTCCGTCAGATGCAACGCGTACCCGAGCCCGAGCGCGGTACCACCGATGGCGCGGACGAACCGGAGTGCGATGCGCCGGGCCAGCCCGCAGTCGCGCAACGCCCGCGACATCAGCATGGCAATGAGCACCATCCAGACGGTCGGCACCGAGTATCCGCTCAGCGCCCGGTCCATCGGCAGCCCGCCGAGAACCAGCATCGCGACCAGACCGACCAGGACCACCTGTGAGCCCGGCATGGGCTGCAGCATCAGTCCGCCGATAGTGGCGAAGAACACCCCGACCCGTCGCCAGTCCTGAGGGTCGACCCCTTCGGGCGGCGGTACTACGTGCGCGATGATGCAATAGATGGCGACGAGCGCCAGCAGCCGGTAGGGCTTGATGGATGCGCTCGGCGTGTCGCTCGATCCGTCCGTCATGTCGGTCGAATAGGACTCTGCGGTCACGTCCTTGAGCTAAGGCGCGCGACAATGCGCGCCTCGCCGGTGCGGAGTGGGGCACTCGGGGTCCCCACGTAGCGCCCGCGTGGGACTCGGGGCGAAGTCCCGTCTAGGGAACGCTCACCCGCTCCAACACCGCGGCCAATCCTTGACCGACACCAATGCACAGGGTCACGAGCGCGTAGCGGCCCTGCACCCGTTGGAGCTGACGCATGGCGGTCAGGGTCAGCCTGGCGCCCGACGCCCCAAGGGGGTGTCCGACCGCGATGGCCCCGCCGTTGGGGTTCACGCGACTATCGTCCTGGTCGATTTCCATCAGCTTGAGACAGCCGAGCACTTGCGTCGCGAACGCTTCGTTGATCTCGATGACGTCCATGTCGGCCAAGGAGAGCCCGGCCCGGTCGAGCGCCTTCTTCGACGCCGGCACCGGCCCCAGCCCCATGACACGCGGCTCCACCCCGGCCGCAGCCGCCGAGACGATGCGAGCCACCGGCGTCGCGCCGACCCGCTCACCGGCCGCTCGGCTCCCGACGACGAGCGCGGCCGCGCCGTCGTTGATGCCAGATGCGTTCCCGGCGGTCACCACGCCACCCTCGAACAACGGGTGGAGCGTCGCCAACTTCTCAGCCGAGCTCGAGGGCCGTGGATGCTCGTCGTCGGCGACGACCACCGTCTCTCCTCGTTTGCGCCCTGGCGCGGTCACCGGATCCAGCTCGTCCTTGTAGAAGCACGCCGCCTTTGCCGTCGCGAATCGCTGCTGGGAGGCCAGCGCGAATCGGTCGCTGTCATCCCGGCTGATATCCAGGTCGGCGGCGATGTGGTCGGCCGTCTGCGGCATCGCATGGTCGCCATACTCGGCGGTGGTGCGTGGATTGGAAAACCTGGAACCAAGCGTGGTGTCAAACACGGTCACCTGACGACCAAACGCCCGTTCAGACTTGGCCATCACGAACGGGGCGCGACTCATGCTCTCGACGCCACCGGCGATGAACAGGTCGCCCTGGTCGCAGGCCACCGCGCGTGACGCGTCGACCACCGCGGCCAGCCCACTCGCGCACAGGCGGTTAACGGTGATCCCGGCGACCTCGACCGGAAGACCGGCGAGCAACCCGGCCCGCCGAGCCACGTTGCGACAATCCTCACCAGCTTGGTTCGTGCATCCGGCGATCACGTCTTCGACCTGGTTGCCTTCGAACGGGCTGCGCGCCATCAAGGTGCGAATCGTGCCGGCGAGCAGATCGTCGGCGCGCATGCCGGCCAGGCCTCCGGCGTGGCGGCCGAACGGCGTGCGTATTCCGTCGTAGATAAAGGCATCGGTCATGGGTGGCTACTTTATGGTGACAGGTCAAGAAACACCGCATCGCGCGCGAGCGGGCACAAGTATACCCGGGGCTCTGGACGCGTTCAGGGAGCCTGACACTGGAAGTTCTCCTCGTCGTCCGTCGACCCCGAACCGGTGTACACGGCGACCTGGGGAAACGCGCACACGGGCCGGGTCAGGACGGGCGCCGTCTCCTCCTCCAGACCTCGCTTCGCGGCCACCAGCCGAACCGGTGGTTCGCCCTCCTCGACCCACGCGGCAATCGCGTTCAGCCAGTCGACCTGGTCCGGCCCAGGTCCCCCGCCACAGTGCAAGACCCCGGGCAGCATGAACAATCGGGCATACTCCCGCACAGATGCGTCGCCGGCGACGACCTCCTGGTAGTAGTCGATGGTACCCAGCGCGGTCAGCGCGGGGTCGGACCACCCGGTCCACAGGATGAGCTTCCCCCCCGCGTCACGAAACGGGCCCAGGTCGGGCTCGGTGGCATCGAGCAGGGCCGCGGTCTCGGCGACATCGTCGGCCCAGGTCGCGAAGTCGTACTGCGTGTAGTCCCAGTCCGGATCATCGAACACGAAGTACTTGTAGAGTTCGGTGCCGAATCCATAGTGCAGGTTGGGGGCGCCCCGGTCTCCGGTAGCGCCGGCAATCCACCGATCCCAGCCGCCGGGATCGTTCTCACCGCCGAGCGGGAAGCCAGCAAAGATCGGCTCGCCGTTGCTCGTCGGCCCGGCGTAGATGGTCTGAATGGCGGCCAACTGGTCGGACGTCACGCAATCGGGGCCGGACACGTCGGCCGCGCAGCGCGGCAGCGACTCCGGTGTGAAGTGACAGCGACGCGGGTCGGTGAGGACGCCATCCGCCACCCCGTCCAGATGGTCGCAGGCGTCTCGGATGGAGGCGTCGAGCAGCGCGCGATTCTCCGGCGTGATCACCGGGGTGGACAGGTCGGACGCATCAGGGAAGATCATCTGCTGGTTTTGCACAAACCCGGCCGTGAAGGCGGTCCAGTGATACGCCGGCGCACCAGCCACGATGCCGTCGAAGTCGTCAGGGTAGCGTTGCGACTCCATCATGCCCTGGCCGCCGCCCCGGGAACATCCGACGAAATATGCGTACTCCTCCTCGCGGTCATAGTAGTACCGGATGATCGATCGCGCGGCTTCCGCCGTCAGGTGCACGGCCCGATGCCCGAAGTTGACCCGTCGGGTCTCGTGGTTGAGGGCCCAACCGGCTTCGACGCCCGCCCCCACATGCCCGGTGTCGGTGCCGACCGTGGCGTACCCGCGCTCGAGCGCACCGGGACCGTCGCCGTAGGCCAACGCCGAGTTCTGCACGCTGCCGACGTATCCGCCGCCACCGCCCATCATGAAGCGACCGTTCCACGCGTCCGGGAGCAGCAGCTCGAAGTTGATCTCGTCGTCGATCAGGCCATGGACCCGGCAGTGCGGGACCGCGTCGCCGGCCGCGACCTGGCTCGCACTGACGATGCTGAAATCGATCAACCTCATCGCCACCAGATCGGCGCATCGCGCACCCGCCACCCGGGTGGGATCACCGGCACCGGCACACGCCCACCCTGCCAAAGCCAGTGTCGCGGCCATCCCGGCCGTCTGGGCCGGCGTCGTGATCCATCTCAGACTCATGTTCGTCACTCCCTCTCGACGTCGCCGAACATCTCATGCCCAGCACGATACACGACCTGGCCGGTATAATCCGGCTCCGACATGCCACTACACGGTCTCACGGTCATCGATCTCACTCGGGTCCTGGCCGGCCCCTACTGCGCCATGATGCTGGGCGACATGGGAGCCGAGGTGCTCAAGATAGAGGAGCCCACGCACGGCGACGATACGCGGGCCTGGGCCCCGTTTCAGGACGGCGTCAGCTCGTTCTTCCTCGGCATGAACCGCAGCAAGAAAAGTGTCACGCTGGATCTCAAGACGCCCGAGGGCGCCGAGGCCCTGCGCCGGCTCATCGGCACCGCCGACGTCCTGATCGAGAACTTCCGACCCGGGAGTCTGAAGAAACTCGGCTTCGACTACGACAATGTGCGGGACATGAACCCGCGTCTGGTGTTCTGTTCGATTACCGGGTACGGCCAGCAGGGCCCGAAGCGCGCACTTCCCGGCTACGATGCCGTCGTTCAGGCCGAGTCCGGCCTCATGCACGTCACTGGCCACACCGATGGGCCGCCCACGCGGGTCGGGGTCGCCATCACTGACTATCTGGCCGGGTTGTATGCCATGAACGGCATTCTCCTGGCGCTGCGCAATCGCGATCAGACCGGACTGGGCCAGCACGTGGACATCGCGTTGCTCGACGCCATGACCACGGCGCTGGCGCTGCCGGCGAACGTGTTGTTCGCCACGGGACAGGAGTTGGGACGGGAGGGGAATGACCATCACATGCTGACCCCGTACGAGACGGTGGAGGTCAGCGACGGTCTGGTCATGGTGGCGGTCGGCAACCAGCGCCTGTGGCACCAGTTCTGCCGGGCCATCGGTCAGCCACAACTCGACACCGACCCTCGGTTCGTCACGAACACCGAGCGGATGCGACATCGCGGCGCGCTCAAGTCGGTGCTGGATGGATGCCTTGGAGGCCTGACGCGCGAGCAGCTCATTGGACGACTGCGCGCCCACGCGGTGCCGTGCGGTGAAGTCCGAACGCTGGCCGAGGCGTTGGAGGATCCCCAAATCGCGGCCCGTGAGATGGTCGTCGAACTCGAGCACCCCCACCTGGGTCCGATTCGATCGCTCGGCAACCCGATCAAGCTGTCGCGCACGCCGCCGGTGCTCGACCGTCCGCCACCGTCGCTGGGTCAGCACACGGCGGAGGTCCTCGACGCCCTCGGTCTCGCCACCGCCACGGGTCCCGGCCCCGGCGACGATAGGGACGGGGGCGGGAGCACGGTCGGGCGGGGACATCCGGATGGCCCCACTGGAGAGGATGCGGGGTGATGATGGCACTGAGGCGGCAGCCGGGAGCAGGCAGCATGGTCCGCGCGCTTGCGGTGGGGGGGGTACTGGGTCTCTTCGTGGGCACACCACACGCGCAAGACGAGGAACAGTTCCGGGGACGTCTCTCGGTGTTGCCCGTCGACTTCGCGACGGCGCCCACGATGTCTGGCTCGGGAGAAGCTCACGCCACATTCGCGGACGGCACGCTCGTCGTGACCGGACGGTTCGAGGGTCTGAGCTCACGGGCGACCGTGGCACACCTTCACCGTGCGCCCCCAGCGCGACGGGGCCCCGTCGCGTTCACCCTCGAGGTTACGTCTGATGTCAGCGGCGTCGTCGGCGGCACGTTCGAACTGAACGCCTCAGAAACCCGTACGCTGCGCGAGAGCGGGTACTACGTGCAGATTCACACCGAAACGAACGACGCCGGCGAGATCCGCGGGTGGTTGCTGCCAAGGCGACCATGATGCGCTCCACGACGCCCCGGCAACGGCTCGCGATTGTGGCTGTCTGTTTCCTCTGCCTGGGCGCGGCCTCGCAGCCCCGTGAGCGGGCGCTGGCGTCCTATACGACCACCCAGGCCCAAGCGGGCGAGGAGACGTATCAGGACGTCTGCGCCTCCTGCCACAAGCCTGACCTGGCCGGCGCCTCGGACACACCGCAGCTGGCCGGCGATACGTTCCTCGGCATGTGGGGCGGCCGCCCCGCCACCGAGCTCTTCGCCTACGTGAACGCGGCCATGCCACCGGCCGGGCGGAAGCCGGACGCGGATGCCTTGATGGACGTGGTCGCCTACATTCTGCGAAAGAACGGGATGCCATCCGGGACCTCGCGGCTCGACTCGACCGCTTCCGGGATCATCACCCGCGCGACGGCCGAACGGTAATTGGTCGGCCGAAAGGTGCGCCGCGCCGCCGTTCGGACCGGGCCGACCGTTGCTTTCCGCACCGCCCGCCACTACCATTGCATCCTTTGTTTACTCGGCGTGACGCGAGATAGCCGTCCGGGCGAATGCCTCGGATCACTTTCGTGACGGACTCCCAGAGGGGCCCGTCACCTCTCAAAGCGATCTACTTTGATAATGTATGCTCGGCTGCGCCTGTGTGCGCTCGCAGCGATCATCCTGGCTGCAGGATGCTCCAATGACCCTCCGACCGCACCGACTCCGGTCCCGACGCCCGGCGCCCCGGTGTCGGCGCTCATGTCCTGTCCCGCCTCGGTGCAACGCCAGTCGCTGGACGCCCTCCCGGTCAACATCACCTGGACCATGGCGACGGTGGCCGGCATCCAAGTGGACAAAGGCTCCTGCGCTCCGGTGTCCGGCACGTCGTTCCCGGTCGGCACGTCAACGGTCACCTGCACCGCGGACTTGCCTGAATTCGCAGAATCGTGCTCGTTTTCGATCACCATCACCCCGCCGGACGAGAAGCTGCGTTTCACTCGTTTCATGGCATTCGGCGACAGCATTACGGAAGGATTCGTTGGCGCCAGCTTCCTGCCCGCGGGGATCTCGTCGCGCGACATCTCCGCGATGCTACGCACCGGCGCTCGGACCATACCGGGTATCTCACGGGCGGTCGAGCCACTGAATTCGTATCCGGCGCAGCTCCAGAACATGCTCACCCCGGCGTATCCGACCCAGCAATTCGTCGTGGCCAATGAAGGCCTGTCTGGAGAACGCGCGGTGCAGGGCGTCTCGCGCATCAATTCGGCGCTGCTGACGACTCAGCCCGACGTGATGATGCTGTTCGAGGGATTCAACGACATCGACCTCGCGTTCTTGAATCAAACCCTCGGGAATACGTCGACCATCAGCGTCACCCCCATCGCCGCCGCGCTCCGCACCATGGTGCTCACCGCGCAGGGGCTCGGCGTGGAGGTCCTGCTCGCCACGCTCACTCCGGTGACCGAGGCGCGTGAAGAGTCGGACCCGGGCACCCGCGTCGCGGTCCTCGCCTTGAACGCGGAAATCCGTCTTATGGCGAGTCAACTCGGTCTGGGCGGTGTCATCGATCTGTATGCGGCGCTCGACGGCGTACCGGGCGCCATCGGCGCCGACGGATTCCATCCGACCACGGCCGGATACCGTCTCATGGCGGAGCTGTTCTTCGCGGAAATCGTCGCGCGATACGACATCACGCCACGCGCACCCACCTTCCGGGTAACCCCCTAATGCGCCACAAGGCCTCACTCGTTTATCTGGCGGGAGGGCGCCGTCTGTCCTATGA
>JAPYUM010000178.1 GCA_029940535.1 Vicinamibacterales bacterium
CGCTGTCCAACGCCTCGGTCGCATCGAACGATGAGTGCAGGAAACCGCCCTTGACGCCGATCCCAATACCCTGTGCTTCGGTCAAGGCTGGTGCGGCCAGGAAGCTGGAAACCAGAGCCATGAAGGCCATTCTGCGAACCAAACGAGTCATGGGTTTTTCCTTAACCTCGAGTTGGCATCCAAGAGAGCATGCCGACGTTATCTTCCCATGGTCACTACGCGGTCTTGCAGCATGACACCCCCCGCGGAGCCGTCCGCGCACCGCTGGGGACGGACGCCATCCGCGGATGCGTAGACGCGCGGCGAGGTATGCTGAACGCCAAACTCATGTCAGCACCGCGCGTTTCTCCGATCGGGTGGGTGCCGCTCGCCGCCGCGGCCGTCTTGGTCGCCGGCGCGGTCTCGGCATCGCAGCGCGCCGGTGCCACCGGCGGTGTGACGCTGTCGATCGTGGGGACGACCGATCTGCACGGCCGCGCATTTCCGCGCGCCGGCCTGGGCGGTCTGGCCCAGCTTGGTGGGTATCTGCGCAACCTACGCGCGGCGCGAGCGGCCGACGGCGGTGGGGTGCTGTTGTTGGACGCCGGTGACACCTTCCAGGGAGGGATTGAATCCAACCTGTCGGAGGGCGGGCTCGTGGTGGATGCCTACAATGCGCTGGGCTACGATGCGCTCGCGGTCGGGAATCATGAGTTCGAATACGGGGCGCTCGACACCGCGTCCAGTGACGGCGATCCGTTTGACATGCGCGGTGCGCTCAAGGCGGCGGCCGCCCGGGCGCGGTTTCCGTTTCTTGCGGCGAACGTGATCGACGAAGCCACTGGGAACCCGGTGGCGTGGCCGAACGTTCGGCCATCCACCATGGTCGACGCGGCGGGGCTGCGGGTAGGCATCGTGGGAGTGATGACCTACGGCGGGCTCAGGAACACGCTGGCCGCCAACGTCCAAGGGCTCGCCACTGCGGCGCTGGCGCCGACGGTCGAGGCCGAGGCGAGGCAACTGCGCCAGCGAGGGGCCGATGTGGTGGTCGTGCTGGCGCACGCCGGTGGGTGGTGCGAGCGGTTCGACGACCCCGCCGACCTGTCGTCGTGCGGCGACGATGCCGAGATCTTCCGACTGGCCAGGCAGTTACCGCCCCGTCTCGTGGATGCGATCGTGGCCGGACACACCCATGCGGCGGTGGCGCACGTGGTGGCCGGCATACCCATCATCCAGGCCTATGCGAGGGGGGCGGCGTTCGCTCGCCTCGATCTCACCGTCGAGCCCGGCGCTGGGGTCGTGTCCTCTCGGGTCTTTGCGCCCCAGGGACTATGTGCGGCGGTTGACCCGGGTGGCGACTGCCAAGCTGGTGGCGCTCCACCGGCGCCCTACGAATCTGCCCCGGTCGAACCCGACGCGTCCGTGGTGGCGGCGATGCGGCCGGAACTCGAGCGGGTCCGTCGCTGGCGCGAGGCGCCGCTCGGTATTGCGCTCGAGACGCCCGTCACCCGGAATCGAGATGGCCTGGAGTCGCCACTTGGGAACCTGTTTGCGGATGCCATCCTGGCTGCCGTGCCGGAGGCGGACGTCGCGATTGGCATGGGGGCTCGGCGCGGCGGGTTGAGAACCGACTTGCCAGCCGGTGCCCTCACGCGCGGGTCACTCTATGACGTCTTCGCGTTTGACAATCGCGTCGTCACGCTGGTGTTGACCGGCGCGCAGTTGCGGCAGGTGCTGGCGGCTCAGGTGGTTCGCGGGCGTCGCGGGCTCCCGAGCGTGTCGGGGCTGCGTGTGCGCGTGAACTGCCAGGGGGAGAGCCCGGAGGTGGAGATCGTGAGACCCTCGGGAGATCCGATCGACCTGGCCGAGTCGCTGATCGTCGCGACCACGGACTTCTTCGCCGCCCGCGTCTCGTTTGGCTCCGCTGCGCCGCAGACGGCATGGGCCTCGGCGCCTCTTGTCAGAGATGCGGCTGCCGGTTGGCTCACGGCTCGCGGCGGACGGCTCCGCGGCGCCGATCTCGCGAACCCACCCCGTTGGGAGCCATTCGACGGCGACGCGTGTCTTGATTAGTTGGCGGAGAAGGCGGCGGTTTCCTCGAACATTGGCGTCTGGTTGATGAAGTCGAAGCCTTCCGCCACATGACAGACGATGCAGGCCTGCCGCTCTTGAAGGAATGTTTCCCGCGCTTCGGCGGCATCTCCGGCGGCTAGTGCCCCGGCCAGACGCTGCCAGTCATTCTCCAGAAACAGAGCTTCGGCGTTTGGTGTCCGATTGGGCCGCTTCATCAAGGCCACATTGAAGACGTTCCGCAGTTTGCCCCAGTGATGCGCGCCGAGTTCCCAGTTCTCGTCGAGGATGGCCTGGTAGACCTGCTCGTAGCGATATCCGATCTGCCACATCTGCTGGTCGGTCCCGCCGGCGTAGATCTGCAGGCGCCGGAACCGCTCGTCGTCGTCCCGGGCGCCAAGCAACCACCGGTTGCTCGGCGGCTCGTCCTGTCCGTCAGCGAGTCCCCGAATACCTGACGGGAAACGGGACGGCTCGGTCGTTTGGGCCACAGCCTCCATCCACCCGCCGCCTTCGGTCAAGGCCAGGGTGAGAAGAAACACACAGGCGGCTGTCAGCACGTACTTCGCGGAACTCATGAACGTACTCCCTTGCAGCTCTAGACTGGCTATTTCGATCGGACGACGTCCTGCTCCTGGACGCGGGCGCCGCGCAGCAGGTTCTCCATGCCGTAGTTCCCTTCGTGGCAGGCGTATTCGTAAATCGGTCCGTCGAACCGCACGAGCGGAATCGACGCGGTCCAGGGGCCAGCGTAGGTGCTGGGGTCTTCGACGGTGTAGCGATGGTCCAGCGTGGCGACATTCATACGAGTGAAACGTTCCACCAGGCGTAGGTTCGCGCCGGCGCCGGGGCAGCAGTTATACGAATTGAAGACGATCTGGTCGCCGAAGTTGGTCGTCTCGACCACCAGCGTATCGCCGTCCCATCGTCCCCGAGAGTCGCCCAGCCAGAGGCGGATGTCGTCATCGATGTGCGGGCGGTCGTCGAGCGGGATGATCCGGACCTCGTGGATCATCTCCTGCAGAATCGTCACGTAGCCGGGCGTCTGCAGGATCAAGAAGTTGTTGTTGTAGCCGCCCGGGCGTTTCGGCGCGCCTCGTGTCACGCAGCGCTCGGCCAGATTGCGGTTCGTCCAGGAGTCGGCGCCGCGTGCCCATCCGGCTCGAACCTCGCCGTCGGCCGTCAAGGCCGGAATCCGGCCGTCGGGTGGGTCGACCACGAGCGAGGCCTGGGTGAGCCGGGTACCACGTTCCCACCAGAACTCGTTGTAGGTGCCGGGGTCTCCGGCGCGTGGTGGCCGGTCGTTGCGCCCCACGGCCTGGGCATCGAGCGCGGCCACCTCTTCGGCCGTGAGCACGGCCCGGTCCGCCATGTCGGGCGGACGTTCGAGCGGTGTCGTGGTCGAGTTGGTCCAGAGCCCTTGGAGGTCAGGCTGGCCGTCGGCTGCCCGTGGGGTCTGACCGGCGGCCCAAACTGGATTCAGGCTGTGATAGGCGGCCGTGGCCGCAAGGAGCGCGAACACGAGGACGCAGCGACGACACATGGGGACTCCTTTCGCGACGCGCCAACGATGACAGGTCCTGGGTCGGCACTCAACTCACGGAACGAGGCGCGTCTCAATCGACCGGCGGCACCGTGCCGGCCGCGCCCGACAGGAACCGGCGCATCGACTCGGCCTCGAGCAGACGACGGCCTTGTTCTCGACCCCGTTCAAATGTGCGCATGATGACCTCGGGGTCGAATGAGAGAAAGCTCGCCTCGACGGGATGGTCCGGATGAACGACCAGGAGGGTGCCGTCTGCAATGGCTCGCGCGACGGTGGGATGAGCATTGAGGGTGCGCAGTCGCAGACTCGTTTCCCACAGGCGTCCGTGTGGATCGCAACAAAAAATGATCGTGCGGGGCGTGGCGGTCCAGCGGGCCAGATCACGGAAACGCGCGTCCTCCTCGAACAGCGCCATCGGCATCTTGAGCGTGAATCCCCCATCGACGAACACCGCCCGCGCGTCGTCTGGATAGGCGCCGGCGGGAGAGAGCAGCCCGGGCGGGAGCGCAGGCCCCATCGCCAACGGCACCAGACACGATGCCTCGATCGCACAGTGATAGTTCTCTCGCGTCAGCGGGCGCACGAACTCAGAGCGCAGCGTGTCAGGGAGGTTGGTGGCGAACACGACCGGGTCGACGTGGTACCCGCCCGGCACATACTTCAGCGCTCTCGGGAGTTTGCGTGTGGCGGCCATGCCAAACAGCGCGACCAGATCGGCCCGTCCTGGCACACGTCCGTCGCGACGCCGGATCCGTGACGCGAAGAGGAGCAGCGTCCGTTGACCTGAATCGTTGAAGACACCGTCGCGTTCGGTGTCCTCCATCACGTAGCGGATGGAGGCATGCAAGTGCCGACGAAAACGGCTGCGTGGCCACTCGTTGGCGACGAACGGGGCCAGGGGATACCGGGCTGGGATGTCTTCGGAGCCCCACGCGGTCCAGCCCTTCAGCACGGTCGCCTCGGTGCCGGTGGCCACGTCGGCCGCGGCAAAGCCTCCGGCGGACGCGCCCATCATGACGGCGGGATAGCCACCATGCTGGCGTGTCCATCGCATTACCTCGTACAGGACACCGCCTTGCCACGCGCCCCGACCGGCGCCACCCGAATCAAGAATCCACCCGCAAGCCGAACTGTCCACCTTCACCACAGGCCGATCACCCGCCACCACAGCCCGCCAACCACCGTCCAGATGAGGATGTTGACGACACTGAGCAGTCCGCCCAATTTCCACCAGGTCCCCATCTCCAGGTAGCCAGCTCCGAAGAATACGGGGGCTGGCCCGGTCCCATAGTGGCTCAAGCCGGCAAACAAATTACTAAAGAACGCCAGGACCAGCGCCGCCAGGGCTGGCGGAGCGCCGGCTCCGATCGCGACGGCCAGAAATGCCGCATACATCGCCACGACGTGGGCGGTGTTGCTGGCGAAGAAGTAGTGACTGTAGAAATAGACCAGACCCAAGACCAGCAGGGCCGGCACCCAACTGACGCCCTCGACCAACCCGCCCATCGTCATGGCAAACCACGGCACCAGGCCGAGCTCGTTCAGGTAGTTGGCCATCATCACCAGCGTCGACATCCAGACCAGTGTGTTCCAGGCGCCGTGCTCGTGTAGCACGTCGTCCCACGTCAGTGTCCCGCTGAGAAGGAGGACTGAGAGACCAATGAACGCGGCGGTGGTCCCGGTCCCGTCGAGACCGAACCGCGCGCCAAAGATCCACAAGAACAGCAGCAGCACGAACGTGGCGAGCATCGTCCATTCGCTGGGCTTCAGCGCCCCCATGTCTCGCAGCTCGTCGCGGGCGATCTGCCTGGCGCCGGGCGTCTCTCGAATGTCGGGTGGATAGACGGTGTACAGCACCCATGGCATCACGACCAGGCTCACCAGTCCGGGCACGATCGCTGCCCTCGCCCACCCGGTCCACGTGAGCTGGACGCCGGCGTCGCCGGCCAGTCGCACGATGATCGGATTTGCCGCCATGGC
>JAPYUM010000049.1 GCA_029940535.1 Vicinamibacterales bacterium
GCAGCTGATTCGTAATCAGCAGGTCAGCAGTTCGAGTCTGCTCGCCGGCTCCATTTACACCCAATGAATACGGGGGTTCCTGAAACCGGCTTCGGTCGGAGATCGGTTTTGACCCCCTAATTGACCCCCTAACTCGACAAAACGGCGTCCATTCGGCGAGCTGCCCTGGCTGCGGTCTGTTTCTGAAGGTGGGAATACAGGTCGGCCGTCACGCGTAGTTCAGAGTGGCCGAGGAGCATGCTGACCTCGACCAGTTCGACGCCTGCGGCAATCAACAAACTCGCGGCACTGTGGCGCAGATCGTGAAACCTGACGCGAGGAAGCCCCGCCGTGTCGAGAAGCGCGTGGAGCGTGCGTAGAACGTTCCGAGGGTGCAGGGCGGTCCCGAGCCGGCGACCCGTTCCCCGTCTGCTATCGTGAACACGAGCCCGGTATCGTTCCAATCAGCGCCCGCCTTCATGCGTTCTTCAAGCTGACCGGTCCGGTGGGCTCGTAGGGCGCGAAGACAAATTTCCGGCAGCACGAGGGTCCGACGACTCTTCTCCGTCTTCAAGGGTTCGAGCACCAAACGCTTCCCCACCCATTGGAGCTGCTGTCGGATACGCACCTCGCCGGTCTCCAGATCGATGTCCTCCCATCGAAGCCCGGTTGCTTCCCCGAGTCGCAAGCCGCAGGCCAGCGTTAGATTGAGGCGCTGCGCCCGCCGCGACAGTGTGGTGTGATCAGGCGCGGACAGGTCGAGGCTCAGCATCCCGAAGATCGACCGCAGAAAGCCCTCCGTCTGGCGGAGGGGCAGATGAAAGAGCAGGCGGAGCGTCAGCGCGGTTTCGATGGCGACGTCCGAGTACTGCAACTGCCCGCCCCGCTTGCCGACACCCGCGGCCTCCAATCTGGCGATCGCCTCCGGCGCCAACCAGAGAGTGACTTCGCCTCGCTGAACCAGCGCTCGATCGTACGCCGGCCAGTTTCCCACGCGGCATTTTGTTTTGTACTTGGGATGCACTCTCGACTTCACGTCGAGATCATGCTCCTTCGGCCGTCACGATGGCCAGGCCGCGACGAACCGTCGTTTCCGCGCACCAACGCCCCGACGGACAGGCCGGTACCATCGACGACGAGATAAAGAGGCCCCTGCACAGGGGCGCCACGGAGGCTCAAGCACCCCGCGAGCTACAGCAGCGTGTCGAGCTCCAGCTTGCCGCGGCTGTTCCCGAGCTGCTCGATCGGAACATCCATCTTGTCTGCGATCGAGAGCAACAGGTTCGCGGCGGGATCGCCCTTGAACATCAGGTGACGGCCGCCGGGGACGAGGTCCTTTCCGCCCGCCAGCATCAGTGGAAGGTTCGTGTGATCGTGCGTGTTGCCTTCGCTCATACCGGCGCCATACAGCATCACGGTGTGGTCGAAGAGCGAGCCGTCGCCGTCGGGCGTGGAGCGCAGCTTTTCCAGATACGACGCAAACAGGCTCATGTGATACGTGTTGAGCTTCGTGATCTTCTCAATCTGGTTCGGGATGTTCTGGTGGTGCGAGAGCGGATGGTGCGCTTCGTAGATGTCGATCTCGGGGTACGTCCGAGCGCTGAATTCGCGGCCCAGCATGAAGGTCGTCACGCGTGTCAGATCGCTCTGAAACGCCAGCGCCTGCAGGTCGAACATGAGCCCGGCATGCTCGTCGAACCTCTGCGGGATGCCATCGGGCTGCGAGACGACCGGCAGCTCGCGCGCGCTTTGCTCTGTAGCGCGCTGAATCCGCCGCTCGACATCTCGAACCGAGTCCAGGTATTCGACGATCCGCTGGCGGTCGCCCTCGCCAAGGCCGCGCTGCAAGTCCGCAGCGGCGGCCGTGACCGAATCGAGGATACTGCGATCGAACTGGAGCCGTTCCCGGCGCACCGCGGGATCGGTCGTTCCACTGTCACCAAACAGTCGTTCGAAGACGACGCGGGGATCGTTTTCCATCGGGAGCAGCACCGTCGATGACCGCCACGAGATGGTGTTGCTCAGCGCGCAGCTATGCCCGTCGCAGGTACCGGTGTTATCGCGCGGATCGATCGAAACTTCGAGCGACGCCAGCTGCGTCTCCTTCCCGGCCTCCGCCGCGATGAGCTGATCGATCGACGGCCCGGCAGCCGAATCGCCGGTGCCCACCTTAATGCCGGTCAGGAACTCCGTAGAGGCGCCGGTATGCCCGAAACCACCGGCGCCATTGAGGCCCGACACGAGTAGCATTCGTTCCTGAAATGGCGCCATCGGCTTCAAGATGGGCGGTAACTCGAATGCGGCCCCGGTCGCTTTCGGCGTCCATGCTGCCATCGTCAGGCCGTTCGGGACGTACACGACACCGAAACGCTTCACCGGTTTCGCGGCGGTCTTTACCGTCGCAGTGAGCGCCGGAACCATGGCGTCCAGTAGAGGGAGCGCCATGGCGGTGCCGACGCCCCGCAGGAACGTACGTCGCGGCATCGAAAGCTTCGAGATATACATGACCGTGTTTCTCCTGCCGAGTTGCTCCTACCGAACAGCGCCGCCGGCCGAGGGCGTCGCTGCCGCCACTCTTGCCTCTTCCGTGGCCCGTACCGTCCGCATGACGAATGGCGTGCTCGTCACGATGCCCGTGATGATGGACGACCACCGGTAGTCGGCGGACGCCGCCTGTTGCTGGATCTTCCTGACCGTCGGCAAATCAAAGACTTCGAGCTCGCGCCCCAGCGCGTACGCCAAGAGCTTTTCAATGAACGTCTCCGCGAACGCTTCGCGGTGGCCGAGAATGAATGCCCGCAGTCCTCCCAGCCCTTCGAACTCCCCGCCGGTCGGAAATGAGCCGCTCGCATCCACCGGGGCGCCGGCCTCGGTCACGCTCCGGAACGCGCCGATGCCGTCGAAGTGTTCGAGCGCGAACCCGAGGGGATCCATCTGCGAGTGACACGTTGCGCACACCGGGTTCTCCCGGTGCCGTTCGAGCCGCTCGCGCACAGACGCCGGCTGGCCTCCTTCACCCCTGTCTGGCAGACCGGGGACGTCAGGCGGCGGGGGCGGGGGCGGACTCCCCAGGATGTTCTCGAGCAGCCACTTGCCGCGCACGACCGGCGACGTGCGCGTCGGATAGGATGTGAGCGTCAGAATGCTGCCCTGCCCGAGCAACCCGCCACGGTCCGTGTCTTCGGAAAACGTGACACGCCGGAACTGTTCGCCGTAGACGTTTGGGACCCCGTAGTGTCGTGCCAGCCGCCCGTTGATGAACGAATAGTCTGCCGTCAGCAGCTCGATCAGGCTCCGGTCCTCCCGCATGTTGGATTCGACGAACAGCTCGGTCTCCCGCCGGAGCGAGCGGCGCAGCAACTCGTCGAACTCCGGGAACGCCCGGGTGTTCGGTGCGACGTTGGCGATGTTGCGCAGCTGCAACCACTGGCCGGCGAAGTTCTCCACGAGCGCGCTCGCCCGGGGGTCGGCCACCATCCGTTGCACTTGCTGCGCGAGCGTGGCCGGTTCGTGCAACCGTTCGCGCGCGGCCAGATCAAGGAGCTCGTCGTCAGGAATGCTGCTCCAGAGGAAGAACGAGAGCCTCGACGCGAGCTCGATATCGCTCAGCCGGTACGCCGTGCCCGACCCGAGTACCTCCGGATCCTGTTCGATGCGGAACAGGAAGTTCGGATCGGTGAGGACCCGTTCGAGCGCCAGCTCGATGCCCGTGTCGAAGCTCTTGCCACGGCCCGCCTCAAAGAACCCGACGAGCGTATCCACCTCGGCGTCGGTGACGGGCCGGCGGTAGGCACGCCGCGCCACCTGCGACAGAATCTCTCGCGCGCAGGCGACCTCGTCGTTGGCGCCCTCCGGCCGGCAGGCGAACAGCCGTAGACGACTCGGCGTCTCCGACACGCCCGAGGTGTCATACGGACCGTCGATCTTTATGTTCTCGACCGCCGGATTGCCGTACGGGTTGTCCCACGTCAGGGTGTGCGAATTCACTGTCTCGGGTCGCTGACGGATACCTTCCGGCGCAGTCGTCCGCGATACGAACGACACGCCCACGACACGAGCGCCGGCCTCGACGGGTACCCGCACCCGCACGTTGTCGTCGTACGTCGTCACGTGTTCCGCCCACTCTGGCGATCCCGGAAGGTTGCCGGCAAAGCCAAGCGGCGCGGGGGTGCCCCTGTCCTCACCCCCGACGGTGAACCGGCCGACGCGCACGCCGTCGATGCGGATGTCGATCTGGTGCGGTTCGGCAGATCCCAGAATGTAGTCGTAGCCGTTCCGCCGAAGCCTCACCATGATCTCGTAGGTGGCGTCCACGGGGAAGGTGTGACGAACCGCCAGGCCACCACGCGACCCGAACGGCAGCTCGTCACTTGCGTTGGTCCAATCCTCGTCGACCTCGTACGGAAAAGCCTGGTATGTGTGGCGCGACGTACCGCCGCTCGCAACCCCGACGGCGGCCCGGCTGATCTTCTTCGCAGCCGAGAGGTAACGCTCGATGAGCGTCGGCGACACGGACAACATGCTCGCCATGTTGTCGAAACCGTGGCGGTCGCTGTCGTCCGCCGGCAACAGCGAGGTGACGTCAACGTCGACCAGCAAAAGGTCGCGGATGGCGTTCTTGTACTCGGCGCGATTCAGCCGGTGAAAGGCGTCGACCCGCCCCGGATTGGGGTTCGCGGCCGCCGCCTGATCGATCTCCGTCTTCAGAAACGAGACAAGTGCCTGGGTCGCAGCAGCGTCGGGTCGCGGCCGGCCGGGCGGCGGCATCGCGTTGAGGCGCAGTTTCCGGATTACACGTTCCCAGACCTCGGGCTCAGCGCCCGCCTTGGCCACGTCCGCCGTATCGAGCGCCAGCCCGGCTGTGAGCGAACGCTCGTTGTGACAGCCCACGCAATACCGATCGAGCAGGGCGCGCTGGTCCTCTGCCGCCGCGGTGCTCTCAGCGGCGGTCGAGCCCGCCGCGCGAATGCGTCCACCGGGCAGCGGGCTCAACAGGCAACCGGCGGCCGTGACGACGACAAGGGATCTCTTCCAGACCATGGCTCTCCTCGTCATGATGAGGTCACTCCTTCGCACCGAGGCTGCGAAGGACGTCCGCGATCTTCGGCCCGTCGTCGACCATCTCCATGCCTTGCGCCACGACCACGGCGCCGGGGGCCGGCGGGAGCGGGCGCAGCGCCAGTGCCACCGGCGTGTCGCCGAACTGGTTCTTCACGTCCAAGTGAGCACCCTGCTCCGCCAGGAACCGGATGATGCCCTCGAAGCGCTTTTGCGCGGCCACGTGCATCGCGGTATTGCCCGACTGATCCGCACCGTTCACGTCCGCGCCAAGCTCGACCACCACCTTCACAGCCGCCAGCGCCCGCTGGTCAAGCACGCGCGCACTCGGCTGCCCGACGCCGCCTGTCTGGGCAGTCCTGAAATGCTGCTGCCCGCGCGCGGCCACCGACAGCGGTGGCGACCCGTCAGGCAGTCCAATCGACGTGTCGGCGCCTGCCGCGGCGAATGCACGCATGAACACCGCTTCGCCGTCTCTGGCGGCCAGCATGAACGGCGTCGCGCCGATCAACCTCCGGTCGAAGGCGTAGTCGTTCAGCGACCGCCTCGCCTGGGTTGCGCGAGTCAGTCGAACATTCACGTCCGCGCCGTGCGCTATGAGCGACGCGGCCAGGTCCAACTCGCCCCGCAGCACGGTCGCGTGCAGGGGCGCGTACCCACCGCCAGCGGCGTTCAGATCGGCTCCGTGCTCGATGAGCAGCTGCGCGACCGCTGATTGGCCGCTGAGCGCCGCGACCGCCAGGGCGGTCGACCCGTCCGCGCCGGTGTCGTTCACGTTGGCGCCAGCAGCCAGCAGCGATTCTGCTGACTCGACGCTGCTCTCCCGGGCAGCGAACAAGAACGGTGTGAACCCACCGTAGTCCACCCACGCGGTCCCCCGAGCATCCCCGTTGTAGTCGGAACAGCACAGCTGCACAAGCCGCTTGGAGGCCACGGTCTTCGCATGAAGGTCCGCGCCAGCGTCGATGAGCAGCTTGGCCGCCAGCGGTTGCCGCTCTGAAACTGCCCACATCAGCGCGGTTTGCCCCCGAGCTGCCTCCTTCGCGTTGACGTCAGCGCCGTGGGCGATCAGCAGGTTGATCGCCTCGAGGTTGCCCATGCGTGCCGCAATCATCAGCGGCGTTTCGCCCGTGGGCGGCACGAGATTCGGCTTGGCGCCCGCCGTGAGCAATGCTTCAACGGTGGTCGTGCCGCGAACGCTCGCCGCGACCCACAGCGGCGTGACGCCCAGATCGTTGGTGGCATCCACGGCTGCGTGTGACCGGATCAGCAGCTGAATGAGCTCCACCCGACCCCGGTAGGCGGCCCAGTGAAGGGCCGTTGCCCCGTCGGCGGCACGCGCGTTCACATCCAGCCCCTGCTCCACCAGCGCGCGGACGGCCTCGACGTCCGATCGCTTCGCGGCGTCAATCAATCGAAGCTCCGCGCCGACCGCACCCAGGTTGACGGCCGACAGCACGATTGCGACGACGCTCACCACGCGTTTCGTGCGCATTGTCGTACCTCCCTCGTGGCAGCAGCGCAGGAAAGGTCAGCTGTACCCTGAATTTCGCTACCGATACGTATGACCAACAATGAAGGATCGCGCAATTCGGTGCCCGGTGGCAAGTCCTTGGCGGCGGAAGGCTCTGTCAAGTTGCCAAGGCCACAGCGGACAGCCTTCGATGGGTTCTGTCAACTTACCGACCGCGGCCCGCTCCTCGGGCAACGCGCGGAGTACGGCCTGCGGGTCAGGCGGCGCACGTCACCCTGTCCCATTCGGTGAATGCCTGAGACCGGAGGAGACGATGGTGGGCGGCCCGGAGCAGAGGGCGGCCGACCCGGAAGAGGTTCTGCACGACGCCGTGCACCGACGCGAACCGTTGGAGCTGCCCGGCGGACTTGAAGCCGCGCATCTACCGTTCGCGTTGTCGTGTCGGTTCGTGCGAGACCTCGGCTCGGTTGTTGGCGTACGGGTCCGTGCACTGGACGACCGAGGGCATCACCGTGCGGCAGGCGGCTCCATAGCTGGGCAGCTTGTCGGTGATCAACCGTCGCGGGGTACGGCCCTGCCTCTTCAACAACGTGCGGAAGAAGCGGATGGCCGCGCGGCGATTCCGCCGCGGCTGGACGAGGATGTCGATCACGTCGCCGTCTTCGTCCACGGCCCGCCACAAGTACTGCTGCCGGCCCCGAATCCGGACGAACACCTCGTCCAGATACCAGGTGTCACCCTGGCGGCCGCGCCGGGACCGCAAGCGCCGGGCGTAGTCGAGCCCGAAGGTCGCGCACCACTGCCGGACCGTCTCGTAGGTGACGGTGATTCCGCGCTCGGCCAGCAGATCCTCGACGTCGCGGAAGCTGAGACTGAACCTGTGGTACAACCACACCGCGTGACTGATGATGTCCGGCGGGAAGCGGTATCCTCGGTAGCTCGGCATGCGTCACTCTGCCAGATCAGAGCGGAAGTTGACAGAACCCGTGCGCGCCCATCCAGTGTCTGTGGGCCAGATCGAGCATGGGCGCGGACAGACTATTTCGCGCCGTCGCGCGAGGCCACCTCGTCGGCTCGATCCTCAGCGCGCGCGCCGCTGAGCACGTTGACGAGGCTGTAGTTTCCCTCGTGGCATGCGTACTCGTAGAGCGGGCCTTGTGTCACGCCCCGCGCGGCCTGGTTTGTCGTCAACGGGATACGGACGCTCCACGGCCGCACGAACTTCGCCGGATCGGTCACTGTGAACTCGTACTCGAGCGTGTCGGAGTCGAGGCGGGTGAAACGTTCCACCAGATGCATCGTGTCGGTCGGCATGCGCCAGGTGGCTGCCCATCGGTCGTCGATCCTGTCGACGAAGTGTGTCGACTCGACGACCAACGTGTCGCCCTCCCACCGACCTCGGATGTCGCCGTTCCACTGGCGGAGCGAGCCATGCGATCGTCCGTCGAGGGGGATTATGCGCCGGTCACGAAACATCTCATGGAGAACCACCACGTGGTCGGGCGTCTGGATAATCTGATGATTCGGGTTGTAGCCCAGCCAGAACATCGGTAATCCGTCGGTGAGACACCGCTCCCCAGTGTCGACATCCACCCAGGAGTTGCGCGCACCGCCCACGCGATAGGCCGCCTGTAACCGTCCGCGTTCTCGCATCTCCGGCGTATACGGGATGCGCCCGTCCGGTGGTTCGACGACCAGTGAGGTGCGCCGGTCGGGAACGATTCGTGTGCCAGGGTCGAACCAGGCTTGGTTGTACGTGCCCGGATCTCCGGCTTGGGGTATGCGCTCCACCAACCGATTCTGATCAGCACGCTGCTCGAGGCTCGCCGCTTCCTCCTCGGTCAGAAACGCTTTCCCGGCTAAGTCTCGCGGACGCTCCAGCGGCGTCAGTGTCGAGCCGGTCCAGGTCCCCTGGAGGTCGGGGTCACCCCACGGCGTCCGGGGCGACGCCTGCCCCGCGTCAGAGAGCGGCACCAACCACAGCAGGACCAACGCCGTTCCGAGAGCGACACATCGGCTGGACATCTGAAACCTCCTGAGAGACTGCGGGTGCTGACGGCGACCGAAGGGACCGGTCGTCGTACCAGCGTCTAGGGCCATGTGATCCGTCTATCGACCGTCATGCCGGGTGCCTGGGGCGAGCGCCATGTCAGTTGGCTCCGAACACGTCCTTCGCGATCATCGCGTGAATCCCCTTGGTCCCGTCGACGACCTGCGTCACGACCATGTCCATGGCCACGCTGCAGAGGAGGATCGCCGTCTCGCGGTCGAGTTCCTGCGTCTCGACCAGGAAATCGACCATGTCGGCCGCGGCGAGTCGCGCGGCCTCGTCGAGATCGGGATCCAGCCCCATCGTCATGTAGTGGGTGGGGGTCTCGGCGCGAGGCCAGGCAAGCTCCCGGTCCTTGTGCAGAAACACCTGGATCTCACCTCGCAAAGACGTCTCCACGGCCGAACCGGAGATCTCGCCGTACCCCTGGACGGCGTGGCCATCGCCGACGGAGAGCAGCGCCCCGGGGTTGTGGACCGGCAGGTACACGATGCTGCCCGGTCCGAGGTCGCGATTGTCCATGTTGCCGCCAAAGGATCCGGGCGCGCCGCTCGGTACCCGCCCCATCTCCGAGGGCGGCGCCACCCCGATCACCCCCCAGAACGGCTTGATGGGCACCACGACGCCGGGCGCAAACTCCACGGTCCGGTTGTCCAGGTCGATCCAGTGGACGCGCGACACATTGGTCTCGATGTCCCCCGGAAAGAGCCGACGCCCGATGCCCTGGCCCGCGATCGAGAGCCGGACGTCGACCGAGAGGATGCGGACCTCCAGCACATCGCCCGGCTCGGCCCCGTTCACGAAGATCGGGCCGTTCAACGTATGGTCTCCGCGACCCGCAGAGTCGTACCCTTCATACACCTCGAACAGCTCGGCCGGAATCCGATCGCGCGAAACCCCCGCATTCTCGAACCAGCGCGGGTTGCCGGTCGCCGTCTCCAAGCTCACGACGTCGCCCGAGTCAATCCGCAAGACGGGCTCGAGCGACGCGTCGAAGAAGAAGATGTGGGTCGTCGACGGCGAGGCGTTGAGCTCATGCACCCGTTGCGGCGGCTGGGCAGAGAGCGGCGACACGACCCCCAAGACGGCTAGCCCGATGAGCACGATGGTTCTCGTCATTCCCGCCTCCCAGTGCGGAGTGTCCGTCGCCCAGTAGCTACCAAGCCGGCACGGGACGCGGACCGCCTCGCACCAGTCGAGCACCTGCTAGTCGCCTGCCAGACCAGTCCCATGCCCCCCTCGCCGATGAGGGCGGTGACATCGTAATGTCCGAGGCGGGTGCCGGCATGAGTTCCCTCCTCTGTACGCGCATGCTAGCAGAGGGCCCGTTCGCCGGGGACGGGAACACAACATCACTCGTGTGGCGGGCTCCCGGCTGAGTCGTCACTCGACGTGCGGCTGATCTCAGGGCGGTGGGTACAGCCGAGTGTGGCCAGGCGGCAACTCGTGAAACACCGTCGGCACGGTCGGATGCTCGGCCGTCGGGGGGCGTCTGTCGCGCCGTTCCACGAAATTGAACACGACCCGCTTGCCAACCACGCCGTTCTCGAACCGGCTGTCGACCACATCGACCCAGAGGCTGACGAAGCCGCCTGACGCCCAGAAACGCTCGGCATCCAGCAGGATCACGGGCTCGACTTCCGTGTAGAGCCTGTACTCCGGACGTCCGGGCATGCTCAGATAGCCGACCGTCTCGGCCTGCCCGAGATAGATGCTCTGGCGATGGAGCGGTCGATTGCCCTGCGTCGGAAACCGAAGTTCGAGAAATCGCAGGACCGGGGCCGAGTCGATCGCTGGCTCCGGGTAGCCCTGCGCCCCAGCCTGCGGCACGAGGAGGACCAGCAAGGCCGGAAGTAGCCGGGAAAGCCTCATCTGAACGGATTCTACTGTCCACCCGGACAGAAGTGCTGCTGGACGGCACGTTCTGACCTACACTGTCGGTCGTGAAGATACTGAACCAAGCAGGTGGTGGCGTCGTGGCAGGAGTTGCCCGGCTCGGTCTCCTGGCCACCGCGCTCCTCGGCGTGGCGTGCGGAGCGGGCTCCCCTGACTACACGGAGACGGGTCGCGCAGAGGGCGTGCGAATGGTCGTCATCAGTCCGAACCAACTGGCCGACGACGACGAGTTGTGGCGCATCGCCGATTACCTCCACGGTCAGCTCGAGGTCGCCGACGATCCACTGCAGGTGATTTTCTGGACCGACGAGTCGCTGGCCGGCCGGGGCGTCCCGCTGGACTTCGAACAGGTGGATGCTGAAGTAGCCCAGATCAACATCGATCCGAGCTCAGAGTTCCGCGGCCTGCAACGATACTGACGCATTCACCCACACCAGCGTGCGCTGTAGCCCCGCCCGACCACCTAGCGATGCTGAAGCACGTCCGGGGGGGGTTCTGACGAGGCGTCTGTCTGGCTAGGCGCGAGGAGGAAGCAGCCGGGTGGGCTGTGACCCCGCTGAGCCGATGCCGCGACGTCCGTCCTCCACGGGCGCCTCGTCGGAAAACTTAGTACAGAATCGAAGGCATGTAGGGGCCGGCCGGCTCCTGATACTCGCCGATGCCCATCAGGGTGAGCGGTTGCACCAGACGCAGCCCGTTCGAGAGACACCATCGCAGCACATCGCCATTGGCGGTCGGCAAGATGAACCCGGGACCAAAGAACGACGGAGCCGCACCAATCAGCGCCTTGAGCGCGTCGTTGTGCTCGGCGACCGCATGCCCGAGAAACCCGACCGAGCTGGCGTAGCCCACGATCCGACCTTGCTGCTCGACCACGGTCGCGGTTCCTTCCGTGACCCCATCGACGAGTTCACCATGTCGGTCGTGCCCGTGCACTTGCACGCAAAGCGCATCACACCCCACCAAGTCGTCGGCGGTAGCCGGGCGCACGTCGCACCCCGGGATCGTCAGATTCAGCGCCGGCCCCTGCATGTTCGACAGCAACGCCCGCGTGTCGAATCCCAGCTTTGTGTAGAGGCAGAGCGAACGGTTGTGCCAGGTCGCCTGCAAGAGCCGCACGCCGGGTCGGTCGTCGTCCCGGATCCGCGTCAGCATGTACTCCATCAGTCGTCGCCCGACGGTCCGATTCTGCACGGCCGGGTCGACGGTGATCGGCCCCAGCCCCGTGATGTGCGACCGTTCGTCCAGAAAATTGCTGCCCACGATACGGCCGTCGATCTCGGCCACGATGCCGTGGAAGCCAGGGTGCTCCACCAGCCCGCCGACCAGCCCCGTCGCCATCTCGAGCGCCGGAAAGTCGGGGGGGGGGGGAAGCGATGCTGCTCGGCGACCGCGCCGAACGCGTCGAACACGATGCGCCCGAGCTCCGCTGTGTGCTCACCGGTCGGTTCTCGCAGGACGACCTTCATGGTGGTCACCTCCCCCTTGCTGAACAGTCTTTATCGTCTCAACGCCTTCACGTGGTCAACGTTGGTCACAAGGCGGGATGCCCGCGCCGGAAGGCGCTGTCCCAAATGACGCAGACGCTGCACCAGTGGTCGGCACCGCCTCTGCCAGGACGGGCGTCGCCACGTCAACGAGCGGTGGCTCGGCGAATGGCGTCCAACAGCTCCGCAACCTGGAACGGCTTCTTGAGGAAGGCGAACGCGCCCGTTGTCTGCTGGAAGTCGGTCTCCCGCGCCAGCCCACTGATGACGATCACCGGAAGCGTCGGGAACCGGTGTCTAACGATCGACAACACCTCTCCGCCCGTCTTCCGCGGCATCCGCAGGTCGAGGACGAGCGCGTCGTACTTGTGGCTTATCAGCCTGTCGAGACCCTCGTCGCCATTCGATGCCACGTCGTTCATAACCGGCCGAGTCCAGCGCTTCATCGAGCAGATCGCGAAGGTCCGCTTCATCGTCTATGACGAGGATCTTGTTGGGGGCGGTGACCGACCGGCCCGGAGCCCGGGCCGATTCGGACTCCGGCGCGGCCAAGGTCTGTCCGCCTACTCCGATCGGTAGATGAACGGTAAATTCCGTGCCTTCGCCAGGCGTGCTGCTAACGGCGATTCTGCCGCCGTGCGCGTCGATGATCGAATGCGAAATCACCAGTCCAAGACCGGTGCCCTCACCGGTCGGTTTCGTGGTGAAGAAAGGCAAAAGACGGCAGAGAGGTGCTCGTCGCGTATTCCGGACCCCGTGTCGCGCACCGCCACCACGACATACTCTCTCGTGGAGTCACCGTATGCCGACAGCGTGAGCCGTCCACCGCTTTGCATCGCCTGGGTGGCGTTGATGATCAGATTGAGAAAGACCTGTTCGAGTTGCTGAGGGTCGGCGTCGAAGATGATTGGAAGGTCGGGGGGCAGGTCCAGCGTGACCGACACGCCGGACGCTTTGAGCCGTCCATGGACCACGCTCAGCACCCCCTGGATCACCTCGCCGATGTCGGTGGCTTCCGCCTTCAGTTTCGTGGGGCGGGCGAGCCCCATCAGGGCCGCGATGATGCCAGAGATCCGTGCCGTCTGAGAGATGATCGTCTTGACCGATCGCTTGGTTTTCTTCCCGGTAACCGCTTTGAGAACGAGCTGGGCGTGTCCCGCGATCGTGGTGAGGGGGTTGTTGATTTCGTGGGCGGCGCCCGCGGCCGCCCGGAGACTCATCCGCCTGCGAACCGGACCGCCCGCCCCGTCGCCAGGGACGGTCTCTGCCGAAGCTATCGGACATATGCGGCCCAGAAATTAGTCCCTCGGACCTCTCAGGCACCAGATTCCGCCGACGCATCTATTCCGCGTCTTTGCACTCCCGCCTTGCATTCCGTATGTGTCAGGGCCATAAAGGGGACTACGAACCCGACACGATCCGTCCGTTTTTCCGCCGAGGTGCCACGATGACGATCTCACGACGCAAGGCGCTCACCCTGTCCGGGGCCACATTGGCCGGGTACTCGCTGGGGGTGCTGAAGCCAGGACGGTTGCATGCGGCGCGGCCGGCACAGGACGACTGGCCCGAGACGCTCGTTGAACGGCCGCTGCGCGAGGGATTCCCCGCCCCGCTCCCGCTCAACGACGACGGGTCGGCACCCGAGCACCCCGAGAGCGCGGCCGGCCCGATCACCGATCCGCTGATGTGGCGCACGCAGGGCCGACAGACCCCGGACATCGAGTTCGATTACCGGCAACTGCGGGTCAAGGTCGACACGCGCGGCATGGGGCGTCTGGCCGGCACGCTGCGCTTCTCAGATCTGGAACCGCTGCCGACGGTGTCGCAGACGTTCCTGTTGCAGTGTGGCGCACCGAACCCCCGCGGCATTGTCACGTGGACGGGGGTCCGCTTCAGCGATGTCGCAGACATGCTCGGCCTGATTCCGGAGGTGCACTACTGTCGCTGTGTCGCCTCTGACGGCTTCTACGCCGACGAAGCACTGTCGACGCTGCGGCACCCGCAGGTGATGCTGGCCTGGATGATGAACCACGAGCCGATCCCGCCCCAGCATGGAGCCCCGTTGCGACTGGTTATCCCGTTCCGCTACGGCAACCGCAGCGTCAAGGCGGTGACGGAGATGGCGTTCTACACCCCGGGCCCGCGGATGCCGCCGCTGCAGGCCTGAGGGTTCTGCGGGGAGGAGGCACGGGCATCACCCGACCCTCTGAGGAGGCTCTGACTAGCGACGCGGATCTGTCGCGCCGAGCCCTCGCAGCACGGCCACCGTGCTCGATGGCGCCCCGTCACCGGGCGATCGGGCCCGCGCCACGCTCAGCGGTGTTTCACCCTCGCCGTTGCGCACGTTCAGCGAGGCGCCGTACTCGGCCAGCCGCGTGATGACGTCATCGAGCCCCCGGGACGCCGCGAGGTGCAGCGCCGTATCGCCATCCTCGTTTGTGGCGTCGCCATCAGCCCCGACCTCGAGCGCCACCGTGACGGCCTCGAGGGTCAGCCGGCCTTCTGCGTCCCGGTCGGTGGGTGACACGCCGAAGCGCCCCCGTGTCGTGCCGCCCTGGAGCGTCACCATCACGGCTGTCACACCATCTTTCGAGACCAGAGGATCGGCGCCGTGTTCGGCGAGCACCCGCATGATGTCCGGCTCGCGGAACCGGGCCGCCAACCAAAACGGCGTGGCGCCGATCAGGTTGTGCCCGAGCCTCCAGTCCGCGCTCACCCGTCGGGCCGGCGTCCCCCGTAGCAGCGGCGTATCCGGATTGGCCCCGGAGGCCATCAACGAGGTGACGAGTGCCAGATCGCCACGCAGCACCGCGGCGTGGAGCGCGGTGTAACCGGCGCCGGCAGCGTGCGGGTCCGCACCGTGCTCCAGCAGGAACGCGGCCAGCCGGCCCTGCCCGCTGTGCGCGGCCACCACCAGGGCACTGGTCCCCATCGGCGCGACGTCGTTCACGTCGCCCCCCCCGGCGACGAGCAGTCGCACGGACGCCAGGGCGCCATGGCGGGCCGCGAACAAGAGCGCCGTATACCCACCTTGGACAATCTCGTACACGCCGCTGGGGTCGGCGTTGCCGGCGGAGTTAATGACCTGCGGGTAGATGTGCGAGCGGGCGTGCACGTCGGCGCCGAACTCTATCAGCACCGCCACAATGGGCGCATGACGCTGCGCCACCGCCCACATCAACGCGGTTTGCCCGTGCGACCCCTCGGTCGCGTCTACGTCCGCACCCTGACGAAGCAGCGCCCGTACGGCGGCCACGCTGCCGGTGCGCGACGCGGTCATCAGCGCTGTTTCCCCCGACGGCAACGCGGAGTCAGGGTCGGCACCGGCGGTCAGGAGCACGTCAACCATCGACGCGCTCCCGTTGTTGCTCGCCAACCAGAGCGGGGTCACGCCCAGATCGTTCGTGGCGTCCAGGCTCGCACCGGCCGCCAGGAGCCGACGGGTCTCGGGCACGGCGTCCCAATACACCGCCCAGTGAAGCGCGGTCGCGCCGTCGCCCTGTGACGCGCGGACGTTGGCGCCCTCGTCGAGTCGCGCCTGGACGGTCGTCCAGTCCTGCCGCTTGGCGGCGTCCGCCACCGCACTCGACTCATCCTGGGCGGCGGGTCGGGCGCCGGTCGCCAGGACCAGGCCCAACCCGATGAGGCTCCTCACAAGACGGTCGCTCGCGCGCATAGGACCGCATCGTAGTGGAGGACACGATCCAAGACAAATGCGCCCGGCCGACGGTGCGGCCGATCGCCTCGCGCGGCGTTGACAACACGTGTGCCATCGGGGACTATCGAACGGACCGAAAAATTCATGATGACCCGAGGCCTCTGCGTTCTTCTGGTGACGTGCGCCGGCGTCGTCGGTCTCGCCTCCCCCGAGCCGGCCGCTCGGGGACTGGCCCGGGCCCCCGAAGAGCAACCGCCGACACTCTCGCCTGCTGACGACACGCGCGTGACGGCGCACAAGGGCGTACTCGAACGGTACTGCGTCACCTGCCACAACGAACGGCTCCGCACGGCTGGGCTTGCCCTCGATGCGATGGACGTGGCGCGCGTCGAAGGCGGCGCTGAGATGTGGGAGCAGGTGGTTCGCAAGGTCCGGGCCGGGGCCATGCCGCCCCCGGGTCGCCCCCGACCGGACGCCGACGCCGCCGCGGGGCTCATCTCGTATCTCGAAACCCAGCTGGACCGGGCCGCGGCGGCAGCACCGGTGCCCGGTCGGACCGAGGCGTTTCACCGGCTCAACCGAGCCGAATACCAGAACGCCGTGCGCGACCTGCTCGCGGTGGACGTCGATGTCTCGGGGCTGCTGCCGGCCGATGATGCGGACGCGCACGGCTTTGACAACATGGCGGACGTGCTGACGGTGTCTCCGGCCCTGCTCGACCGGTACCTGTCGGCGGCGCGCAAGATCAGTCGGCTCGCGGTCGGGATCGCGCCAACGGCCCCGACCGTCGAGACGTATCGCATTCCGCTCCTGCTGTATCAGGACGACCGCCTCAGCGAGGATCTGCCATTCGGGTCGCGAGGCGGCATCGCGATCCGACATCGATTTCCTGTCGACGGCGACTACTCCATCAGGCTCCGTCTTCAACGCACCTACACCGACTACATCCGGGGCCTTGGGACCCCCCAGCACCTGGACGTGCGGGTGGACGGCCGACTCGTCCAGCGGTTCACGGTGGGGGGCGCCGCGCCGCCAGACGCCAAGGCGGTGCCGGCAAGCTTTGCGGGCAACACGCCACTGTTCGGCGATCCGGAGTGGGAAGTCTACGTCCTCGAGGCGGACAACGACCTCGAGGTGACGTTCCCGGCTCGCGCCGGGCACCGTGTGGTCGGGGTCTCATTCGAACGCAAGCTGTGGCAACCCGAGGGTGTGCTCCAACCGCGACAGACCGGGTTTCCGCTCGCCATCAACGAACGCTGGGACGGCAACGCCGCGGTGTCCAGCGTGGAGATCGGCGGGCCGCACACGGTCGATGGCCCGGGTGACACGGCGAGTCGACGCGCGATCTTCAACTGCCACCCGAACCGCGGCGCCGACGAGGCGAGCTGCGCGCGAGACACGCTGGCCCGGCTGGCGCGCCGGGCCTACCGGCGTCCGGTGACGGACCACGATGTCGACGTGTTGGTCCAGTTTTACGAGGAACGCCGGCGCACCGAGGGGTTCGAGGCGGGCATCCAGCTCGCGCTGCAGCGGATGCTGGTGGACCCCGAGTTCCTCTTTCGGGTCGAGCGCGACCCGGTGGACGTCGCGCCGGGTGCCAGCTACCCCGTGAGCGACCTCGCGCTGGCGTCCCGGTTGTCGTTCTTTCTGTGGAGCAGCATTCCCGACGACGAATTGCTCAATCTCGCGGTCCGCGGCGAGCTCGCCGATGCCGTGGTGCGGGAGCGGCAGGTGCGACGAATGTTGGCTGACCCACGGGCATCGGCATTGGTCGACAACTTTGTCGGCCAGTGGCTCCTGACCCGCAACGTGGCCACGGTGACCCCCGACCCGAACGTGTTTCCGACGTTCGACGAGAACCTGCGGGCCGCGTTTCGCCGCGAGTCGGAGCTCTTCGTCGCCAGCATCATCGGTGACGACCGCAGCGTTGTCGACCTCCTCGACGCCGATTACACCTATGTGAATGAACGACTGGCCACGCACTACGGAATCCCGGGGGTGTACGGCAACCGGTTTCGACGGGTGACGCTGCGGGACGGGCGGCGTGGCGGGTTGCTGGGACACGGTAGCCTGCTGACCGTGACCTCCTATCCCAACCGCACCTCGCCCGTGCTGCGAGGCAAGTGGGTGCTCGAGAATCTGCTCGGCACCCCCCCGCCGGCCCCACCGCCGGACGTCCCGCCGTTGCCGGAGCGTGGGCGTGGGGGCGAGCCGGTCTCCGGGCGTGCGTTGTTGGAACAGCACCGCGAGAACCCGGTCTGCGCCGGGTGTCACGCCCCGATGGACCCGCTCGGGTTCGCCCTCGAGAACTTCGATGCCATCGGAGGGTGGCGGACGAGCGACGGCCGCGCGCCCATCGACGCCTCCGGCGCGCTGCCGACCGGCGCGCAATTCGACGGACCGTCCGGACTGCGCCGGCTGCTGGTGGCCGACCCAGAGCCGTTGGTCAGGACCGTCACCGAAAAGCTGCTGGCGTACGCGCTCGGGCGCGGGCTGGAATACTATGACTATCCCACGGTGCGAGGCATCACGCGGGACGCGGTGGCCACCGACTATCGATGGTCGTCGATCGTCTTGGGAATCATCGAGAGTCCGCCGTTTCAAATGCGGAGCACAGGATCATGATCATCACCAAGAAGGCCCTCCCCCGGCGCACCCTCCTGCGCGGCATCGGCGCAACCCTGGCCCTGCCGCTGCTCGACGGGATGGTGCCCGCGCTCTCGGCCATCCGCCAGACGCCGGCGCGCGGCATGCGGCGGTTCGGCGTGCTCTACGTGCCGAACGGGATGGCCATGCAGCATTGGACCCCGAGGGGTGACGGGACCGCCTTCGACCTGTCGCCGATTCTCCAGCCGATGGCCCCGTTCCGCGATCGCACGCTGGTCCTGACCGGTTTGAATCCGGGACCCGGCGGTGGCGCGCACGCGGGCGCATCCACCAAATTCCTCACCGGCGTGGCCGGTCGGAGAACGGACGGTGCCGAGATCGAGTCCGGTCCGTCCATCGACCAGCTTCTGGCCAAGGAACTCGGTCGCTACACGCAGCTCTCGTCGCTCGAGCTGGCGCTCGATGGCCGCGACTTCGCCGGCACCTGCGATGCCGGCTTCAGTTGCGCCTACACCAACACCATCTCCTGGCGGACGGACACCACGCCGTTGCCCATGGAAAACGACCCGCGGGTGGTGTTCGAGCGTCTGTTTGGCGACAGCCACAGCACCGACCCCGCGGTGCGCCGGGCCCGTCTCGCCGAGGACCGCAGCATTCTCGACTCGGTGACCGAGAAGGTCGCGGAGCTCGAACGGGGGATCGGCCCAGGCGATCGCCGCAAGGTCGACCAGTATCTCGACGCCGTGCGTGATGTCGAGCGACGCATCCAGCGGGCCGAAGAGCAAAGCACGCGAGACCTGCCGCTGCTGGAGCAGCCGGCCGGGGTGCCGTCCACCTTCGAGGCGCACATGCGCCTGATGTTCGACCTCCAGCTGCTCGCCTATCAGACCGATCTAACGCGCGTGGTCAGCTTCATGGTGGGACGGGAGATCAGCGGGCGAACCTACAACGAGATCGGGATCCCGGACGCCCACCACCCGTTGTCGCACCACCTCGACGACCCGATGAAGATCTGGACGATGTCGAAAATCAACACGTTCCACGTGTCGCTGTTTGCCGACTTCGTCGAGAAGATGCGTGCAACCGAGGACGGTGATGGGTCGCTGCTCGACCATTCGCTGTTGCTGTACGGAGCCGGGATGTCGAATTCCAACGCCCACGCGCCGATCAATCTCCCGGTCATGCTGGTCGGCGGGGCCGCGGGCGGACTCGACGGCGGTCGTCATCTCACCTATCCCGAGGATACGCCGATGGCCAACCTGCTGATGGCCATCATGGACAAGCTCGGCGTCCCCCTGGAGCAGATCGGCGATAGCACCGGCAGCCTCGACGTGCTGTCCGTCTAGTCGGGGCTGGCGGGGCGCCCGGACCGGGGCCGATCACCACACAGACGGCCGATCCGGTTCAGAACAGAAGGGCTCCGCGATCCAGGCCAGCCCCGGATCTCCGATGGGGCTCCCGGGCGGCGCACTCGGGGCCGACCAGCGGTCGTCCACCTCGCCGCGGGTGTCAAAGAAACGCTGAATGTCGCGGCCGAGTGCGGCCATGTGCGCGCGCCCGCTGGCCCCACCGATGTCGGCATCGCGGGTCTCGTCGATTCGGCGCGCAAGATCCTCGATCCAATACTGGGACACGGCCCGCACCTGCCCCGTCGGCGAGACCGAACCCAGACGCATGAGCCGCGCTACGACCACCCGCTGGACCACGCGTTGCACCTCCGCGCTGTAGGTGTCCTCGGGCACCGATCCGAACGTGACCTCAAGCAGGCGCTCCACCACGTCGAAGAACCCGGGCAGCGCCTCGTCCCGGGTCTGCTGCTCGATCAGACGGGCCGCCCGGGTCGGCTCGAGCACACTGGCGGCGACCAGATCAGCCGCCACGGCCGCGGGGCTGATCCGATCGAACATGGGTCCGGTATTCCGGGGAAACAGCTCACGATGCCGAGCGAAACCCATCGGCCGTGGCGGAATCAAATCGGTCACCGACTCCGGCAGCTGCAGCTCCTCCACCCGCAAGGCCCGCATCAGCGCCTCGAGCGCGGCGTTCTGGGTGGCAGCGGGCACCGGGCTGACCGCGCCATCCGGGTCACCTCGCACGGCGTACCCGTAGCTCAGCCCGCCCAGGGCCGACGCCGTCGCCTCGATCTGATAGCGATGGTGGAGATAGAGCGGCACCAGGGCTTCCTCCAACAGGGCGAGGGGTTGGCCGAGACGCACCGCGCCCTCGCCGAACCGGTCGAGCGCGGTGCGACGCACGTCCAGCATCCGGTGTAGCTCCGTCGCCGGATCCGTCCCATTGGCCCAGATGTGCACGCGGGGGTTGGCACTCGTGTCCTGACCGGTCATGAACCGCAGGTCCGCGTCCCAGGCGGTCTTGAGCCCCGCCTCGAGGGTGGCCGCGTCGTCCGTCCCTCCCGGAAAGTCCTGATACCCGTAGGTAATCGCTGCCGAATCCCACTCGCCGATCCCGACATCGTAGGCGTCCGAAACATCGACCACCCCGTCCTGGTTGACCGTGACGAGCGGATGGGGATAATCCATCACCGAGATACGCCCCTGCTCACTCGCGTAGTAGTTGTGCGCCAGCCCGATGGTGTGCCCCACTTCGTGCGCCGAGAGCTGGCGCACGCGCGCCAACGCCATCTCGGACAGGTCACTCGGCACGTCGCCGTAGAGATACGGCGACAGCAACCCCTCCGCCAGCAGGTAGTCCTGACGGACGCGCAGGGACCCCAGGGTGACGTGCCCCTTGATGATCTCGCCGGTGCGCGGATCGGTCACGGAGTTGCCGTAGCTCCAACCGCGAGTGGACCGGTGGACCCACTGGATGACGTTGTATCGAACATCCAGATTGTCGGCCCCGGGTGGCATCATCAGGACCTGAAACGCGTCACGATAGCCCGCCGCCTCGAACGCCTCGTTCCACCACCGGGCGCCCTCCAGCAGGGCGGACCGAATCGGCTCCGGGGTTCCCCGGTCGAGGTAGTAGACAATCGGCTCGACCGGGTCACTGACGCTCGCCTCCGGGTCCTGTTTCTCGAGGCGATGCCGCCGCACCAACCGACGCGTCATCGGTTCCCCGAGCGGCGTGCTGTAGTCGTCGTAGCTCAGCGCGTTGAAACCAGCGCGCGGGTCGTAGGCACGCGGCGTATACCCCGCATCAGGGAGCTCGACGAAAGAGTGATGCTGGCGCACCGTCACGGCCTGGGCCGTGGGCGCCACGGCCCTGATGGAGCCGCGACCGAAACCGGCCCCGGGGCCACGTCCATCTCCGGTAAACGTCAAGGTCGCCTCGAGCTCCGTGTTCTGAGGGAAGCCTTTCGTGCGCGGGAGGTAGACGGCGCTCCGGGTCAGATCGAGCGTGTAGGCGCCAGGAAGCTGGTCGGCGGCGCCGTGCGCGTCGCGCAAGACGAACGGGGTCACGTCGACCAGCGCCACGCCATTGGCTTCCGCCTCGACGGTGAACCCCCAGAGCACCGAGGTGGCAAACGCCTCCTCGAGCGCCCGGACCTCGTCGGCGTTGTCCGAATCGACCCGGAAACGCTGGTTGGGTTGCACCATCAGGACCTTGGGCCCGACGCGCTCGAACCGCACGATGGCCGTCGCTCCGATCTGCCCCCGGTCGAGACCGATGTCATTCGACCCGACGCCCGCCGCCAGCCCACGCACGTAGAGCAGCTCGCTGTCGAAGCGGGCAATTTCCATCCACAGCGTGCCGGCGCGTGCGTCCCAGTGCATCGGCATGAACCCCTCGATGCGTTGCATGCCTTGGGTCCGGTCGGCAATGGAGGGCGGCGCTTGCGCCAACACCGAGGCGCAACTCCACACGAGCCCCAGTCCCAGCGCGATGACGCGGATGGTCACGACGAACGGCCGGCGACGACGCCCCGACTCGCGTCGCGGGCCCTGTGTCACGTCTGATTGCATGGTGTCTCCTGAAGTACACGGGCGGCGACGCCGCATCCCGGCCGAACCGACGGCCCCTATTATGCCGCCCATCGGGCACGCCGCGGCGCCCAACCAGCCGGCCAGCGTCACCTCTTGCCGACCGTCCCCTCGACAATCTACAACACGCGGTCTAGGATGAGGTTGTTGTAGCTAATCTAGGTGAATGTCATGAGCGAACAATCCGATCTGCTGCCCGGCACCTTGGACCTGTTGATCTTGCGGACGCTCGTCCTGGAGCCCAATCATGGCTGGGCCATCGCCCAACGGATTCAGCAGGTGTCGAACGAGCGCCTCAAGGTTCCTCAGGGGTCACTCTATCCGGCGCTGCACCGCCTGGAACACCAGGGCTGGGTCCGGTCGAAATGGGGCAGCTCAGACCAACAACGCCGGGCCAAGTTCTACTCACTGACACGCGCGGGGCGGACCCAGCTCGCGACCGAAGCGTCCAAATGGGAACGGTTGTCCGCCGGCATCAACCTGGTGATGGCGAACGAGTAAGGACTCTGTCATGCGATTGTGGAATCTCATGGTCGCCAGGTGCGGTCGCTGGTGCTCCGGTCCCGCCGTCAAGACGGCTTGATGAAGAGCCCCGCCTCCATCTCGAACAGGAATCGCCCAGCAGGTCGCGCGCGGGCTGTCTCCACGGGAGGCCCGGCGGTCGGCGCTTCGCACCTTCGGCGGCGTCGAAAAGATCAAGGACGAATGCCGGGACGCGTGGGGCCTGAGACTGGTGGACGAGCTTCGTCGCGACACGCGATACGCCACCCGGCGGCTCGCGCGCGATTGGCGGTTCACGCTGCTGGCCGTGTTGATCCTGGCGCTCGGCATCGGCGCAAATACCGCGATGTTCAGCGTGATCAATGCGCTGTTCCGACCGCAGCTCCCGTACCCAGAGGCCCACCGGCTGGTCAACCTCTACCAGAACGACGCTGACACGGGCCTGCCAGGGTTCTTTGGGCACCTCGTATCCGGCCTACGAGGACATGGCCGCCTTCACGGACCTCTATTCCGGCGTGATGGCCAGCACGGTCCCCTACCCGGCTCGTCTCTACCGCGATGAACGTGTCCAGGGGGGAGCGGCCGAATTCGCTACCTCCGGCTACCTGACGGTGCTCGGTCTGGCCCCGTCGCGGGGACGCTGGTTCGCCGCGGCGGAAGACCGGGATCGGGGGTAGATAGCGGTCCGCGTCAGCCTCGATCACGTCCACCCGCTCGCTGTAGCCGTTCAACGAGAGGATGTGCCGCGCGGTGGCGACCACCTCGGGATTCGGCTCCACGCATCGCACGTGTGCCCCGCGTTTCGCCGCGAGGCACGACAGCACGCCCGTCCCCCCGCCGAGTTCCAGCACCTCGCTTCCAGGCCTGACGACCTGAGCGATAGCGGATTCGAAACCGCTTATGCGCGCCGTATCGTTCAGCATGTTGTAGTGGTAGTGCAGCGGGATGTACTGCCCGGGTTCGAGCTGGTCGGTCGGCGCTGGCATCGGCACTCCTTACGACGCCAAACCGCAAAGATGCAGGTCTGGTGTCCGCCCAGTGACCAGGAGCAATGTTGATGCCAGAGCCGCATGACCGATCGGGGACCGTTCCCGGCCGCAGACCTGGCCGCACGCACCGGCGGTCGTCGATCGATGGCGACCGGTGTCGGTGAGCCGCCACCACCCGGGGACAAATCCGTCGGCCGGGCAGCCCGTGTCACACCCAGCGCCCAACCCACCAGGCTCGTAGCGCGCGGCCCAGGAGAATACCGGGTACCATGGGGATCTGGCCACCGACACGAGCGCAGCCGTCACGAACCATGCGGGCACCGACCAGACGGGCCTCAAGACCCGCGCGCTCCTGGTGTCAGTCTTCACCATCGCCACCTGCGGGCTGATCTACGAGCTGCTGGCCGGCACCATCGCCAGCTATCTCCTCGGCGACAGCGTCACTCAATTTTCCACCATCATCGGGGTCTATCTGTTCGCCATGGGGGTGGGCTCCTACCTCTCCCGCTTCTTTCAGCGCGATCTGATCACGCGATTCATCGAGATCGAGATTCTGGTGGGGGTCATCGGCGGCATCTCCTCTCCGGTGCTGTTCTTTGCGTTCGGCCAGATCGACGCCTTTCGGGTCGTGCTGTATGGCTGGGTCACGGCCACCGGCGTCCTGGTGGGTTTGGAAATCCCGTTTCTCATCCGCATCCTGGAAGACCAGTTCCCGCTGCGGGACCTGGTCTCGAAGGTGTTGTCGCTCGACTATCTGGGCGCCCTGGCGGCGTCGTTGCTCTTTCCACTCTGGCTGGTGCCGCAGGTCGGGTTGATGCGGTCGTCGTTCGTGTTCGGGGTGCTCAACGTGCTGGTGGCGGTCTGGACCTGTCACCTGTTCAGCCGCCAGCACCGCCGGCCATGGCTGACGGCCCAGGCCTATGTCGCCCTCGTCCTGCTGTTCGTGGGGGCGGTGTTCTCGGACGACCTGATGGAGCGGTCAGAGCGTCAGTTGTATGAGGACCCGGTCATTCTGTCCCGCTCGTCCCCGTATCAACGCATTGTGCTGACGCAGAAGGAGGGCGAGGTCCGTCTGTTTCTCAACGGCGATCTGCAGTTCTCGTCCCTCGACGAGTATCGCTACCATGAAGCGCTCGTCCACCCGGGGCTGGCCGCGGTGGCGGCGCCACGTCGGGCGCTGGTGCTGGGTGGAGGTGACGGGATGGCGGTGCGCGAGATTCTCAAAGACGACCGAGTCGAACAGATCACGCTGGTTGACCTCGACCCGATGATGACGGAGATCTTTGCCGAGCACGACGGATTCGCCGCGCTCAATGACTATGCGTTGCAGGCCCCACGAGTCGAACTGGTCACCGCCGACGCGTTCATCTGGCTCGAGGACCAGGCGGCGAGCTACGACTTCATCGTGGTCGACTTCCCAGACCCGTCGAACTACTCACTCGGCAAGCTGTACACCACCACGTTCTATCAGCGACTGGCCGCCCATCTGAACCCCGGTGGCCTGCTGGCGATTCAGAGCACCTCGCCGCTCGTGTCCCGCCAGGCGTTCTGGTGCATCGTCGAAACGGTGCGCGCGACGGGGTTGCACGCCGCGCCGTATCACGCCTCGGTCCCCAGCTTCGGGGAATGGGGGTTCATCGTGGCCTCCCGCGCGCCGTTTCGGGTGCCCGAGCGCTTCCCCGACGGCTTGCGGTTTCTGACGCCGGCGGTGGCCCGATCACTCTTCGAGTTCCCCCCGGACATGGCCAGCGTGCCGGTCGAGGTCAATCACCTCAACAACCAGATTCTGGTGCACTATCACCGCGACGGCTGGGACCAGTACGTGCGCACACCGCTCGCCACCGAATGACACCAGCACCGCGAGAGCACGCGAGATGACGCGTAGGACACCACCAAGCACGCAGGGAACCGGCGCACCGCTGAGGCCCGCCATCGCGGCGAAGGCACCGAAGACCGGACTGACCCGGCGTGACCTCCTGCGCCTGGGCCCGGCCGCCGCGGCCGCCGTGGCGGCCGGGTGCTCGCCCCGGGCGCCGCTCGACTCCGGTCACGTCGGTATCGGTGGCGCCATTGTCGGCGCCTCACATCAGACCGGCCACCGGCTGCGTGAAGGCGGGCTCCCGGAGCCGCGGACGACGCGGGACGTGGGGGTAGTCATCTTGGGGGGAGGGATGGCGGGCCTCTCCGCCGCCTGGAAACTGGCCAAGAGCGGCTTCGACGACTTCGCGCTCCTCGAACTGGAAGCGGACGCCGGCGGCAACGCGCGCTGGGGACAGAACGAGGTGTCCGCCTACCCCTGGGGCGCGCACTATCTGCCGGTGCCCCCGGTGGAGGCGCCGGCGGTGCGGGAGCTCCTGGACGAGATGGGGCTGGTCCAGGCCTACGGCCCAGACGACGAACCGATCTACGACCCACGGCACCTGTGCCATGCCCCGCAGGAACGCGTCTTCATCGACGGCCAGTGGCGTGAGGGGCTCTCGGCGCGGGACCTGCTGGACCCTGAGGGCACCGGCGGGGTGGCGGTGTTGGCCGAGTTCGAGGCGCAGGTCAGGGCGTATCAGAACTACCGCGACGCGCAAGGCCGCCGGGCCTTCGCGCTGCCTGTGGCCGAGAGCACGACCGCCGCCGAGATCCTGGCCCTCGACGACATGTCCATGCGTGACTATTTTGACCGGGCCGGATGGTCGTCGGAGCGGCTTCGCTGGTATGTCGATTACTGCTGTCGCGATGACTACGGCTGCACGCTCGAGACCACCTCGGCGTGGGCCGGCTGGCACTACTTCTGCTCGCGCCCGATCAACGGCGAGTATCTGACCTGGCCCGAAGGCAACGGTCGTATCGTCCGACACCTCATGGACCGCGTGGGGGACCACGTGCGCGCCGGCATGCTGGTGTATCGGCTGCGCTCGACGAGCGGCGACGACAACGGCTCGTCGGCCGGCGTAGAGGCGGATGTGCTGGACACCCAGACTGACACCCCGGTGCGATACCGCGCCCGGCGCGCCATTTATGCGCTCCCGCGTTTCACCGCCGGGCACGTCATCGAGGGATACCCCCCGTCCGACCCGGGCGCGAACGCGTTTACCTACTGCCCGTGGATGGTGGCGAATCTGACCGTCGATCGCCTGCCGGACGGCGCGGCGTGGGACAACGTGCTGTACGACAGTCCGTCACTCGGCTACGTGGTGGCGACACACCAGAATCTGCGCGTGACACCGGGGCCGAGCGTCTTGACGTATTACCGGCCGCTCTCGATTCCCAACCCCGAGGTGGCCCGGGCCTGGATGCTCGAGCAACGTTGGGACGACTGGGTGTCAATGATTTTCGCCGACCTGGCGCAGGCGCATCCGGAGATCGAGTCGTTGGTGCGCCACATCGACGTCATGCTGTGGGGACACGCGATGATTCGTCCCGTGCCCGGCTTCGTGTGGGGCGAGGCGCGCCGCCGCGCGGTGGACCCGCACGGCGCCATCCGCTTCGCCCACTCGGACATGAGTGGCATCTCGCTGTTCGAGGAGGCGCAGTATCACGGGGTGCGCGCAGCCGAGGCCGTGATGGATGACCTGGGCCACGCGCACCAGAGTTCTCTGTAGCTACGCGGACGCGCCCGCGATGCCCATCTTCGCTTTCAGCGCGGCCAGCGAATCGGCGCCGGCGCTACTCGACGGCGCGGCCAGGGCTTTGTCGATATCCTCATCGATGTCGCCACCCACGTCAGCAAGTTGGTCGTAGGCCTCGGCCAGCGACTCCTCTTCCTGCACCTTCTGTTTCATCTTCTCGAGCATGGCGACGGTGCCTGACGCATCGGCGCCGGCCAGCTGCTGGTTGATCTTGCGCATGGAGGAGGCGGTGCGGGCCCGAGCCTTGAGGGTGATCGCCTCGTTCTCGTAGGTGCTGATCTGGCGCTTGAGATCTTCGACCTTGGCTTGGAGCGTGTCCGCCATTCGCTGCTGGGTCTGGTGATTGGTGGTCGCGGTGACGGCCTGCCCCAGCGCGGCTTCCTTCTTCTCGAGTGCCGCCGTGGCCAGACGCTCGGCCTCATCCGAGTCCATCTCCCCCGCTTCCATCTTCTTCAGAATCAGCATCGCCTTGCGCTCGTAATCGGCCGCCCCCTTCTTGTGGTCGGACGCCTCCTTCTGCATCCGAATCGCGAGCGACTTCACCTGCGCCAGGCTGACCATCGCCGCCTGCAGATTCTTCTTGAGATCACGAATCCCCTGTTCGGTCATCTTGATGGGGTCTTCGAGATTGTCCATCGCAGCGTGGGCATTCGACTCGGCGACCTTGAACAACCTCCTGAAAATACTCATGGTGTGTCTCCTTCGACAATGAACAATGACAAGAGCTATTTCTTCAAGAACGAGAGCAGCTCGGCGCCGTATTCCGCCAGCGCCAGGGAGAGGGCCCGAATAGACCCCTCGAGCTCATTCAAATCGAGATTGGCGAGCTGCAAGGTGTCGCGATAAAAAATGCGCTCGGCGGTTTCGTCCAATACAAAGGCGCCGTGCACCAGAGTGTTGTTCATCTGCAGCAGCCGCACGAACAGATTGCCTGGCTCTGCCGGCACCTCGGCAATCAACTGCTCGAGGACCACGATCGGGGGCTCACAGTCGATGACCAGCTGCTTGATGCCGTTGTCCTCATCGTCTACTACTACCAACTCGTCTGCCTCGTTCTCCGTCACAATGGTGAGCCCGAGATCCAGCAGGTAGCCTTTCACGCGATCGAGATGTTCAGACATTCACACAACGCCTCCCTTGCGTCTCAGTTCTTTCTACGTCGCCGAGGTCCTCACTATTCGCCCCACGCGGGATGTTTTTTTTGTGGCATCCGGTTGGCGGCCCCGGCGTTGTTGATCCTACTGTTCTTTACGGTCGAGTCGGCTAAGCAGTTCGTCGTGCGCACGGTTGAGGCCCTGCGCCACGGCGGTCGCGGTCCGTTTCCTCGTGGGGTCGGCGGAATGGAGGTCGGGGTGGTATCGCTTGAGCAGCCGCCGCCGGGCCTCTCGCACCGCCTCGATGTCGGCCCCGTAGGGTAACTCCAGGTTGGCGTAGTAGCGCGCCAGGGTCGGGTCTTGCTCTGCCTCCTCCCCCAACGGGTCCGCGGGTTCGTCTGGCACGGGCTGAGTCCCCTCGCGGGTGGGATCGGGCCCACGCGCCTGCCGCTGGACGGCACGCCATGAGCGCGCGCGCCAGCGCTCGGACACCTCGCGTCGGAGCAGCCGGCCCGCCCGGCTGAAGAGCGACATGCCGTCACGACGCGTGTCGTTCGCCCGCCGACACGACCACGAGGCGGTCGTCGCGCTTGATGATGGTGTCTCCAGCCGGATTCGTCACCACGTCCCCGACACCGTGCGAGAGAATGGCCATCGCGATCATGCCGTGGTCGCGTTTCAGGTCGCAGAACACCTCGAAGAAGGGACGTCCGACCAACTCGTCCGGTACCGGCACGGTAATCAGGTCGTGGCCGACCTGTGCGCTCAACAGCTCGCGCAGCACGGTCGAGATGCCGTGGTCGAGGGTCGCCGTGGAGATGACCCGACTGCTGAACTCGGCTCCCACGATGATTTCGTCGGCGCCGGCGCGCTCGCAGTGTCGCACATTGTCCTCGCTGGCCAGTTCGACGATCGCATACACATCGGGATTCAGGCTCTCGACCGTCAACATCGACAGCACCGCCTTGGCGTCCCGGGCCACATACTCCAACGACCGGTCGCCGACCAGCACCACGGTGGCCGCCGTCTCGATACCGGCCCGCTTCAGGTGTACCTCGGTCAGCTCGCCCCGCACGAAATGGAGCTGCTCATCGTCCACCGGCTTCGCCTCGATGTCAGCCACCAGCACGATCGGCGCCTCCGCGGCGCGCGCGTCGGCCCGCAGGTCCTTGAGGATCTCCTTCGTCCGATCGTTCCATCCGCACAGGATGATGTGGTCCTCCAGGTCGTCGTATGAGCCCATGCCCCGCTCCTTCCTCAACCGCCTCTCGACAAACACGCCCGCGATGGTCGCGGTGAACGTGCCGAGCACACCAATACCGAAGAACATGAGCACCACCCCGATCAACCGGCCGCCAAGCGACGTCGGAGAAATGTCTCCGAAACCGACCGTGGTCAGAGTGACGATCGCCCACCACAACGCGTCAGGGAAGGGCCGGTTTTCTTCGAAATACGTGAGACCCGCGGCCCCCAGCACCACCAGTACGACGATCACCCCCATCAATCGAAAGAGGTTCTCCCGGTGCAGAAACGCCACGAGCGTCAGGAACGGCCGCGCCACGTTGGTCTTGAGGGTACTCATCGCGGGCTGACCACCCGTCAGTTCAGGGCCCAATCGCCGTCTCGATAGTAGTAGAAAATCGCGAAATTGGTTTCATCGCTAACATCCACCTGGTCATCGAACCCCTTGCCAAAGTGCAGCATGCTGACCATCGCGTCGCGGTTGAGAAACCGCGTGTCCAACGACGTGAAACTGAGCCCGGCGAGGCGCTGCAGAAGCCAGTCCCGGTCCCGGGCCGCCGACACCCCGGTCTCGTCTCGACCACGCATCCCAAGCACCCAGCCCACCTCGCCCATCGTGGGCACGTGGTTGTGATACGGCGCGGTCACCAGACCCGCCGCGCCCATCGTCGCGGCCACGGACAGAAACGCACGGCGCGTGAAGAAGGGGCTCGTCGCCTGGGTGACGATGACACCACCCGGGGAGAGGTGCCGACGCGCCAGATGATAGAACTCGAGCCCGTACAGTCGGGCCAGGTCGATGGTCCGCGGGTCAGGGAGGTCGACCAGGATGACATCCCACAACCGGCTGTCGGCATCGCGCAGATAGGCGTACCCGTCCTGATTTGCGACCGATACACGGGGGTCGGCGAACGCGCCGTCGTTCAGTGCCGCCAGCACTTCGTGCGTCTGGCCCAGTGCGGTCATGGCCGGGTCGATGTCCACCACGGTGACGGCCGACACCTCGGGGTGTTTCAGGACTTCGCGGAGCGCCAGACCGTCGCCGCCCCCGACAATCAGAATACGACGGCGCGCCGCGCTCGCCAGCATCGCGGGGTGCACGAGCGGCTCGTGATATCGCTCCTCGTCGTAGGAGCTGAACTGCGCGTGACCGTCGAGGTAGAGCCAGTGATGTTCTTGGAACCGTGTCATCACGATCCGCTGGTAGCGGGTCTGGTCCTGGTAGATCACCTGGTCGCGGTACTTGCGTTGTTCGCCGAACAAAACGATCGGTTCGGCGAACACGCCCAACGCGATCAAACAGACCGACACCCCGGCGAACGACACGCTCAGGAGACGGCGCCGGACGAACGCCCGACGATGCCGCGCAAACAGCACCCCGGCCACGACCAGATTGAGAGCGCCGACCGCGATCGGGGTGTAGGTGAGTCCGAGGAACGGCAGCGCGACAAAGGCAAACAGCACACCACCCAGCAACGCCCCGTAGTAGTCATATTCGAGCACCGAGCTGATATTCACCCGCAGCTCGTCGAACTCCTGGTTGAGCCGGGTGGCCAGCGGAATCTCGACCCCGATCAGCACACCGATGGCGACCGACAGACCGTAGATGATCGGCGCGAGATTGGGAGTCCACCCGGACAGGAAATAGGCCAGCGTGGCGCTGATGGCGCAGACCACCGAGAGGAGGAGCTCGACGGTGACGAACGCGTCCAGCATGGAGCCACGCACGAACCGACTGAGTCGGCTCCCCACCCCCATGGCAAAGAGCATGAGGGACACCGTAAGCGTCCACTGCAGCACCGCGTCCCCGAGCAGGTAGCTGGCCAGCGTGGCCATCACATACTCGGCCACGATACCGGCCAGGCCGGTGGCAAAGATGCAGGCCTTGAGCACCAGACCGTGAGGCGGGGCCCGGTGAGCGATGGCCGGTATGGTCATGGGTTCAACGCGGCCTGCCGTAACGCCGCGCTGCGGTTGGGCACGCCAAACCGGGTGGCAGGACGGGCTAGAGCGTCAATCCGATCAGCATCGAGGCGGCGAGGTAGGACACCGCCTCGAGGACTCCCGCCCCCAGGTTCGGCTTCGCCTTCACGAGCTCGTCGCTCAAGCTCGCGCCCGGCAGCAGCACCTTGTCGGCGAACAGCCGGACCAGGGGCAACAAGATCAACCC
>JAPYUM010000050.1 GCA_029940535.1 Vicinamibacterales bacterium
CTGCTGATCAACATGGTGTCGTTTCAAGAGATGACGACCCAGCAGGTCGAGGCGTATGTGCGCCGCGCGTTCGATCTGGGCTGTCCATACCTCTACAGCTTGAATCGCGATCGGTCGGGCCACAACGACGAACTCAGTAACGTTCGATCGATCATTGGTAAGTACTACTGGCCACACCCGGTCGACATCTTGCCCGTCAGCTACACCAAGATGTTGAACGAGGACCCGGACGAGGAGGAGAGTGGCTACAAACATGTGGTGGGATGGCGTCGTGTGTCCGATTCGGAACCCGTCCGATGAGCGGACCGCCGGTTGTGATCGGCGCGCCGCTCTACAACCACGCCAACGATCTGCCGGAGACCCTCGAATCGCTGCTCACGCAGTCCTACCGAGAATTCCGACTGGTCTGCGTGGACGACCAGTCGAGCGACGCGACCGGAGCGATCGTTCAGCGGTACGCCGCCCGGGATTCCCGGATTGTGTATGTTCGCAACCCCCACCGTCTGGGGATGATCGACAACTGGCGACGGGCGTTCGACCTGTCGTTGGAGCACAATCCGGAGGCCCAGTACTTTGCGTGGGCCAGCGACCACGATGTGTGGCACCCGCGGTGGCTGCGCGCGCTCGTCGATGTGCTCGATCAGCATCCCGAGGTGGTGCTGGCCTACCCGCGAAACCGGCGAATCGGGTCCGAGGGGAAGCTCACCGACAAGCGGTGCTGGGAGTTCGAGACGTCGGGAATCGACGACGTACGGGTCCGGTTCAGACGGGCCATGCGCGACATGTCGGCCGGCAACATGATCTATGGGTTGGGCCGAGTCGATGCCATTCGGCGCGCGGGCGTGTTTCGGCACGTGCTGGTGCCGGACCGGCTCTTGCTGATGGAACTGTCCCTCGAAGGGCAGTTTGCACAAGTGCCCGAGGTCCTGTGGTTCCGGCGTTGGTACGGACCGATCTTCAGTTTGCAGCGACAGCGTCACGCGTTCTTCCCGAACGGTCGTCCGCTCTACGCGTATGTGCCGTGGTGGGTCAGTCACGCAACCGCGCTGACCTGGTGTCTTGGCGTGCGCGCGGAACGGGCGCCCCGCATCACTCGATGGGTCGGTCTCCGGCTTGGATTCCGGTATCTGCGGTTGGCCGGGTGGCTCCACTTCCGGCAGGAGCTGAAGGCGTTCCGCATCGGACTGTTCGAGCGTGCGACGTTCCTCAAGCCGATTTACGTCCGGGTTCGCAACGTGTACCGCGAGGTCAAACGCCGAAGCCGGTTTGACGCGATCTCGGGACAGTGGAACAAGTCGCTGGGTAGTGCGACCCGGAGGCGGAGGCTCGTAAAACGTGTGACTCGACAAGCCAAGAAGAGGGCCAATCAAGCGATCGGTTCGGGGCGATATCTGCTGCGGGCGGTGCGTGCGCTGCCACTGATGCAGAGCCGGGTCATCCCATGGTTGGTCCGTCAGGAGATCGACGAGGTGCCAGCCGGACGCGAAGTCGGTCTGATGAAACGCGCGCTGCGACAGGTAGCGAGAAGCCGTCGCCCGATCATTGTCGGACCCTGGTTGTCGGAGGTGGGGTTCGAGGTGCTCTACTGGATTCCATTTCTTACGTGGGCGGTAAGAGAGTTCGACTTCGGTCGCGACCGCTTGATCGTGGTCTCACGTGGGGGAGCCGGTCTCTGGTATCGGGATCTGGCCGAGCACTACGAGGACGTCTTCTCCCTCATGTCCGTCAAGGAGTACCGGCGTTGCAACGAGGAACGGTGGTCGGACGGCGGCAATCAGAAACAGATGTCCCCCTCCGTGTTCGACGACGATATCGTCGATCTGGTCAAGGAGCGGCGTGGCCTGACGGACGTCGCCGTCTTGCATCCGTCGGCCATGTATCGCTTGTTCAGGTACTACTGGTACGAGAAGGGGGCCATCAGTTTGCTCCAGAAGCACACCTCCTACCGCCAGATGCCTGCCGTCGAGCGGGGGGCGTCGCTGGCTGGACTACCGTCCGAGTACGCGGCCGTGAGGTTCTATTTCAGACCCTCGTTTCCCGATACGTCCGACAACCGCGCGCTGGTTGGGCAGTTCGTTCGGACCCTGGCCCAGCGGATGCCTGTCGTGCTGCTGAATCCCGGACTGAGCCTCGATGACCACGAGGACTTCGACCCGGGGATTGGGATGGGCGTGCATAAGATCGACCACCTGATGACACCGACGACCAATCTGCAGGTGCAGAGCGCCGTCATCGCCCATGCGCGAGTCTTTGTCGGCACCTACGGCGGGCTGTCCTATCTGGGGCCCTTCTATGGGGTTCCCTCTATCGGGCTCTTTTCTGAAGAATCCGAACTTGTCTTGGCCCATCTGGACGTTTCCAGGCGGTTGTCTCGTCGACTCGATGCGCCACTCGTCACCCTTGATGTGCGCGAGGTTGCGATGATCGAGATGTTGTTCGACATGTTGGATCGGGACAGCCCGGTGCCAACGGCTCCGCCGGAGTCCGCTGTGGCGGCTTCGTCTTCGTCGTAGCGTTGTTCGACCATCAGTCCTCGTACCCGCGCAAATTACTGAGGCCCCTATTCGACCGAGACCCGCACCGAGATGATTCTGACAACTGAACAATTGAAGGACTACCGAGGCCGCGTGGCGATGGTCGACGGCGCGTTCGATCCGCTCCATCACGGCCACATCGCCTACTTTCGTGCCGCCAAGGCGGTCGGGGCGATGCTGCTGTGCAACCTGGCGCCCGATAGCTACGTGTCGGCCAAACATCCGCCCCTGCTCGATGCGCCGCGGCGCGCCGAGGTCATCGATGCGCTCGCTGACATTGACTACACCCACGTCAGCCACACCGACACCGAAACGGTGTTGCGCGAACTGCGTCCGACTCACTACATCAAGGGCCAGGACTGGGCCGGTCGGCTGCCACCCGAGCAGGAGCGAATTTGCGCGGAACAGGACACCGAGATCGTCCTGCTGGACACCGTCCTCGACTCGTCAACGGCGCTACTGGGCAAGTATCGTCCGCCGTCTCCGGACGGTGAAGGCGAGGTCAGCGCCTTCGAGCAACTTGTGGCCGATCAGCGCCCCGTCGAGTCCGGCCACTACGACGCCGAGTACTTCGTGAGCGATTGGCGCGAGGGCAACAACGACTACACGATTGCGGCGCGGCGCAAGATCGAGGGCCGCCACCCGGAAGTGATCAAGGAGGTGTTTCAGCCGACGCGCGTGCTGGACGTCGGTTGTGGTCCCGGCGTGCTGTTGTTCCTGTTGCAGGAGCAGGGCATCGTGGCTGACGGCGTCGATTTTAGCTCCAGTTGCAAGGAGTTGGCGCCGCCCGAGGTGAAGGAGCGGATCAAGATCGGCACCACGGCGGACCAGCACCTGTTCGCCGACGACTCCTACGACCTCGTCATCTGCCGAGAGGTGATGGAGCACTTGACCGTGCTCCAAGTACGGGACACGGTGCGCAATCTGTGTCGAGTCAGCTCACGCTACGTCTATGTGACGACACGGTTTCACCCGGACCCGGCCGGGCTGCTGGATGTGACGACCCAGTTTGAGGTGGACCCGTCGCACATCACCCTGCTGAACAAGGACTTTCTCCGGGTGATGTTCGTACTCGAGGGGTTCCGTCGACGGCTCGACCTCGAGTCGACGATCGATTGGATGGGCAAGGGACGAGTGCTGGTCTACGAGAAACCGGAGTCGACGGCGTGAGCGAGCCGCCGGGCATCGGGCCCGGTCCCGCGGACGGCGTGCTCGGGTACCACCTCAACCCGCTCACCTGCGGAGTGGCGAAGTTCAATCTGCTGCTCGCCCGCCACCTACAGGTGCCGATGCTCAGTGTGTTCGATGATCGGGCGACCTCGATGGCACATCCGGTGCTGTCGCTCAAACAGTCAGAGTTTACCGATGCCGACAGCGTCGCGCTTGCTGCCCTGCTCGAGACCGTATCCTGGCGTGGGGCGTTCAGCCTGTTTCTGCATGCCTGGACCGACACCCCGGTAGAGCGGTCGCTCCTATCGAGTGCCGCTGCCGTGTATTGCGGTAACGCGGAACTCGTCGCCCAGTTGCGGGCGCAGCGGCCGGACGTGCAGGACTCCTGGTGCCCGTCGACCTTGCTCGAGCCGCAGCGCTTCAGGCCCGACGGACTCTCCGTGTTCGCGTTCGGGATGGCGCACAAGGTGCGGTCTGAGCTACACCAGACGGTGCACACGCTGTTGGAGCGGACAGGCCAGCCGTATTCCGTGTATCTCTCCACCGCGTTGCACGAGGGCACCGCGTTCGACGAGCGGTTCACGGTGGTCTTCGATGAATTGCAGGACATCTACGGTGAGCACATCTATTTTCTTGGCTACATGTCCGACACGGCGGTCTACAACTACCTGATCGACACGACCTTCTTCGCCGCTTTCTTCGACAAGGGGGTGCGAGCCAACAACACCACCGTGAATGCCGCGATGGCCTGCGGGTCGGTGGTGCTCACGAACTTCGATGCCTACTCGCCCGGCGCGTTCGAGCACATGCACAATGTGATCGACATCCACCGGTGCGAGACGCTGCCGACCGAGCCGGACACGCTGCAGGCCATCGCCGACAACGCGCGGGCGACAGGGTCCGGCGCGTTGGGCTGGGACGCCCTGGTGTCCCGCATACGCGGGTCTTCCTGATGAGGCGCCCGCCTTGGCTTTGCCAGGCAGACGCCTCACCAGCAAGACACCTCCGCCGCTTTCGGCAACCTCTAGTTCCTGCGTAGGGCGCTAGAGTTTTACCCTCGACGAGGAGAATCGGACGATGTCACGCGAATTGAAGCTGGGACAGCACGTCGTGAACGACGAGAACCCTGCCTATGTGATTGCGGAGGTCGGGCACAATCATCAGGGCAAGCTCGAGACGGCCAAAGAGATGTTTCGGCAGGCGCAATCGTGCGGCGTCAGCGCGGTGAAGTTGCAAAAGCGGGACAACCGGACCCTCTTTACCCAGGCGGCCTTCGACAAGCCGTACGAGAACGAGAATAGTTTCGGCGCGACGTACGGTGAGCACCGCGAGGCCCTCGAATTCGGCCGCGAGGAGTATGCCGAGCTGAAGGCGTATGCCGCCGAGCTGGGGCTGGATTTTTTTGCCACCGCGTTCGACACGCGCAGCGCCGACTTTCTCGAAGCGTTGGGCATGCCTGCGTACAAGATCGCGTCGGCCGACCTGCGGAACTTGCCGCTACTACGGCACGTCGCGGCGTTTGGGAAACCGATGGTCGTGAGCACCGGCGGCGGGACAATGGAGGACGTCGAACGCGCCTACGACACGGTCATGGCGATAAATACACAGCTCTGCATCATGCAGTGCACGTGCGGCTATCCGGTGGAGTTCGAGGAGCTCAACCTACGGGCGATCGAGACCTTTCGCCAACGATTCCTAGACATCGTCATCGGTTACTCGGGGCACGACAACGGCATCTCCATGCCGGTCGTCTCCTACGTGCTGGGTGCGCGCGTCATCGAGAAACACTTCACCCTGAACCGGGCGATGAAGGGGACCGATAACGTCTTCTCACTCGAGCCGGTCGGTATGCGTAAGATGACCCGCGACCTCGAACGGGCGCGACTGAGCCTAGGCGACGGCAAGAAGGTTGTTTTTGCGAGCGAGGCGGGGCCGGTGCTGAAGATGGGGAAGAAGCTGGTCGCGGCCCGTGACCTCCCGGCCGGCCAAATATTGTCCGCGGATGACATTGCGATGAAGTCGCCGGGCGACGGGCTCGCGCCGGCGGAGATCGACCGCGTGATTGGGTCGGTAACCAAGGTCGCGTTGGCGACAGACGACGCGCTGTCGTTCGATCAGCTCGAGCCCGTGCGCTAGCAGCCGTGGCCGGTCGTCCGCGGGCGCGCTGGCCCGCTTGGCGGTCCGGGCAAGCCCCGTCTCATGGATAATCAGTTTCATCTCGACGATACGGTCGCCGTCGTGACCGGCGCGTCCGGCACGCTGGGGCCGATCTGGGTCGGTGCGCTCCTGGATGCCGGCGCGCGGGTGTTCGCCCTCGACCTTGAACGAGCGACGGTGAGCCCTGGCCTGCAGTCGCTGCTGGATCGGTACTCTCAGGCGACACATTCGACCGGCGCCCCACGACTCCGTCTGCACCACGCCGACGTGATGGATCGGGACTCGCTTGTGGTGGCCCAGGCCGCCTGCGTCGGGACGATGGGGGTGGCATCGGTGCTCGTCAACAATGCCGGAATCGACCAGCCGGCCTCCACGGATTGCGCGGTATCCTATCGGATGGAAGACGTCCCGATGGACGTCAGCCGTGCGATTCTCGAAGTGAATACCCTCGGGACGTTTCAGGTCTCCCAAGTGTTTGGGGGCGAGATGGTCAAAGCGCGACGTGGTTCGATCATCAACATCGGCTCGCTCTACGCCAGCGTGTCGCCGGACCTTCGCCTGTACGACCACATGAACCTGGACCCGCCGTTCTTGAAGCCGCCGGCCTATGGCGCCTCGAAGGCAGCCGTGGTCAATTTGACCCGGTATCTGGCGACGGCGTGGGGACCGTACGGGGTCCGCGTCAACACGCTGTCTCCCGGCGGCGTGTTGGGGGCCCAGGACCCTGAGTTCCAGCGCAAGTTCAACGACCGGGTGCCGCTCGGCCGAATGGCTGAGGCCGCAGACCTGACCGGTCCGCTCCGGTTTCTCGCATCCGACGCCTCCGCCTACGTCACCGGCACCGAGCTGCGGGTCGACGGCGGCTTCACCGCATGGTAGGGGTTTTCTGGCGAGGCGCCCGTCTGGCGGCGTTACTTCCTCGGTCACATGCCGCCTGCCTGCTCCCTCGTCGCGCCTTGCCAGACGAACGCGGCTTCACTCAGACGGGGCTTCGCCCCGAACCCTACGCGAACGCTACGCGGGGACCCCGAGAGCCCCACTCCGCGCCCGCGGGGCGCGCATTGTCGCGCGCCTTCGCCTTGCCAGTCCGTCACACGCCGGGGGCGTGACGCCCCGGGCAGGAAACGAGTCGCCGACGATGCCGTATCGTCATTCGTAGCCGCGGGTCTATAGACCCGCCCCCGGGGCCGGTCAAAAGACGGGCCTCTACGGACGTTTCTTAAGAGACAAACGCCTCGCAAGGAAACCCGGCCTGCTGGCCCACACCACGAGCCCATAGCACGAAAAGGATCTCATCGCGATGCACGCAACCTCGCCGATACCGGCCCTGGTACCGAACTGGATCGACGGTCAAGAACGGCCCGCGCAGGATGGACAGACGCTACCGAATCTGAATCCGGCCACCGGGACCCAACTCTGCACGGTCGCCCGTTCGGGAAAGTCCGACGTGGAGGCGGCGGTGGAGGCCGCACGACGCGCGCAGCCGGAGTGGGCCGGGATGACTCCCGTCGCCCGGGGTGATCTGCTCCGGGAGGCGGCGTTACTGATGCGCGAGAGGAGGGACCAGTTCGCGGAAATCGTGTCACTTGAAACCGGGAAGTCTCGGCAGGACGCTCGTGGAGAGACGGGTGCCGCGGTCGAGATGGGGCTGTTCGTCGCGGGTGAAGGGCGCCGTTTCTATGGCAAGACGACGACAAGCGCGGTGCTCCACCGGACGGCGCTGATCGCCAGGCAGCCGCTCGGGGTCGCTGGTCTGATCATTGCCGCCAATACCCCGATCGCCAACGTCGCCTGGAAGGCCTATCCCGCACTGCTGTGCGGGAACGCCGCGGTGATGAAAGCGTCCGAGGATACGCCCGCCACCGCGTGGGCGGCGGCGAAAGTGTTCGACGAGGTCGGTATTCCGCCCGGCGTGTTCAACGTCGTTCAGGGCTTTGGACCGGAAGCGGGAGCGCCGCTGGTGGAGCATCCGGACGTCGACCTGATCAGCTTCACCGGGTCGTGCGGCGTCGGTCGGCAGATTCAGGCCACCGCCGGGGCGCGTCTGGCCAAGGTCTGCATGGAACTTGGGGGGAAGAACCCGCTCATCGTCTGCGACGACGCCGATCTCGATCGAGCTGTCACGATTGCCGGTCTGTCAGCGTTCAGCAACGCCGGGCAACGATGTGCGTCTGGCAGTCGACTCATTGTGTTCGACGCGGTCTACGACCGCTTCAAGACGCAGTTGCTGGAGTACACCCGGAACCTGACGCTCGGTCCGGCCGACGAGGATGACCTCGGGCCGGTCATCAATCAGAGGCAGCTCGACAACATGGTGTCGGCCGTCGACCGGGCCCGCGCCGCCGGCGCGACCGTGCTGATCGGCGGCGGCCGAATGGTGGACGACGCCCACCGTGACGGGTTCTACATGACCCCGACGCTGCTCGAGGGCGCCGCCAGCGATGCCGAAATCTCTCAAGCCGAGCTGTTCGGACCGATCGCCTGCCTGTATCGGGTGGCCGACTTCGAAGAAGCGATCGCTCTGGCCAACGCTTCGCAGTTCGGACTCACCGCTGCGATCCACACCGCCAACGTCGACCGGGCGATGACGTTCCTCAGTCGCATCAAGTCCGGTGTCGCGTCCATCAACGGAGGCACCTACGGCAGCGAGCCGCACATGCCGTTCGGGGGGCTGCGTCAGTCGGGCACGGGATGGCGTGAGGCTGGCACCGAAGCCCTCGACGTCTACTCGGACTGGAAGACCATCTACATCCATGCCGACCCCACAGCCGTCTAGCGCGGGCGGGGCATCGGCGTCGCCGTCCTGCGTCGCGTTCATTCCGGCGCGTAGCGGGTCGACCCGGGTGCCCGGCAAGAACGTCCGGGTGCTGGGTGGTCATCCGCTCATCGCATACACGATTGCGAGTGCCCTCGACTCCGGGGTATTCGGGGCGGTCGTCGTGTCGACCAACGACGAAGCGACGGCGGAGGTCGCGAAGCACTACGGCGCCGAGGTGCCGTTCCTCAGACCCGAGGCGATGGCCGGCGCGCGGTCGCCCGATATCGAGTGGGTCGAGCACGGGCTGGGTGCGTTGCGGACCGCGGACCGCGTCTTTGACTGCTTCGCCATTCTCAGACCCACCAGTCCGTTCCGGACCGCCGACACGATCCGTCGGGCCTGGTCCGTGTTTCGGGGTGCGGACGGCGTCGATTCGCTCCGGGCGGTGGAGCGGGTACGTCAGCATCCCGGCAAGATGTGGGTGATTCGGGGCGACCGGTTGCTCCCGTTGCTTCCGTTCGGTCCGGCGGAGCAGCCATGGCACAGCAGCCAGATGCCGTCGCTACCGGAGGTCTGGGTGCAGAACGCGAGCCTCGAGATTGCCTGGAGTCGGGTGGCGCTCGAGGGCCGTACCATCGCCGGCCACACCCTCGTGCCGTTCAAGACGGACGAGCGGGAAGGGTTCGACATCAACGAACAATGGGATTGGCGGCTGGCCGAACAGCTGGTCGCGGGTGGCGAGTGGACGCTGCCGCCCGTGAGCCGGGCGGCGTTTGGAGGATGAATCGAGATGGGTGAATCGCAGCTCGAACAGGTCGAATCCGACGAGCTGTTCTACGTACCCCGTGCGGCATTCGAGAGGCTGCTCGAGAGTGAACTGGACCCACGGCGGCGTGCGGCGGTGTTCGCCGCCTACACGCGTATCAACGTGCTCTACACGATAGCGCGCGCCTGGTCGGGCCATCCAGGTACCTGCCTCAGTGCGACCGACATCATGACCTGGCTCTTCTTGCAGACGATGCAGGGTTTGGATCAGGGCGAGGACCGGTGCGACCTCTTTTTTTCATCCAAGGGACACGACGCGCCGGCCCTGTACGCCGTGTTGACCGGCCTGGGATTGCTCGACTTCGAGCTGTTGCACGCGTTGCGCCGGGTGGATGGGCTGGCCGGGCATCCTCACGTCGAGACGCCCTTCATTCAGGCGAACACCGGGTCGCTGGGCATGGGGATCTCGAAGGCGAAGGGGATGGCCACGGCCAATCGGCTCCGGGGCCAGCGCCGGCGAATCTTCGTACTCACCGGCGACGGCGAACTGCAGGAAGGTCAGATCTGGGAGTCGCTCGGATCCGCGGTCGAACTGGGGCTCGACGAGATCACCGTGATCGTCGACCACAACAAGATTCAGTCCGACACCTGGGTGGAAGACGTGGGTCCTCTCGGCGATCTCGAGGCGAAGTTCGCCAGCTTCGGCTGGCGGGTCGCCCGCTGTGACGGTCATGACTTCGCGGCCCTCGACGCTGCCCTCGCCGACCTGCACGCAACCCCCGGCCTGCCGCAGGTGCTTATTGCTGACACGGTCAAGGGAAAGGGCGTCTCTTTCATGGAAGGGCCGACGGCCCTCGCCGCCGACTCGTTGTATCTGTTCCATAGTGGTGCGCCCAACGAAGAGGCGTACGCCACGGGGGCGGCCGAGTTGACCGCCGCGGCTCGCGACCGCCTGCGCGAGGCCGGTCTGGGTGAGCTGGTGCTCGAGACCGCCCGCCGACCGCCACGCAAACCGGTGCTGGAGGTCGAGCGTCTCGTGAATGCGTATGGCACCGCGCTCGTCGAGCACGCTCGCCGCAATCTTGCCATCGTCGCGCTCGACGCCGATCTGGTCAAAGATTGCGGTCTGCTCGAGTTTCGGGACCGGTTCCCCGATCGGTTCGTCGAATGCGGGATCGCCGAGCAAGACATGGTGTCGCAAGCTGGGGCCATGGCGCGCCAGGGTCTGGTGCCGGTCGTCCATTCGTTTGCGTGTTTTCTTTCGGCGCGTCCGAACGAGCAGATCTACAACAACGCGAGCGAAGGGGCGAAGGTCATCTACGTAGGGTCGCTGGCCGGGTTGCTTCCCGGTGGACCGGGACATTCGCACCAGGCGGTTCGCGACATCTCCGCCTTGGCTGCCATCCCGAACCTGATTCTCATCGAACCGTGTACCGAGGTCGAATCGGCGGCCACGTTGTCGTTCTGTGTAGAGCAGACGACCCAGAGCAGCTACATCCGGCTGGTGTCGCTCGGCTGGCCCGTGCCGTTTACGCTGCCGCCCGATTACACGCTTGAGCTCGGTATCGGCACGGTGGTGCGGCCCGGCCGCGACATCGCACTCATCGGCGCCGGGCCCTGGCTGTTGAGCAACGCGTATCACGCGGCCGAGCGGCTCCAGGCCGAGCATGGTGTGCACGCACAAGTCATTGACCTTCCATGGTTGAATCGTGTCGATGCCGCCTGGCTCCGGGAGGCGGTGGGCGACGTAGAACGGGTCTTCACGCTCGACAACCACTACGTCGACGGCGGCCAGGGCCAGATGCTTGCGAGCCGGATGGCCCAGCTCGGGCTTGCGGTCCCTGTGACCGCCCTCGGTGTTCGCGAACTACCGGTGTGCGGCACGAATGACGAGGTGCTGGCGTACCACCAGCTCGATGTTGGCGGCCTGGTGTCGTCCGTGGCCGCGGCCCTGAAGGCGTAGCAACCGCCGGACCGCCAACACGGCACCGTGCGAACTTGTGGAGCGCATCCGACTTTTCAGCGTCATCGCGGCGTCCGGGGCCGGTGGCGCCGAACAGGTCTTTGCGACGCTTCTGGAAGGGCTCGACCCGGACCGGTTCGAGATCGTCGTGGCGTGCCACGGGCGCGGCTCGATGGTCGAGACCTACCGTCGCCACGCGTCCCAGGTCTGGCACCTGGATCTCGTTGACCTGCGCCGCCCGCGCACCATCACCAGGCTCGCCGCGCTCATGCGGGAGTCGCGGTGCGATCTCGTGCACACCCATCTCTGGACGGCCGATGTGCTTGGTGGGTTGGCCGCCCGGCTCGCCGGTATCCGTTGCGTCGTGAGTAGCGTCGCGGGCGCCTATTTCCTGCCGATCGGCGTCTCCGGATTGAAACGCGCGAGACGCCAGGGCTTCTCGCGCGTGTTTCGGGCTATCTATCGCGGCTGCGACCGTGTCATCGCGCCATCGCAGTACGTGGCGGACGACCTGCTGACACGTCCCGGAATTCGGGTGCCGCACACGCGTCTGTGCGTGATCGAGAACGGCGTGGATGTGGACGATGACGACCGCATGGCCAGATATGCGGGCCGTGCCGGCTCCGTCGGTCGGTGGGGAGAGGGCCGTCCTCGCATCTCGGTCGTTGCCAATTTTTTCCCGATCAAGGGGCACGAGTTTCTGATTCGTGCCGTGCCGGCGGTGCTGGCCGCTCATCCTGACGCCAGGTTCGTGCTGGCTGGCGAGGGAGAGAGCCGGTCCGCCATGCAGGCGTTGTCCGACCGTCTCGGCGTGAGCGCGCGGGTGACCTTCCCCGGCGAGATCCCGGACGCGCTCGAGTTGATGCGAGCCAGCGACCTGGTCGTGTTGCCCTCCGTTTCGGAAGGGCTGCCGATCGCACTCGTCGAGGCGATGGCGCTCGGTCGTCCCGTGGTGACGACCGGGGTCGGCGGTATCCCAGAAGTGGTTGACGACGGAGTGACCGCGCGCGTGGTGCCCCCACGCGACCCGGAGGCGTTGGCAAACGCCATGCTTGAGTTGCTGGCCGATCGGACGCTGGCGAGTCGGATGGGAACCGAGGCGAGTGTGGTTGCCCGTGCGCGCTTCTCGGCGAATCGAATGGTACGCCGCACACAGGATCTGTATCTCGAACTCCACGCGGGAAGGTCCTGACGTCGATGCTGCGTGACCGCAACATTGTGTGCCTCTCGTCGATCGATTGGGACTTCTTGTGGCAGGGTCACCAGCAGATCATGTCGTCGCTTGCCGGCAGCGGGAATCGAGTCCTGTTCGTCGAATCAACCGGCGTCCGAGCCCCCGGCCTGCGCGATCTGCCACGCCTGTGGAGGAGACTGAAAACGGTTGGGCTGCTGGGCGGTGGCGGTCATACCCAGCCCGGGAATCGGCGTCCCGAGAATCTCACAGTCTATTCACCCGTCGTGGTGCCGTTGCCATATTCGAGAGCCGCGCAGGCGCTCAACCGACCGATTTTACGACGCGCCATCCGGCGTCGCACGGCCGGCTGGGGCTCGGCCCGTCCAATCGTCTGGAATTTCTTGCCCACGCCGCTGAGCCGATCCATCGCCCGGTCCTTGGACCCCGCGCTGTCCATCTTTCACTGCGTGGACCATTTGTCGGCCAGCTCACCGTCGGCCGCGCGTCTGAGGGACACGGAGTCGCAGTGCTTCACCGAAGCAGACCTGGTGTTTGCGACGTCGCAGCCACTGCTCGAGCGCGCCGCGGCCTTGAACCCGCAAGCCCATCTGGTGCCCTCCGGTGTCGACGTTGCGCGCTTCGAGCGTGCGCGCTTGGTGGACGAGCCGCTGCCGGCGGATCTCGCGGCCGTCCCGCGTCCGGTGGTTGGCTATCTCGGCGGACTCCATCAGTGGGTGGACCAACCGCTCTTGGCCGCCCTGGCGGTGCGGCGCCCCGACTGGAGTCTGGTGCTCGTCGGACCGTTGCAGACGGACACGTCGGCGTTGACCCGGCTGCCCAACGTGTATGCGCTCGGCCCACGGGGACCCGATCAGGTGCCACGGTATCTGCGGGGATTCGACGTGGCGACTGTCCCGTATCGGCTGACCGACTACACCGGGCATGTCTACCCGGCCAAGCTCAACGAGTATCTCGCTATGGGCCTCGCCGTCGTGGCGACGCCGTTGTCGGAGATCGAACGCTTCAACCGCACCCACGGTCCGGTGATCCGCGTGGCGGCCGACGCGGCCGGGTTCGAGTCGGCCGTCGCCGCGGAACTGTCTAGACCGGACCCGGCGGCGGTCGCACGGCGGGTGGCGGTTGCCAACGAAAACAGCTGGGCGGCACGTCTGGAATTGATGTCGTCGCTGATCGACGCCGGCCTGGCGCGGCGAATGGACCCCGACTCATGTGCGGCATCGCCGGCAAGTTAGTCGACGGTCTCGGCGCCAGGGTAGAGCCTGGCTTGGTGCACCGCATGACGGCGGCGCTCGAGCACCGGGGACCAGACGCCCAGGGGGTCTGGACCGACGGTGGCATCGGGCTGGGTAGTCGCCGGCTGGCCGTGATCGATCTGTCCGATCGGGCCGCGCAGCCGATGGCGAACGAAGACGGCGCGATTCGCGTGGTGTTCAACGGCGAGATCTATAACTTTCGCGAGCTCCGCGCCGAATTGGAGACGCGGGGTCACCGATTTCGATCGGACAGCGATACCGAGACCATCGTCCATCTGTATGAGGACGAGGGCGCCGACTGCGTCCGGCGACTCGACGGCATGTTCGCCTTCGCCCTCTGGGACGCGCGGACCCGGTCGTTGCTGCTGGCCCGGGACCGGCTGGGACAGAAACCGCTGTTCTACTGGCACGACGGTCACAGTCTGGTGTTCGGGTCCGAACCGAAGGCGCTGCTGCAGGACGACACGGTGCCGGCCGAGCCGGATCCCGAAGCGATTCACCACTACCTGACCTACGGGTATGTGCCGTCGCCGTGGAGCGCATTCCGCCACATGCGGAAGCTGCCCCCGGCGCACTACCTTGTCGCCCGGTCCGGCCGCATCGAGATTGCCCGCTACTGGTCGCTGTCGTATGAGCCGAAGCGCGAGGAACCGGAAGACGCGCTGGTCGAGGAACTGGACCAGCTTCTGGGACGGGCGGTTGAACGTCGTCTGGTCGCCGACGTCCCGCTGGGCGTGATGCTCAGCGGCGGGCTCGATTCCAGCGCTGTCGTCGCGCTGATGCGTCGTGCCACCAACGGCCGCATTCGAACGTTTTCGATCGGGTTTGACCAGCCGGCCTATGACGAGCGCCGGTTCGCCCGGTCCGTCGCGACTGCGTTCGATACCGAGCACCACGAGCTGGCGGTGCGGCCGGACGCCACCGCGCTGCTCCCGAAGCTGGTCTATCACTACAACGAGCCGTTCGCCGATTCGTCGGCGTTACCCACCTGGTGTCTGAGCGAAATGGCGCGCCAGCGAGTCACGGTCGCGCTGAGTGGTGACGGCGGCGACGAGGCGTTTCTGGGATACGACCGGTATGCCGCCTCGATGCTCGCCGCCCGGCTCGACCGCGCGCCGCGCCAGCTCCGTCAACTGGCGGCGTGGGCCGCCGGCTGGCTGGCGAGCGGGTCCGCACGGTCGACCACTACCCGGATTCGCCGGTTTGCCGGCGGGCTGGCGATGGATCCCGTCCGGCGCTACGGCCGCTGGCTCAGTGTGATGCTCGACGAGCAGAAACACAGCCTCTACACGCGCGACTTCGCGCGCCAGTGCCGAACCGTCGGCGCCGACGATTCGCTCGGTCTGCTCGAGCAGCGCTGGCGCGAATCGGACGCGACGAGCGACGTCGAGAAACTGGTCCACAGCGACGTGGCGATGTACTTGCCCGACGATCTGCTCGTGAAGATGGACATCGCGTCGATGGCCCATTCGCTGGAAGTGCGGTCGCCGCTGCTCGACCATCACGTGGTCGAATTCGCGGCGCGGCTGCCGGTGTCGCTCAAGCTCCGTGGGCGCAACGCCAAGTACCTGCTCAAGCGGGTGATGCAAAAGCGGTTGCCGTCCGAGGTGTTGAACCGCCGGAAGGCGGGGTTCGGAGTGCCGCTTGACGACTGGTTCAGAGGCAGCTTGCGGGACATGGCGCGCGACGTGTTGTTGGGCAAGCGGGCCACTCAACGGGGGTATTTCGAGCCATCGACCGTGCGGCGATATCTGGACGACCATGCGAGCGGCCGAGCCCAGCACCACGCTCGTCTCTGGAGCCTGCTCATGCTCGAGTTGTGGCACCAGCGGTTCATCGATCGTCGTGGCGAGATGATGACGGCGCTGCCGCGGTCATGAATCTCCGTGACGGCCCTGTATCCCGCCCGCCGGTGCGTGTTTTGCGGGTCATTGCCCGTCTCAATGTCGGGGGACCCGCGCGACACGTCGCGCTGCTCAACGCCGGCATGGACGAGAGCCAACGATTCCGGTCCTGGCTTGTCACCGGTACCGAGAATCCAGGCGAAGGGACGTTGCTCGACTACGCCCGAGCCCGCGGAGTGGAGCCACTGGTCATTCCTGAGATCCGGGGTCAGGCGTCGTTCACGCCGCGCGATATCGTGGCACTGGCCAAGTTGACCGCGTTGGTGCGTCGTATCCGGCCCCACGTCGTACATACCCATACGGCGAAAGCTGGTTTTCTCGGCCGGATCGCCGCCCGTGCAGCGGGGGTGCCGGTGGTGCTGCACACCTACCATGGGCACGTCTTGACCGGCTACTACGGTCACGCCAAGACCCGTGTGCTCCAGTTGATGGAGCGTGGTCTGGCCCGCTTGTCGGATCAGCTCATCGCCGTGAGCGACCGCGTTCGCGACGATCTGATCCAGTTCGGGGTGGCGCCGGCCGAGCGATTTCGCGTCGTCCCGCTCGGCCTCGACCTGGCGCCGCTCTTCGACGTGAGGGCGCAACGGGGCGCGTTGCGGAAGGAACTCAGCGTGGCCGCGGATGCCCCGCTGGTCGGGATCGTGGGGCGCCTGTTTCCCATAAAGAACCATACGCTGTTTCTGGACGCCGCGGCCCGTCTGCTCGCGGAGTGGCCTACTGCCCGGTTCGTCGTCGTGGGCGACGGCGTACTGCGAGGGGAGCTCGAAGCGCGATCTCGGCGGCCGGACCTGGCCGGTCGGGTCTTGTTCACGGGGTGGCGGCACGACCTGGCCACCATCTACGCGGACCTGGACGTGCTGGCGATCTCATCCCGCAATGAAGGCACGCCGGTGTCGGCCATCGAGGCGATGGCAGCCGGGTGCGTCGTGGTGGCCACCCGGGTGGGCGGCCTCCCGGACCTCATCGACGACGGTCGCACCGGCACCCTGGTGCCGGCCGACGATCCGGCGGCGCTGGCGTCGGCGATCGGTCGGGTGTTGGGGGACCCCGAGAGGTCTGGGCCGATGCGAGCCGCGGCTCGCGTCGATGTCCAGCAACGATTCATGGCCACGCGGCTTGTTGCCGACATGCAGGAGTTATATTTGGAGTTACTGACCGCCAAGAACGTGGCGGAGGGAATCACACGATGACGACATCGGTGGATGAGGGAAGCGTGGCCATCCAAGCGACGAACGTGTTCGATCACCGCTGCGGGGTGCAGGCCTGATGGCGGGCAACTCGTCCGGCTGGTTCGTCTCGCTGTATACCGAGGCGCGGGCGCGGCTGCTGCGCGTGATGGGGTTGGCGTCTCGACGCGACATCCTCGCCACGCAGGAGCGGATCGACAAATTGTTCCGCGAGCATCGGCGCGCTGCCGACACGGACGAGGCGCAACGGCGCCGACTGAATGAGCTGTTGAGCTGTCTGGACCAGGTGCAGACCCAGCTCGGTGGTCCGACCCGCGGGATGGATGGTCGTCTCCGACATGTCGAGCGCAATGTGCAGTCACTGATCCGGCATGCCTATCTCGACCCGACCGCGCTGCCGTTCCCGCACAACGTCCTGTCGCAACGGTTTCACAAGTGGTCGCAGAACGAGGAGGACGGCATCACGCTCGCGTTGATCAAGCTGGTGGGTGAGACCAACCGGCGGTTCGTCGAGATCGGCGCGGGGACCAACGGTGGCAACACCGGCTTTCTCGCTGAGAGCTGTGGCTGGACCGGTCTGATGGTCGACGGCAGTCCGGAACGGGCCACACGACTCGTCGCCCGTTTCGGCCGGTACGGCGTGCGTGCGCTGGGGACGTGGATCACCGTCGACAACATCAACCAGCTCGTGACCGACAGCGGGCTCTCCGGGGAGATCGACCTGCTGAGCCTGGATATCGACGGTAACGATTTCTGGGTCTGGCGTCAGCTGGACGCGTGCTCGCCCCGCATGGTCATTTTGGAATTCAACCAGGCGTTCGGGTCCGACCGTGCCGTCACCGTACCGTACGATGCGGCGTTCGACCGGGCGAGCTTCAAGCCGGTCACCTATCACTACTTCGGGGCGTCGCTGGCGGCGTTCGAGCGGCTCGGCCGCAAGAAAGGCTATCGCTTGATTCTCGTCGAGCCTCGGGGTACCAACGCCTACTTCCTCCGAGACGACGTGGGCACGGATATCCCCGCTGTGTCGGCCGACACCGTCCATCCGGACCCGAGCCGGGGCCGACAGTCGCTGTTTGCGCAGCTCGCCGAGGCGAAATTGCCGCTGGTCGACCTCGATAACCCCGGAGAGCCGGAGGCGAGTGCCCCCCGTGTCGATGGGTAACCGGCTACCCGAATCCGACACGAGTCCGGCGGGGTCATGAAAGACATCATCGTGTCCGACCTGTTGGCCTTTTCGGCCGCGTTCCTCGCCTCGTCGACGTTCACGCCAGCCGCCCGTGACCTCGCATTCAAGGTCGGGCTCATCGACCATCCCGGCCTCCGCAAGGTGCACGGCACGCCGATGCCGCTGCTGGGTGGACTGGCCGTGTATCTGGCCACTGTGTTCGCGATCGCGGTCTTCGTCGAGGACGAAGAATGGTCGCAAATGTTTGGCATCTTTGTCGCCTCGACGGTAGCGCTCGTGGTAGGCACCCTGGATGACCGCGGCATGCTGCATCATCAAGTGAAGTTGATGCTGGCCATGCCGCTGGCGGCAGTGGTCCTGATTGCCACCGACATGCACAGCGAGATCTTTCATCCGATCGCCGCCGTGCCAGGGCTCGGGTTCCCCGGCTCGTGGCTCGATTTCGGACTGTCGTTCGTCTGGTTTGTTGGCATCATCGCCGCCTTCAGCATTCTCGACCACATGGACGGCCTGTGCGCTGGCGTTGCCGCGATCGTGGCTGCGTTCAGCGTCTCGTTCGCGGCAGTTGGTGGCCAACTGCTGGTGGGGACGCTGGCGGCGTCCATTCTTGGGGCGTCACTCGGTTTTCTTCGATTCAACATCAGGCCGGCGCGTATCTTTCTGGGCGACGGCGGCGCCATGTTGCTCGGTCTGGTGGCCGGCACCCTCGGGATCAAGCTGCGTTTTCCGGAGCTGGCGCCGACCGTCAGCTGGATGATTCCGGTGCTCATCCTCGCGGTACCGATCTTCGACACCACGCTCGTGACCGTGTCCCGCGTCCGGCGAGGATTGGTGCCGTTCTCCTCGCCCGGGAAGGACCACACCGCGCATCGCCTCGTCGCCCTGGGGCTCAGCCACACGCAGGCGGTCAACGTGATGTACGGCGTTGGAATCCTGAGCGGGCTCCTGGCCTGGGTGGTCGCCCTCGTCGGTCCCGTCGCGGCGTGGCCGGTCACCGCTGTCGTCGGCGTGGCTGGGGCCGGCGCGATTGTCTGGCTCGAGCGGGCGCCCTATGAGCGGCAGGAGACCGCGTCCCTCAAGGTATGACCCAGGGCAACGGCACTGCGCCCGTCACGATTGTTGGCGGCTCCGCCACCGGGCTCTTCGCGGCCGAGCGGCTGGCTCGAGCCGGCCGGCCGGTCACTTTGCTCGAAGGTGCCGGCGACTGGTCGCCCGAGCCGAGGACGCTGATTGTCACCCGCCGAATGCGCGACCTGCTGGGTCCAGTGGGCGACCGCGCGGTGGTGAACACCATCAGCCGGTTCGAGCTGCTGACGGACGGTCGCCAAGCGACGGTCTTGCTGTCTGAGCCGGACCTCATCATTGAACGCGCGGTGCTGGTGCCGGGGCTGGCCGAACTGGCTCAGGGCGCCGGTGTCGATCTTCGCCTGGGCAGCCGCGTGCGCAGCCTCACCGCCACTGACGACGGCGTTACGCTCGAGGTGCGGCGCGACGGATCGACCGAAGAACTGAACGCCACTACGGTGGTAGGCGCCGACGGTACCTTCAGCCTGGTAGCGGGCGCCGCCGGATGGCCGCCGTTGGCTACCGTGCCGCTCATCCAAGCCATCGTCAAGTTGCCGCCCGACCTGACGCCCGATACCACCCGCGTCTGGTTCCAACCCGACGATACGCCGTACTTCTACTGGCTCATTCCCGAGTCTGCCGAAAAGGGCGCCCTGGGGCTCATCGGCGAAGACGGCCCTGAAACGCGGCGCTGCCTGGAACGGTTCCTCGAACAGCACAGTCTGGAACCGCTGGAGTTTCAGGCCGCGCGTATCCCCTGCTACACCCAGTGGGTGCCGCCGCATCGCCGCATGGGTGGCGCCGACATCTTTCTGGTGGGCGACGCCGCGGCGCACGTCAAGGTCACCACCATCGGTGGCATCGTGACCGGCTTTCGCGGTGCCCTCGGCGTGGCCGACACCATCCTGCACGGTCGCACCAGCGGCGCGCTGAATCGTCTGAAGCGTGAACTTGACTGGCACCGTCTCCTGCGACGGTCGCTCGACCGCTTCAACGAGAACGACTACGGCCTCCTGCTCGACGTCTTGAATCCCGGCGCCAAAGGCGTCCTCAGCCGGCTCACCCGCGATGAGCCGGCCCGCGTCATGCTGCGTCTCTGCCTCGCCCAACCCCGCCTGATCCTCCTCGCCCTTCGCACCCTCCTCGTCAGTGCTCCCCGTCCAACGTTGCCGTCGTAGATAGAACCCTGGTTTTCCGACGAGGCGTCCGCAAAGGGCGGACGTCGCGGCATTGACTCAGCGGGGTCACAGCCCACCTGGCTGCTCCCTCCTCGCGCCTAGCCAGACAGACACCTCGTCAGAAAACCTCCGCGGACGTCTTTCGGCGGTCTGTCGACGCCGGCCCGTCGTTCTACGGGCCCATGGCGCGATGGCTCCTGACGCTACAGCTTCTGTCCGATGACCGCGTAGTCCAGGAACGTGAACAGGAGCGTATTCATCTTGTCCACATTCAGGTTGAACGTTTGGGCCAGTGCGGTGACGTCGTCGGAAGCGGTGGCGGGCAGCGTCAGTAGTTTGAGTTTGGCGGCTTCGTCCGCGGGTGAACTGAATTGCAGCTCAAGGCGTTGAAATCCGCTGGCCTCGAGTAGGAAGCGAAGGGTGTCCGGCGGGATCGGACGTTCGTGCGTGATGTCTCGCAGATACGGCCCGAAAAACGCAGACCACGAATCGACGTTGAGAGTTTCGAGGATGATGGTCGAGTCGGCGCGCAGCTTGTGATACGCCACATCCAGAAATCGCAGCAGATAGTCTGAGGTGAAGTGTTCGACGACCTGGGTGGCGATGATGCCGCCAAGCGAGGCGTCCGCCAACGACTCCAGATAACGGACGGCGTCTCCTTGGGCGACGTCGAGGTCCCGGTCGCGACAGATGGCGACCATTTCCCGGTTGGCGTCCAGCCCCCGAGCGGTCACCCCACGGTCGCGGAGCATGCCAAGAAATTCGCCTCGCCCACAACCGATGTCCAGCACGTCAGACGCGCCAGCGAAGCGGTCGCAGTAGCCTTCAAGCCGGGTCGCGATGTCGGCCTCGCTACCGCGGAACGCCTGCTCGAAGCCGACGTACTTGAAGGCGTCGAGCGAACTAGGACCAGACGTCGGCGGCGTGGCTCGGCTCGTGTCGCCGGGGGCGTCCATCGACGAGTCGGTCGGGGCGGTGACTGCGGTCTCAGCGGCGGTGCCTGGCGTCTCGCCGCCGAGCCGCTCAAGCTCCCGCTTCATGGCGACTTGTCGCTGCTGAATCAGGCCCATGGTGCGTTCGAGCAGCCGCACCGGGTTTTCGTTCACTCGTCGGATCAGCCCGGTGACTGCGCGGTCCTTGGTATCGACATAGGGCGTGATCTGTTGAGCCCAGACAACAAGAGTGGACTGGAAGGTCCGGAGCGCCTCGAGTTCGTCGCGTAGCAGCGTCAGGGTGGTGTCGAGCGACTGCGTGACCTGGCGCTGCGCCCCTGCGAAGGAGGCAAGCTGGTCGGCCAAGGCTCGATTGATGGCATCTTGCTTCGCCAGCGAGGGCGCCACGACCGCCCCAATGAGGCGATGGGCCCATCCGCGCACGCCGCCGCCGGCGTTCGGAAGCCCCGGCGGATCCGCCAGCCACCGGAGCGCGTCGTCGAGCCGTGCGGTGTCGGTTGGCTCGGGGGCGTGCGGCACCTCAGGCGGGGTGTCGATGGCGTGGTCGAGACGGGTGAGGGCGTCGTTGTATTCCCGATCAGCGGCGTCACGCTCCCGCGTGAGGCGGCTGAGGTCAGTGGCACTCAGGGTGCGATCGGTGTCAACCATCGGTAAGGCCTGGGCGCCCGGCGCGCCCCTGTGTGCCGATTCAGCGACCGGTGACCAGCCCTTCCGGTGGGCTGCTGGCGGTCGCATACCGCCTCCGTGGCATCCGGCCCGCCAGGTAGGCTTTCCGGCCGGCCACTACGCCCAGTTTCATCGCCTCGGCCATGGCCACTGGATCCTGCGCGGCGGCGATGGCAGTGTTCATCAGCACGCCGTCGACTCCAAGTTCCATGGCAATGGCGGCGTCAGAGGCCGTGCCGACGCCTGCGTCCACGATGACCGGGACCCCGGCGAATTCCTTGATGATCTGAATGTTGTTTCGGTTCTGAATGCCGAGCCCGGAGCCAATCGGTGCCCCGAGCGGCATGACGGCGGCGGCACCCGCGTCTTCGAGCTGGCGGCAGATGACCGGGTCGTCGCTGGTGTAGGGCAAGACGACGAACCCTTCCTGAACCAGCACCCGCGTGGCTTCGAGCAGCGCGGCATTATCGGGGAATAGCGTTCGCTCGTCGCCGATTACCTCCAGCTTGACCCATTCCGACAGACCCGCCTCGCGACCGAGCCGCGCGGTGCGGATGGCGTCGTCAGCGGTGTAACAGCCGGCGGTGTTCGGCAGCAAGGCGTACTGCTTCCTATCGACATGGTCGAGCAGCGACTCAGTGCTACGGTCGGTCAGGTTGACCCGACGGACGGCCACCGTGATCATGTCGGCGCCCGAGGCGGCATGCGCCCGTTGCATGACCTGATAGTTGGCGTACTTCCCCGTACCGACGATAAGCCGCGACGAGAGGGTCTTGCCGGCGATGACGAGCGGGTCGCTATGCATGGTTCATCGTTGATGGTGTAGCCGCTGGTTGAGACTGGTACGACAAGGTCCAGACTACGTCGGTCACAGGTCACTAGCCGCCGCCGACGAAGTTCACGATTTCGACCTGATCGCCCGATCGGACCTCTGTCGAGTCGAAGCCGACGTGCTTTACGATGCTGAGATTGTGCTCGACGGCCACCCCACGGGGATCGATGTCCAGCGTGGCCAGCAATTGTGCTATGGTCAGCGGCTCAGCGAGGTCGTACGGGTCGCCGTTCAAGGTGATTCGCAAGGCTGCAATCCTGACCCAGCGTGTCGCCGAATCCTGTCTTGAGCCTATCGTGCCGGCGATCGCTAAGTCAAGTGTAAGAGATTGTTGAAGCAGGAGTTACGAGGATTCACCACTGCTTCTATTGTTCAAATTGACTTGCGGCCGGTGCCTCCTATACGATGGCTACGCCGCTGGCGAATTGGCGCTAGGGTGAGCCGTCGAGTGTCGGCGGCAATTTTTTTGACCAAGCTTGAGAAATTTTTCACAAGTTCGTGGGCGAACCCACGTCGCCTGTAGGCAATAGATGGGCCTCCACACCATTCGCAAGGGGCTTCGGCTGCCGACCGCGGGTGAGCCCGAGCAGTCGATCGAGACGGCTCGGATGGTACGCCGTGTGGCGCTGGTCGGGAACGACTACGTCGGATTACGGCCGACCATGCATGTCGCGGTCGGCGATGAGGTCCGTCGGGGTCAGCTGGTGTTCGAGGACAAGAAGCGGCCCGGGGTGCGGTTCACGGCCCCGGGGTCTGGACGCGTGTCGGCAGTCAACCGCGGCGACCGCCGCGTGTTCCGGTCTCTGGTCATTGACCTCAGCCGTGATGACCGCGAAGGACGTGGCGACACCGTCAGGTTCAGTGCGTTCAGTGGTCGGCATCCCCGTGGACTCAGTGGCGACGACGTCCGCACCCTCTTGGTCGAGTCGGGGCTCTGGGTGGCCATCCGGTCGCGCCCGTTCAGTCGCGTGGCCGACCCGGACACAAGACCGCATTCTATCTTCGTGACCGCCATCGATACCGAGCCGCTCACGCCGGACGTCGACGTGGTGCTACAGGGCGCACACGGCCCGTTCGAACGTGGGGTCGCCGCCCTGGCCCGCTTGACTGACGGTGCCGTCTACGTCTGCACGGCGCCAGGCAGCACGGTGCCGGTCGGCGCTGGCGAGCGGATCCGTCACGAGGAGTTTGCCGGCGTGCACCCGGCCGGCACCGCGGGGCTGCACATCCATCTGTTGGACCCGGTCGACCGCGGCAAGTTGGTGTGGCACATCGGCTACCAGGATGTGGTCGCTATGGGGCGACTGTTCGAGTCCGGTGACCTGGCGGTAGACCGGGTCGTGGCGCTGGCCGGTCCGGCGCAGGCTCGTCCTCGCCTCGTACGCACCCGCCTTGGCGCGGCGACGGACGACCTGCTGGCGGATGACGTCGTTGATGAAGCTACACGCGTGGTGTCTGGTTCTCTGCTGGCTGGGAGGAATGCATCGGGGGACAGCGATGGTTTCCTCGGCCGCTATCACCGCCAGGTGTGTGTGATTCGGGAAGGGCGTCAGCGCGAGTTCTTCGGCTGGCTCGGCGCCGGTTTCGAAAAATTCTCGACGTCCCGGGCGTTTCTGTCCAGTCTCAGGCCAGGCCATCGTTTCGGATTTTCCACCACGACACACGGGTCGCTCCGGGCCATCGTGCCGATTGGACTCTACGAGAAGGTATTGCCGATGGACATACTGCCCACGCCGTTGTTGCGGGCGTTGGTCATGCAGGATGTTGAGCGCGCCGAAGAGCTGGGCTGTCTGGAACTGGACGAAGAAGACCTGGCGCTCTGTACCTTCGTGTGTCCGAGCAAGATCGACTACGGTGCCTCGCTCCGCGGCGTACTGACCACCCTGGAGGCCGAGGGCTGAGATGAAGTTGCTGCGAGCGCTGCTCGACACACAGGCCCACCACTTCGAGAAGGGCGGGCGGCTGGAGCGGCTCTACCCCCTGTGGGAGGCGCAGGACACCATTCTGTACACACCCGGCGAGGTGACCGGGGCGGCGCCGCATGTGCGCGACGCGCTCGACATGAAGCGGCTGATGATGGTCGTGGTCGTCGCGCTGGCCGGCTGTATCTACATGGCGCTGTACAACACGGGTTATCAGGCGCATCTGGCGATTGCCGCCGGCGCGGCGCCGCTCGATGTGTGGCAGACGGACGCCATGCGGTCGATGGGGCTCCCATTCGCGCCTGACGACCTGTGGGCATGTCTGGTGCACGGGGCGCTCTATTTTGTGCCGGTACTCGTCGTCACCTTCGCGATCGGGGGATTTTGGGAGGTGCTGTTCGCCAGCGTGCGCGGACACGAGGTCAACGAGGGGTTTCTCGTGACCGGCATGTTGCTGCCGCTGACGCTCCCCGCCACCATTCCGCTGTGGCAGGTTGCGCTCGGGGTGACGTTCGGAGTGGTCATCGGCAAGGAGATCTTCGGCGGTACCGGCATGAACGTGCTGAACCCGGCATTGACCGCACGGGCGTTCCTCTTCTTCGGCTATCCGGCCCAGATGTCAGGCGACGCCATCTGGATCGCGGCCGGCACTTCACCCGATGGGGTCAGCGGTGCGACCATTCTGGCCGTGGCGAGCGAGAGTGGACTGACAGGGGTGACTGAGACACTCGATCCGTGGCAGGCGTTCATCGGACTCATGCCGGGGTCGATGGGTGAGACCTCGGGGTTGGCGTGTCTGGCCGGAGCCGTGGTGTTGATTGCGACTGGCATCGGGTCGTGGCGCATCATGGCCAGCGTGCTGGTGGGCACGCTGGGAACGGCGCTGCTGCTCAACACGGTTGGCTCGGTCACGAACCCATACTTCGAGGTCACGCCGCTCTGGCACTTTCTTCTGGGCGGTTGGGCGTTCGGCACTGTCTACATGGCGACCGACCCAGTGTCTGGGCCGTCGACGCCGACCGGGCACTACTGGTACGGGTTGCTGATCGGGTTCATGGTGGTACTCATTCGCGTGGTGAACCCGGCCTATCCCGAAGGGATGATGCTGGCCATCTTGTTCATGAACCTGTTCGCCCCATTGATCGACTACCTCGGCGTACGCGCCAACGTGCGCCGAAGGAGGGCCCGCTATGCAGGGTAGTGTCGGTTACAACCTGGGCTTCGCGGCGGCCGTCTGTTTCGTGTGCGCCATCGTGGTGTCAACCTCCGCGGTCTCACTGGCGGACCGACAGGACCGGAACGCGACCCTGGACAAGCAGAACAATGTTCTGGTCGCGGCCGGACTCGCCACCGATGAGGAGTCGCTCGGGGCCGATGAGGTGGCGAACCGATTCGAGTTGATCACACAGGTCATTATTGACGTGCGCACCGGTGATGTCGCCAATGGCTTCGAGCCGGCCACGTTTGACCAGCGTGCGGCCTCCATCGATGTGGCGCGGAGTTCGCCCGCTCCCGACAATTTTGCCCGGATCATGCGGATTCCGCACCGGGCACTGGTCTACGAGGTTCGCGATGGGGCCGGCGGGCTCGATATGGTGGTCTTGCCCATTGAGGGGCTTGGGCTGTGGGGGACACTGTACGGTTTCGTGGCACTCGAGGGCGACCTGCGTACCATTCGCGGACTGACCTTCTACGAGCACAAGGAGACGCCCGGGCTGGGCGGCGAAGTGGACAACCCACGCTGGAAAGCGTTGTGGACTGGGCGGATGGCGTTCGACGACGACCTGATGCCGGTGATCGCCGTGGTCAAGGGAACCGCCGGTTCGGTGAGTGACGCGCCGTACTCCGTAGACGGGCTGTCCGGGGCAACCATTACGAGCCGCGGTGTCACCAATCTGTTGCGATTCTGGCTTGGTTCGGACGGGTTCGGTCCGTATCTCACACGGTTGCGCGGCGCTGGAGGAACGGTCTGATGTCGAAATCACGCGAGGCACTGATCGATCCGTTGTTCAACAACAACCCGATCGCGTTGCAGGTATTGGGAATTTGCTCTGCGCTCGCGGTGACGACCAAGATGGACACCGCGCTGGTGATGAGCGCGGCGGTGATCTTCGTGCTGCTGTTCTCGAACCTGTTTATCAGCGTGTTACGGAACCAGATTCCGACCAGCATCCGGATCATCGTGCAGTTGGTCATCATCGCGTCGCTGGTGATTGTGGTCGACGAGGTGCTGAAGGCCTATCTGTTTGATATTTCGAAGCAACTCTCGGTGTTCGTGGGACTCATCATCACCAACTGCATCATCATGGGCCGGGCCGAGGCGTATGCCATGCAGAACCCGCCTGGCATGAGCATGATCGACGGCCTCGGGAACGGGTTGGGCTACGGAGTCATTCTGGCCGGAACGGCCGTGCTCCGTGAACTGTTCGGGTCCGGGTCGCTCTTCAGCGTGCAGCTGTTGCCACTCGTGAGTGAAGGCGGTTGGTATACGCCCAACGGGCTCATGGTGCTGTCGCCGGGCGCCTTTTTCATTATCGGGTTCTTTATTTGGGGCATACGTACCTGGAAGCCGGAACAGGTGGAGCAGGATTAGGAGACTCATATGGAGTACTACCTGAACCTGGCCGTCAAGGCGATTTTCGTCGAGAACATCGCGCTCGCCTTTTTCCTGGGCATGTGCTCGTTTCTCGCAGTGTCGAAACGGGTGTCGACCGCCATTGGCCTTGGACTTGCGGTCATCTTCGTGCTGACCGTGACCGTGCCGCTGAACAATCTGGTCTACGTCTACGCCTTGAAACCAGGCGCATTGGCCTGGGTGTCACCGGCGCTCGCCACGAAAGACCTGTCATTCCTCGGCTTCCTCACATTCATCGGCACAATCGCGGCCTTGACCCAGATTGTCGAGATGATGCTCGACAGGTTCGCTCCCGCGCTATACGCGGCCCTCGGTATTTTTCTGCCGTTGATCGCGGTCAACTGCGCCATCCTCGGGGCATCGCTTTGGATGATGGAACGCAACTACAACCTGGCGGAGAGCGCGGTCTTCGGGTTCGGCTCAGGCGTCGGTTGGGCGTTGGCGATCGTGGCCCTGGCCGGCATTCGTGAGCGACTCCGCTACAGCAACCCACCCGAAGGGCTGCGCGGGCTCGGCCTGACGTTCATTATCGTGGGCTTGATGGCGATTGGCTTCATGGCGTTCGCGGGGGTGCAGCTGTGAGCGACCGCGGGCCACGCGTGGCCGCGTCGGCAGGAGCCGCCACCCCATGACTACGGTCGTCCTGGGCGTCGGCATGTTCACCTTCACGATCGTCGCCCTGGTCGGGCTGTTGATGATGGCTCGGCGTCAATTGGTGGCCACCGGCGAGGTGACCATCACGGTGAACGGCGACCCGGAGAAGGCCCTCTGCACCAGCGCCGGCAGCACGTTGCTCGGTACCCTGGCCGCCAATCGCATCTTCATTCCGTCGGCCTGCGGTGGCAAAGGCAGCTGCGGGGTTTGCACGCTCACGGTCACGGATGGCGGTGGCGCGATCTTGCCAACGGAGCTGAGCCACATCTCGCGTGGCGAGGCGCGCGATGGCGTGCGTCTGTCCTGCCAGGTCAAGGTGAAGCAGGACATGGCGATCGAGTTGCCGCCCGAGGTGTTCAGCGTCAAGCAGTGGCGCTGCACGGTCCGGTCGAACGACAACGTCGCCACCTTCATCAAGGAATTGGTTCTGGAGTTGCCCGCCGGTGAATCCGTGCCGTTCCGCGCCGGCGGGTACATCCAGATCGTGGCGCCCCCGAGTACCGTCAACTACGCTGACTTCGACGTCGACGAGGAGTATCGGGCGGACTGGGACAAATTCAACTTGTGGCGATACGTCTCCACCTTGGAGGAGCCGGTCACCCGCGCCTACTCGATGGCCAACTTTCCTGAGGAGCGCGGCATCATCATGCTCAATGTTCGGGTGGCCTCACCGCCTCCGCGCGCACCCGAAGGCACCCCGCCTGGGAAGATGAGTTCATACATCTTCAATTTGAAGCCGGGTGATGAGGTGACCATCTCCGGGCCCTTCGGCGAGTTCTTCGCGAAGGAGACCCAGGCGGAGATGATGTTCATCGGCGGCGGCGCCGGCATGGCGCCGATGCGGTCGCACATCTTCGACCAGTTCCGGCGGCTCAGCACATCCCGGAAGGTGTCCTACTGGTACGGTGCCCGCAGCTTGCGCGAAGCCTTCTACATCGATGACTTCGACAGCATCACGAAGGAAAGCGACAACTTCTCGTGGTATCTCGCACTGTCGGAGCCACTCCCGGAGGACGACTGGACCGGGTACACTGGGTTCATACACCAGGTGGTGCTGGACAACTACCTCAAGGATCACCCGGCACCGGAAGACATCGAGTATTACTTGTGCGGGCCGCCCATGATGCTCAAGGCCTGCATGAACATGCTCGATTCGCTCGGCGTCGAGCCAGAGAACATCCTCTACGACGACTTCGGGTAGGCCGTCAGTCAGCGTGACCGCCATGACGCATCGTGCGGTCCCGGCGTCACCTGTGCTGGCCTTGCTCCTGCTGGCCGGCTTGGTCGGCTGCGCCCAGTCGGCCACGGATTCGGTTCGTCCGTCCCGCCTGCTCATCGAGGTGTTTGACGGTTCCACGATGGGGACCACGTACACGGCCCGGGTGGTCACCGCGGAGCCATGGGACGACGCGCGGCGGGAGCAGACCCGTGCCCGTATCCAATCCGCGCTCGACGTGGTGGAGTCGGCCATGTCGCACTTTCAGTTGGCATCGGAAGTCTCGCGGTTCAATCAGACCCGGTCGACAGAACCGTTTCCGTTGTCGTCCCCTACGTTCGAAGTCGTGCGCACCGCCCTCGAACTCGCCGAACTGACCGACGGGGCGATCGACATCACCGTCGCGCCGCTGGTCAACGCCTGGGGTTTTGGCCCCACGGAGCCAGACCTGATTCCACCCGATGCCAGCCAACTGCTGCGGCTGCGGAGTCGGGTCGGGTTCCGGAAGCTTGAACTGGACGAGCCGACATCGACCGTCCGCAAGACCGACCCTCAGCTGGAGTGGGATCTCTCTTCGGTCGCCAAGGGCTATGGCGTCGATCGGGTGGCGGCGGCACTCAGGGATGAAGGCGAGACCCGCTTCATGGTCGAGGTTGGGGGCGAGATCGTCGCTTCGGGACTGAACCACTTGCATCAGCCCTGGCGGATCGGGATCGAGCGTCCCTCGGACGGGGGTGGCGTTCAGCGGGTCGTCCCGCTGTCGAATCACGCCCTGGCGACGTCGGGTGACTATCGGAATGTGCGAGAGGTCGAGGGGCGCCTGGTGTCGCACACCATTGACCCACGCACAGGTCGCCCGGTCGAACATCGACTGGCATCCGTCAGTGTGATCGCCGAGAGTTGTCTGCTGGCTGACGGCATTGCTACCGCGCTCGAAGTGCTCGGTCCGGACGAGGGTTACGACCTGGCGATCGAACGCGGCTGGGCGGCGTTGTTCCTGACCCGCGATGGTGATGTCATCACCGCCCGCGCTACCCCGGCCTTCGACCAGCTGGCTCCGGACGGCGCTAGAATGGAATAGACCATGGCGACCTTTTTGCTGACGCTTGGAGGCATGGGCATCATCATGATGATCATGGCGATCGGTGTCATGTTCAGCGGACGCTGTCTGCGAGGTTCGTGCGGTGGTCCTGACGCGGTCGGTCCCGACGGCGAGCCACTCAATTGCGCCACCTGCCCGAATCGCAAGACGATCGCGCGCCCTTTATAGCGGGACTCTGCGCATCTGATGGACGACACTTCGGCCCTTCGCCCTCCGGCGCTCCAGTGGCTGGAGGGCGAGACGACAGCCCTCGGTTTCGACATGGCTTCAGAGCCGAGGACCGGCGCCTTGCTGGCCACCCTCGCCGCCAGCAAGCCAGGGGGCCGGTTTCTCGAGCTCGGCACGGGTACGGGGTTCGGAACCGCCTGGCTGCTTTCTGGGATGGACGATGCGTCCAGGCTCGAGACTGTCGACGTCGACCCGGCGGTGGTGGAGGTGGCGAAACGCTATCTGAGTGACGACCGTCGGGTGACGTTCACCGTGGTGGACGGCGCCGAGTACCTCCGTGGGGCGTCCGGCCAATTCGACCTTGTCTTTGCGGACGCGTGGCCCGGCAAGTTCACTCACCTGGATGAGGTCCTCGCACTCGTACGACCGGGCGGCCTGTATGTCGTCGACGACCTCCTGCCTCAGCCCAATTGGCCGGCCGGACACCCCGACAAGGTAGCCTCGCTGGTCGCGGATCTGGAACGTCGCGACGCCTTTGCCCAGGTCGCCTTGCAATGGGCATCCGGTGTGAGGCTGATGGTACGGCGTCCAACCGATAGGTAGCCGGCACCCCGCGCCTTGCGGTTGCCAGCGCGCTGAGGCACCATGGGGTGCCTGACGGTGTTCGCAATCCTCGCACTGCCTGACAGGGAGAACCGATGACACGCTTTGCACTGCTTCCGTGGGTCTGCTGCGCCCTCGTCCTTGCCGGTGTCAGCCCTGGGTCGGCCGAGGCGCAGCCACTGACACCTGACGAGCACGGCTTCATCGTGGCGACGCCGGGCGACATGGTTCCGGCCGAAGGGAGCCGCTCGGTGAGAGTGCTGGGCGCCAGCGGCGAGCCCGGTATGTATGTGACCCGCATCACCTTCGCGGCCGGTACCGGCACCAAACCACATTCTCACGACCAGGGTCGGTACATCACCGTGTTGGAGGGCACCTGGTGGGTGGCACTTGGTCCCGAGGCTTCGACCTATCAGCCGGAGACGATGCGTCCGGTGACGGCGGGGAGCTTCATCTACGAGCCACCGCACGGCATTCACTACGATCAGGCCCGCGACGAAGCGGTCACGGTGCAGATCACCGGCGTGGGGCCGGTCAAGACAACTCGCATCGAAACGGATCC
>JAPYUM010000179.1 GCA_029940535.1 Vicinamibacterales bacterium
CGCGCGCGGCGTCCATCCCCATGTAGAGCGGCAGCTTCATGGCCACCGGCGCGACCCCGTCCAAAATGGCGGTACGCACGCGGTCCGGATGGCGTCGCAGGAAGACGAGCCCGGCGCGGGTGCCATAGGACCCACCCCAGAGATTGATCGTGTCGTATCCCAGTGCCTCCCGCACGTCGTCGAGATCGTCCATCGCGATCGGCGTCGTATAGAAGCGCGGGTCCGCGTCGAGTGAGGCAACACAGGCCCCGAGCTGCTCAACGACACGGGCCCGCAACAACTCGTCCGCCATCGGGTCGAGGAGCAACGCATCCTCCGGCGCCTCCTCATCGAGTTCGCAGGTCAGCGGATTCGACCCGCCGGTGCCACGCTGGTCCACAAACACCAGATCACGATCTCGGTTGACCTGCCGGAACGGGACCCGGATCGCCTCGGTCAACTCGCTCGCGGCTTGTCCCGGTCCGCCGGCCAGAATGAATACCGGGTCAGACGCCGTGTTGATCGAGAGCGCAGGCAACACGACAACTCGCAGCGTAATGCGGCGTCCGGCCGCGGCATCGCGGTTTTCGAACACCTCCCAGGTTCCGCAGAAGCCATCCTCGATGTTGTCGGCGGGCGGACACGGGGCCAGCGCGAGCCGCGGCGCCATCTCCGCGGGTACGTCCGGGCCGCAACCGGCGACCGCCAGCGTGACCAGCACCAGCCACACCGGGCCAGTCCACGTCGGAAGTCGCCAACGCCAACGCTGGATGAGAGCCTGCACTGCGCGATTATATGGAATGCGGGGGACCAGGCGGGTCTGAAGACCCGCGGCTACGACGAGAGGGTGGGAACGGGTTCGAGGCAGGCGGCTAGCACGAGAGGATACGGGTGAATGTGAAGAGCCGCTATACTGGGTTCGTGCGGGTCCGTGACATACGCCGGCCGGACGCTCGTGTCAGAACCAGGCCATGAAGCGCGTAGGGCTACTGCTCCTGCTCTTGTTTGTCGCCACGGCGCACCCCGGCGACACCGGCCAAGCCAGCCAGACCATCGCCGGGTCGGGCACGCAGCTCGTCCAGACCTGCCGGCTCTATTTCGAATACCTCGGACGGACCGGTGCCGGCCGCGAGGAGACCTTCGAGCGGAATCCGTTTGGCATGGGCTACTGTGCCGGTCTGGTGCACGGCGTCGTCGACATGGCCCAGTCATTCATGCCGGACCGTGTCTGTTTGCCCCCGCGCGCCACGATCGCGCAGGCCGTTTGGGTGGTGGTTCAATATCTGGAGAAGAACCCGATCGCGTTGGCGGACGAGGATTCGGAACTGGTCCTGCGCGCATTGGAGAACACCTACCGCTGTCCCTAGCGTCGGCGGCGAGCGACTCGACGGGCTTTCCACCCTCTCACCCTTCAGACTGCGTCCGCTGGGTGTGCGGTTGGCCCACATGAGGATGGCGATGTTGCGCATGTTCGGTGTTTCGAGACGAGGCGGAGGGCGCCAGCGTGGCACCCCTCTGGGCCTGCTGACGGTGCCCACCCTGCTGGTCACAGCCTGCACCACCCCAGCTCCGGCGCCGACGACGGGGCCCGACCAGGACTTCCAACCGACCGCGACGATCGAAGAACTGATGCGCTGGATGGTCGACCCACCGGCCGACGCGATGTGGGACGCCGTTGTGATTACCTCGACGCCCGATGGGCTCGAAGAACAGCGCCCCGAGACGGACGACGACTGGCTCGCGTTGGAGCGGGACGCGGTGCTTCTATTGGAGGCTGGGAACCTGCTGCAGATGGAGAACCGACCGGTCGCTGATGCGGCATCGGTGTCGGAGTTGCCGGGGGTCGATCTGGAGCCCGAGGAGATTGCGGCGCGTATCGCGGACAACCCGGACGCCTGGCGACGATCAGCCCGAGCCCTGCACGACGCCGGCGTCGTGATGCTGGACGCGGTCAGGGCCCGCGACGTGGACGCGCTGCTGGAAGGCGGCGACCGGCTGGACGTGGCGTGCGAGAACTGCCACTCTCGATTCTGGTATCCGAGTGGCCCGGGTAGCCGCGCGCTGGAGGCGGCGGGCACCCCGTCTCCCTAGGCCGATCCCGCCGGAAACCTATGGCCTCAGTGGGCTTCCGTCGGGCTTGGTCAACTCGGCACAGCATATCCCAAAGGTGCCGGGCGCGCGCGACGGCTGGCCCACCACCTTGATCTGATCACCGGCCGTGATGGTCTCGGGGGTCCAGCCACGCCGGCTCATCGAGACCGACGCGCCCATTTCGACCTCCCACGCCGTCGTCGAACCATCCGCGTTCGCCGCGTCGACGTAGAGGAACGAGTGCGGATTCCGAAACACGAACTTCGTCACGGTGCCGACGGCCTCGACACTCTTCTCCGGATCGTAGAACGGCCCGCTCGCGTGATGCGCGCCCACGCTCGTCACCAACACCGCGCCCACCAGCACCATTCCCGCTATCCACAACAGAGTCTTCACAACGTCCTCCTTGACTTCCCCAACGCCCCACCTACGGTCCGCCTAGCGATACTTCGGCACCAGGAACTTTCGCGGATGCCCCGCCTCGAATGGATCGCAATTATAGGCCTGCAGCTTGTATCCCTCGGGACCCGGGAGCCACCGGGTCGTGTAGGCCACCGGTTCCCGCAGGAACATCGGATCTTCGACCGTCAGGGTCATTCGCAACTCATCGCCCTCGCGCCAGTATCGCTCGGTGATTTTCTTCTGCTGGGACGAAGGAATCCCGTTGTAGTCGTCAAAGCCTGCCACATCAAAGACGAACTTCGTCGTCTCGACGAGCAGCGCGCCATCCTCGTAGCGACCGGACGAGAATCCCTGCACGGTGAAATCGTTGGACGGCGTCTCTCGACCATCGAGCCAGAACGTGCGTATCTGATCGTCTTTCTCGTAGCGGATGAGCACACGGTCCGGCCACTGCGTCACTTCCATCATGTAGGGGTCGTACTGGAGCGCCGGCGAGGCCGACGGCACACAGTCATACTTCGGAGCAATCGCCTCGTCGAACACGGCCTGATGAGCCAGTCCCCGCTCGTTCAGCACCGGAAAATTCTCGCCCGGCACCCATGGCATGTTCGGGCCGTTGACTGGCCTCGCCCGGAAGCCGCCGTCCCAGACCCCGGTGAGGTCAGGCACGTCGGCCGGATCCACGCCCGCCTGCGCGAACGCCGGCGTGGCCATGGCGGCCATTACCGCCATGACGGCCAGGGTGCCACCGACGAGCGTGAGCAGCGGCTGACACACGGCCGACTTCCGGCGTCGTTGGGACCGAGGCCTGTTGCAGATACCCATCGTGCTCATCTGTTTCTCCTCCACGCCGGTCGATCGGCGCCTTGCTGATCCGCTGATTCTATACCGGTTCGCACGGTCAGCCGGCCGGGGTCGACCACCGACGCGCCGTTATCGTCCCGCGCGCCACGGGCGGACCACGCGGTTCCACCACATGATGGCGCCCGTCACGAACATGACTGGCGGCACCAGTCCGATGGCCGCCCAGGTCACCTTCGTGACCTCGTTGAACCGGCCGAAATGCATGTAGGAGAACCAGTAGAGGATCTGGTCGCCGGTGCGGGGATCGAAATTATCCTCCTCGAACGGCTCCAGATAGTCGACCACCGCCGCGAACGGCTCGGGAAATGCCAGGTAGATGCCGGTGAACGCCCACATAAATATGAACAGCAGCGTCCAGAACCCGAACGAACTATGCACGCTCCAGTTCACGCGACGCCACTTCGCGCGCCAATCGACCACCAAGGCCCGGCGCCACCCGTCGATACCGGGCCACCAGATGACCAGACCGGTCACCGACAGCACCGCCAACAGCAACGCGCCGACGCCGTTCGCGGTCCGACCCGTATCCCCCCCGAGCAGGTTGTCGTGCAGGTCCAGCGTCCAGGTGGTGAGCCGCCATCCGACCGGCAGCGAGTTGCCCAGGTGCTCGCCGGTGTAGGGGTCGAACAGCAGCAGGTCGCGCCCGTCGCCCCCATCCTCGACCGACATCGTCACCGCCAGCGCCGGGTCGTCGGGCTCGGTCCACACCTCGATCTCGGCCTCGGGAAAGACCTGCCGGGTCGCGGCGATCAACGCGTCGGGACTCAGACGGTTCCCCGCCACGGAGACCGTTCGGGGCTGAGGATCGAATCGCTGGCGCAGCTCGCTGCGGTAGACCAGGACACTGCCCGTGAGACTGATCACGACGACGTAGAGGCCCACGCCGAGACCCGTCCACAGATGCACCTGAAAGAGCGCCTTCCGGAGCCACATTCCTTGCGGCTGTCGTCGCCAATTACCTGTGCCTGCCATCTAGTGACCTATCACCTTGATTCGCACCATCAGTTCGGCTTCACCGTCGCCAGCTCGCGCCCGAGGTACTCGGCAATGGCGCCCATGCCGGAGCACCCCGCCAGCGCCTCGGCTTCACTGTTGTAGTTGGTGTTGGTATTGATGTCGTAGGTGTACGACACGCCGTCTCGGTCGTCGATGAACTCGACCCCGGCGATATGGATGTCGTTGGCGGCCAGAAGTGTTTCGTAACGTTCCACGAGCGGATGCTCGAATCCGTAGAGAATCCTGAACAGCGAGTCGGCTCCGTCCCCAATTGGACAGAAGTCGTCCTCGTTCGCGCTGACTCGGCACGCGTCGGCCGGGCACAACTCAAACCCCTGGCTGGTATCGACCCGCACCGCGTACAACAAGCGACCACCGACAAATTCCACGCGCGTGATACACGGCTCTGGAGCATCGATGTACTCCTGCAGCAGCGTGATGCCGTCCACCGATGGCTCGAACGCGTCGCTCTCGACATACCGCGTCAGCGCATCGTAGTCTCGGAACAGACGTACCCCCAGCCCCTTTCCGGCCCGGTTGTGCTTGGTGATGAACGGCACTGGCAGGCTTCGAGCGGCCCCGATGATCTCGTCGCGCCCGACCACGGCGATCGTGCGGGGCGTGCGCACACCGCCCGCTTCCAACGCGGCGTACTGCGCGACTTTGCTCACTTCGAGGGTCAGCGCCAGTCGGCCGTTCACCACCCGTCGACCGTGTCGCTCGAGCCAGGACAGCACGGCGGCCGTGTATTCCGGTCCGTAGCGATGTCCCCGGGTATGGGACGATGCGCTCATCCGGTTGTAGAACACGCCGTCCGGTGGCACCGTGGCCAGATCCACGGTGCCCGTATCGAGAAACCACTCGACAAACGGCAACCCACGCGCGCGAAAGGCGTCGCGCAGCGGTGTCACCCACTCGTCATTCTCGTGCAGGACGTAGATCCGCGGCATCATACGTCGCCGCGTCTAGAACCTGGGGTTCACGACATTGTTGAAGATCGACCCGAAGGTGTAGCTGAAACCGAACGAGACCCGGTAGCGGGAGTCGGTGGCGAGTTGACGCCGCT
>JAPYUM010000180.1 GCA_029940535.1 Vicinamibacterales bacterium
GAACGCGAGCGACAGCACCCCCGAAATGGTTGAGGTGGGTCAGCGAAAGGTTCGGGGGTTTCTTATCGCCCCAAGCGACCATCATGTCGATGGCCTCCTCGCTGATCTCGTCGAAGTAGTCCGACTTGGCGTAGGAAAGAGTGCCTTTGGGGAAAACAGGGTCGAAACTCGCATTGAACATCGAATACGGGATCGGGCCGAGAACGTCGACTTCCGGGCCCAATTCGCGTATCGGCGCAACCACAGCTTCCCCGTCCTCCACGGGCCCCGCGTAACAACTCGTGATGACTACGACCCGGCGGGGGTTGAGCTAGGGGTTTCAAGAGGGCTTCTTAGTCGGGAAGGCCAGCCGCGCGCTGACCCGAGGGCGCGACATGGCGGAGCTCAAGAACCAGCTCGCGCCCATATCCGCGGAGGAGCGGCCCGTACCGCCGAGTGTTCCGGGCCTTCGCGACCCGAGCGCGGCCGCCACAGCGGAACGGGTGTGTCTTGCAGAGAATCGAGCGGGGCCGCTGCCCCACCTGACGGGCCGTGCCGAGTCGCTGGATCCCTGGGCGCGCAGCGGACCGACGTGCTTGGCATGGTCGTCCGGCAAGGCATGGTCGTGAGCGCCGGCGGCGTGATCCTCGGCGTGCTCGGAGCCGTCGCAGCCACGCGCCTCATTTCGAGTTGGCTGTACGGGATCGAGGCGACCGATCCGGTGACCTTTGCGGGCGTGTCCTTGGTCTTGGTCGGTATTACGCTGCTTGCCACGTATGTGCCTGCTCGTAGAGCAGCTTGAGTCGATCCGCTGATTGCGTTGCGTAGCGAGTAGGCTCGGGCGCTTCTAAGTCGGGCCGGTGGTGTTCAGACAACTTGTACGACGCGCGCGCCCCAGTTTCCGGGCTATTTGCGACGAAGCTCGTAGGTAGCATATTCCCGCCGACTGCTGGACTCCCAAGGGTGCGTGCCTCATGAACAGCCAATTTTCTGGTCTACAGGGCCGTGTGTTCGTCGTGAGTCTCGGATTAATGCTCTGGCTCACGGCCTGCAGCGACGGCGACCCCACCGAGAAGGTCCTGGTCATCGGAATCGACGGCATCCGCGTGGATATTCTGGCCGAGACCAATACCCCCAACATCGACCAGCTGATCGCCGAGGGCTTCTTCAGTGATGAGGCCCGCACCAATGTGCGGACCATGAGCGGCCCCGGGTGGTCGAGCATGCTCGTCGGGGCACGTACCGACAAGCACCTCGTGGACACCAACAACTTCACCGGGAACGACTACACCACGTACCCGGAATTCCTCACTCGACTCGAGCAGGTCGACTCGAGCTTCAACACGCTCGCGGTGGTGGATTGGGCGCCACTCGCCACCACAGCATCAGGCGGTCCACTGTTCAGCGATGCCATCGACCAGCTGCTCTTCTTCGACGGTGGCCAAGAGGGATACCACCGGGGAGATTCCCTGTCGGTCGCTGCGGCCGTGAACCGGCTGGAGAGCGAGGATGTCGACGCGGCGTTCGTCTACATCGGTGACGCTGATGAGGTCTCGCATGCCACCGGTACGTACGCGCCTGAGTACAGGAGCGCCATCGAAGAGGCGGACGTTTTGGTCGGGCGGCTCGTTGCCGCAATCCGGTCGCGGCCGACATATGCCGACGAAGACTGGCTCATCCTGGTGTCTACCGACCATGGGCGAGACGAGGAGGGAGGGCACGGTGGAGACTCGGACTCGGAGCGGACAATTTTCTTCCTAGCTCATGGCCCTTCGGTGGTCCGGGAACCGATTGAGACCCCGCCCAACATCGTCGACGTTGCCGTAACTGCTTTAGTTCACCTGGGTGTCGAAATTGACCCAGCGTGGAACCTGGACGGAAGGTCGGTCGCGCTGCGCGTGCCCCCCGGCCAATAACATTTCCTGATCTGTCAGATGAGGTCGAGCAAGCCGAGCATGCTCGTGTTGACGTCTTCGCCCACGTCCACCGCCCAGAGCGAGGCGTAGGGGAAGCGTACAAGGCCGGCGCGAGGCCCGTGTCAGCGCGCCGACGGACCCTGAGTCGAAGCCACCGGGAAGATCTGACCCTCGAAAACGGTCCCCCAGATTTGAATGTCTCTCACGTCGTCGGGCGACACGGCGTAGGGATCCTCCTCCAGGACGGCGAAGTCGGCCTTCTTCCCGGCCGCGATACTACCGATCTCGTGGTCCATGCGAAGCGACCACGCGGCGTCGACCGTCACAGCGCGCAACGCCTGGTCGAGGGTCAGCGCCTCTTCAGGGCCTCGCACGGTGCCGCTCGCCGTCTTTCGCGTGGTCACCGACCAGACCGCCAGCAGCGGTCTCACCGGCCCCATCGGGAGATCAGAGTGTAGCGTGACTCTCACGCCGTTCCTCACCAGCGAGCCCAGGCGGATCATCTGGTTGGCGCGCTCCGGGCCGATTCCGACCTCCGCATATTTGTCACCTAGCTGCCACAGGTAGTAGCCGGTGGCCGACACGACGCCGTTCAGCCGCCCGAGTCGAGTGGCCTGATCCTGCCGCGAGAACCCGAAGTGCTGCAGGATGTAGCGATGGTCGGGGCGCGGATATTCTTCGAGTAGATCTTCGAGCGCGTCCAGCGTGACGTCGACACCCAAATCCCCGTTGACGTGGATGTTGATGTCGAACCCCGCCTCCCAGAACGGTTCTATCTGGGGTTTCAGCTGCTCGGGCGGCATGAGCCACTCGCCCTCGTGGCCATCGATGTAGCCGGGAGGGCCCATCTGCATGTACTGCGCGAACATCGCGCCGTCCAACATGAACTTGATGCCCTTCGTGTAGATCATCCGCCCCGTGTTCATCGCCCGATCGTTTTCAAACTTCTCGGACAGCGTGGCTCCGGGTCTTCGGTTGAACCCACCCGGCCTAGGAACGATGAGCGTCCGAAACGGGATGCGGTCGGAATCGTACGCCGTCCATGTCGCGGAGCCTGGCCGCGGCGAACTGCCCGCGGTGGAGATCGTGGTCACACCGCCGCGATGGATCAGGTCGGCCACCAAGGCCAAGCCGTTGTCGTCTGAGTCGCGATCCCGCAGGTAGCGGGCGATGCCTCCTTGGACCACGGATTGGCCGCGTTCCCAGAACCGCCCCGCCTCCCAATCGACCCCGTCGGATACTCTGGCCGCGTCGGCCTCGCTGACCTGGGCCGCCTCGAGCGCCGCGGTGTTCAACACCACCTCGTGTGAGGACCGTTGCGTCACCACGATCGGGCGCGTCGTCGAGATCGCATCCAGATCCTGCCGCGTGATGAGCCCGTGCCAGAAGGCGTTATACCCCCAGGTGAAGAAGGCCTTGTCGGAGTCCGGATCCCGATCGACCAACTCCTGGAGTCGTGCCAGGTAGCCGGCCCGGTCTGTCACACCCCTGATCAGCCCCGAGGGCAGATCCCAGTCCTCCGGCGTGATGATCTCGTTACGTGCCAACAGCGAGACGGCCAAGTCCGGATGCAGGTGCGGATCGATGAATCCCGGTAGTAGCACTTTGTCGCGAAACGTCTCGTCGATCTCGTAGTCGAACGCCTCGAGCCACGGCTGGAGCGTCTCCATGGTGCCGACGGCCACGATCCGATCGTCTCGGACGGCTACGGCTGTCGCGCTCGGCAACGACGGGTCCATCGTGACGATCTTGCGGGCTGGATAGACCGTCAGTTGGTCTGCCGAGGCGCTCTCGGGGATCGCCATCCAGAGAAGCGCCACGCAGAGGGGCGCCAAATGCAGGGCGACGCGTTGTGATGTCTCTCTCATCGTGTGTTCTCCTTTTGCGGTTCAGGCGGGGCCGAGGAAGTCGAGCATGCTCGCATTGACCTGGTCGGCCACGTCCACTTGCACCCAGTGAGAGGCGTCGGGGAAGCGCACGAGGCGGAAGTCGGGCACCCATTTCGCCGGCGGCTCAGCCAGGTGGAGCCCCAGATAGGCGTCCCGCTCACCCCAGAGGACCAGCACCGGTTGCTCGATGATCCTCGGCTTGGGCGAGCGGCCCATGAGCAGGTCGCGCACGAACGCCCGATAGTAATTGATCCCCGCAGAGAGGGCGCCGGGCTGCTGCAGCGCTTCCATGTAGCGGAGAACATCCTCTTCGCTGAAGGCATCTGGGTTCACCGGATCGTTTCGGAAGACTTGGCGGAATATGTAGAAGCCGGTGATCTGAGAGACGAACTCGACCATCCACGGGATCTGGAAGGCGAGCATGTACCAACTCTTGAGAAACTGCCACTCCTGGAAAAAGCGTGACCGGAAAGCCACGGGGTGCGGGACGTTCATGATCACGAGCTTGGCGAGGAGTTCCGGGTACTCCTGGGCAAAGAGCCAGGCCACCGCCGCGCCCCAATCGTGCCCACCGACGACGGCGCGCTCGTGGCCCAGGTGGCGAATCAGCGCCGCCACGTCGCCGGTCAGCTTCGAGGTCCCGTAAGCAGCGACGCCGGCGGGCTTCTCCGAGATGTTGTAGCCGCGCATATCAGGAGCCACGACCCTGTAGCCAGCATCGGCCAGAGGCCCCATCTGGTGGCGCCAGGAATACCAGAACTCGGGGAATCCGTGGAGCAGTACCACGAGTGGGCCGTCCTCCGGACCCATTGCGGCGTAGTGAAGGCGCACCTCCGGCAGCTGTGCCTCGTGGTGCTCGACCCTGCTCTCGTCCCAGTCGCTCATGGCCCCATCATACCCGCACGGAAAGCCCGTCGCGAGGAGGGTCATTCCATCTTGGCTTCAATCCGTTTGAGCCGTGCTTCGATCTCCTGGAGTTTATGCAGGAGGATGATGTGGGTCTTCTTCGCGTCGATCCCCACGGGACTCGCCTCGCTGGAAATCTCGCTCTCGATCGAAGTGTAGATGTCTTGGGGGACGTCCAAGCGGCTCATGGCCACCTCCGGCAATGTGCTCGTTGGGGTCGATTGCCGATGCGCACCGGGCGTAAACATAACCGTCGTCGACCGTGGTCTGGTCGCTTCGTGCAGTCGATGGGCAGCAGAAACTGGAGATTTCAGATGCTCATAGTCGCAGCGACCGAGTTTCTCCGAAGCCCTGCGATTGGTGGCCCCGACAGGAGCAACGGGCCCCCAAGGAACCCCCACGAGGGTCTGTGGATTCGGGAGTAGGGAGCCAGACGGACGCCTACATGAACACCGCGCGAAAGACGGTCGGGACTGGTCTTGAAAGTCATCGGTTCGGGCTGGTCACCCGTCTGCAGAGTGAAGGCCATACTCTGTAGCCCGATCGTCTGCGTGGTGGACATGGATGTTCGCCGGTCCA
>JAPYUM010000051.1:0-22819 GCA_029940535.1 Vicinamibacterales bacterium
TGCAACCAGCCATACGCGTATTGCGTACTCCCGTGGGTCGTCACTTCCCAGACCAACTCGCCATCTTGAGGAAAACTGGCCGGCACGTGCACCTCGAACTGGTACCGGTTGGTGCGCGGGTAAAAATACGCCGGCTGGCCGCGATCCGGTTCACCAGGCGAGAAAAAGTTCGCCTCGCCGATCGGAACGTTCGGGCGCTCCGCGTAGTTCCGATTCAGATACCCGAAGTGAAACAGGTAGCTGCCATCGTCGTTCCGGGTGTAGCCTTCGAAGATCGGCTGAATGTCCTGCCCCCGGTTGAAGCGCTGTTGTGGCTGCGCCACGACCGGAACGTCGCGAGAACTGATCTGAGCCGACACACTCGTCGCGCCACCGAGGACACACAGGGCACCCGCACCAACGAGCATCACGCGCTGAATTCTCCGCTCCACAGGCTGCATTGTCACCTTCCGTTCCAGCTTCCCCAGGGCCGTGTCGTGCTAACCGAAAAGCCCTCTGTGGGAGCCGCTCAGGCTGCCACAGAGGGCTGTCTTACCGTGAACATCCGTCACTCACGACTCAGTCGTTCTCGTCCGCCTTCCGCGCCTCGATCTCTGCCGCGTACTCCTCTTCGCTCAGGTCATACCAACTGAGCCACGAGAATGCCATCTCGTCGACGGTTCGGCTTCCACCACCGGTCCAGTTCTTCGAATCGTGATTGCCACGATTGCCCGCGGTGTTGTCGTGGTAGCTGATGACGTGCATCGTAGTTCCGGCCGGATACACCGGCGCGGCATCGTCCTCGTAGGCGTAGACGATGTGCCAGTTGAAATCGAAGTTGGCGCAGCTGACCATCTCGGTCGATCCGTTTGGATAGATCATCTCGACACACTGACGCGTGCCGAGGAAATGCATGTGCGGCTGGAACGCGGTGAGCTTTCCGGGCAGATACATCTTCTGATAGCCGTCGTGCCGGGTCACCTGACCAGCCGGAATGTCGAGCTCGCCCGCCTGGCCAAGCTGGCGAGAGTAGAGGATGTGGTCCGGTTCGTAGTTCTCCGGGTACAGCACAAGACCCAACTCGGTCTGGTCGGTCACTTCCTCGCCCACCGAGTGGTAGTGGAAGCTGAACCGCACCCGCGAGTCCGCTTCGAAGAGACGCCCAGTGCCGTCCGGGTAGACATCGGCGTTCTTGCCAACCGCGTATTCGTTCAGGAACGCATCGCCCGAGCTGTCGGCCAGTGGTGAATCGGGATCGGTCACCGCGTAGGTCAATGCGTGATGCACGACCCGCAGATCGCCGGCCTTCGTCTGGATAGCCTGGATGTATCGATCGGTTTCCAGCCCCGACGGCACGATGTAGTCGCCCCACCAGTCCCCCGCCTCGGCCGGCACCGTGTGCGGCGGAGAACTCACGATGAGGTCCGGCTCGATGGTCCAAGCCCCAAACTCCTGGAACTCGACCGGGGTCGGAGCGTCTGCCGCGTTGCCTCGGGGCGCACCGGCGTCAACCCACACGCCAATCGTCGCAATCTCATCATCGGTCAACGACCGATCATTCTTGAAGCTCTGCACCCCCACTTTGGGGTCCACATGCCACGGAGGCATCTCGCGTGCCTCGACTTTGGTGCGGATCGACCTGGCCCAGGGCCGTGTCTCCTGATAGTTCATCAGCGACATCGGCGCCATGTTGTTGGGCCGGTGGCAGACCTGACAAGACCGCTGCAAAATCGGCTCGATATCCTTGTGGAACGTCGGGCTGTCCGGCACCTCCGCCGATGCCAGGGTCGGCGCCGTCATGGCCACGACCGCCGCAAGCGTGAAGAACAACGCACCAAGTCTGGCGATTCTCATGCAGTTACCTCCAAAGACCTCACAAAACAGCCGTCGGCGCGAAAAGTGCTGCGGCCGAGCAGTGCTCATTAGCGTTGTTAGCTTACGCGTATCGGCGGGCCTTGTCCACCGGAGCAGACCTCCTGTCGGCGCGCCCGGCTTGTGGTACGATCGCACCGATTTTCCGGCATCGACGGAACGGAAGCGTGTACCCCTCCCATCACGATAGGTTCTCCAACATCCCATGATCGTCGGCATCCCAACGGAGACGCTCCCGGGCGAACGGCGCGTCGCGACCATACCGTCCACGGTGCCGGCGCTGACACGAGCGGGGCTCGATGTTCTCATCGAGAGCACCGCCGGCGCCGCCGCCGGATTCCCGGACGAGGCCTACATCGAGAAAGGCGCCCGAGTCGCCGCCGACCGCGCCCAGGTGTTCGCCGAAGCCGAGGCGATCCTGCAAGTCCGGGCGTTGGGCGCGAATCCGCAGAACGGCCAGCCCGACCTGGCACGGCTCCGTGCCGGTCAGATCGTCATTGGATTCTCCGAGCCCCTTGGTGAGCCGCAGGCGGCGCGCGACCTCGCCGAGCGCGGTGTCACCGCGTTCTCCATGGAACTGATCCCCAGAATCACGCGGGCGCAAAGCATGGACGCCTTGTCTTCGATGGCCACCATCGCCGGCTACAAGGCGGTGCTGATGGCGGCGGAGACGCTCCCACGGATGTTTCCCATGATGATGACCGCCGCCGGCACCATTACGCCGGCGCGCGTGTTCGTGGTGGGAGCAGGCGTGGCCGGTCTGCAAGCCATCGCCAGTGCCAGGCGCCTGGGCGCCAAGGTCGAGGCGTACGATGTGCGACCCGCGGTGAAGGAGCAGGTGGAAAGCCTGGGCGCCACGTTCGTCGATCTCCCGCTCGACACCGGCACATCTGAGGACAAGGGAGGCTACGCCAAAGCCCAGGACGAGACGTTCTACGCGCGACAGCGCGAGATGATGAGCCGGGTCGTGGCCGCCAGCCACGTCGTGATTACGACGGCGTTGATTCCCGGTCGCCCGGCGCCGGTGCTGATCACCGACGAGATGGTGGCCGGCATGAGTCCCGGCGCGGTCGTGGTCGATCTGGCGGCCGAGCGGGGCGGTAACGTCGAGCCCTCGCGACCGGACGAGACCGTGGTGGCGCACGGCGTCTCCATTCTGGGTCCCACGAACTTACCGGCGACCGTGCCGTACCACGCGAGCCAGATGTACGCCAAGAACTTGTCCACGCTCTTGCTGCACCTGATCAGCGACGGGAAGCTGCGACTCGATCTGTCGGACGAAATCACCCAGGGCACACTGGTCTCGCACGACGGCGAGGTGGTGCATCCCCGCGTGCGCGAGCTGTTGTCTGATACCGAGGACTAGCCGACCGATGGACACGTTTCTGCCGCTGTTGACCATCTTCATGCTCGCCGTGTTTGTCGGCGTCGAGATCATCACGAAGGTACCGCCGCTCCTGCACACACCGCTGATGTCGGGTAGTAACGCCATCTCCGGCATCACCATCATCGGAGCGCTGTTGTCAGTGGCCGCGGGGGGCACCCTCCCCACCATTCTCGGGTTCCTGGCCTTGGTGTTGGCCACCATCAATGTCGTTGGCGGGTTCCTGGTCACCCATCGCATGGTGGCCATGTTCAGGAAAAAGGATCAAGGCCCGTCGTGATGTCCGTCTTCATCGACTTCACCTATCTGCTAGCGTCGGTCCTGTTCATTTTCGGCATCAAGGGATTGACGCACCCGCGCACCGCGGTCCGCGGCAATCTTCTCGGCGCCACCGGCATGCTGCTGGCCGTGGTCGCCACCCTGGCCGACCGGCAGGTGTTCGGATCCGGGCTTCAGGGGCTGGGATTGATCCTGGCCGGAGTGCTGCTGGGGACCACGATCGGCGCCACCCTGGCGCTCAAGATCCAGATGACCGCGATGCCACAGATGGTGGCATTGCTGAACGCATTCGGCGGCGGCGCGTCGGCGCTGATTGCCGGCGCGGTCCTGGCAGACACCGCGGACCCAGGCACTCAGACCGTGGTAGCCACGGTGGTCTCCGGCATCATCGGCTCCGTAACGTTCTGGGGCAGCCTGGTCGCCTTTGACAAGCTGCAGGGCTTGATGCTGCCGGACAACCCCGTGCACTTTCCGGCCCAGCAGGCGTTGAACGTCATTCTGGCCGTGGCTACCGTGGGGCTGGGAGCCTGGATTGTCGCGGACCCGAGTCAGCTGACCTCGTACGGACTGCTCGTCGTGGTCGGCTCGGTGCTCGGCGTCCTGCTCACGATCCCGATCGGTGGAGCGGACATGCCGGTGGCGATCGCGCTGCTCAACTCCTATTCAGGGTTGGCGGCCGCGTCGACCGGGTTCGTCTTGAACAACGACATTCTGATCATCACCGGCTCGCTTGTCGGCGCGTCGGGGCTCATCCTCACGCGGATCATGTGCAAGGCGATGAACCGGTCGTTGATGAACGTGCTGTTGGGTGCCATCGGACCGGACAGCGGCCCGGTGCAAGGGGCCGACGAAGTCTACGCGGGCCGGGTGAAGAGCACGTCACCCGAAGAAGTGGCGATGCTGTTCGACGGGGCCCGGCGCGTCGTCATCGTGCCGGGATACGGGATGGCCGTCGCCCAGGCGCAACACCAGGTGCGTGACCTCGCGAACCTGTTGGAATCGAAGGGCACCGAGGTGGAGTTCGCGATACACCCGGTGGCCGGCCGGATGCCGGGGCACATGAATGTGCTGCTCGCCGAAGCCAACGTCGACTACGACAAGCTGCGGGCAATGGACGACATCAACCCGTCATTCCAGCAGACCGACGTGACCCTCATCATCGGGGCCAACGACATCGTCAATCCCGTGGCTCGGACCGATCCGTCCAGCCCCATCGCCGGGATGCCGATTCTCGACGTCGACAAGTCGCGCACCGTCGTGGTGGTCAAGCGGAGCCTGTCTCCTGGATTCGCGGGCATCCCGAACCCGCTGTTTGCCGCTGACAACACCGTCATGCTGTTCGCGGACGGAAAGAAAGCGGTACTCGACCTGATCACGGCCATCAAGGACGGCTAGACGGCTCGTGGCAACCTCACCGTCCGCGCGGGAACGCGCTATCCTGGCGATGGCCCACCGGGAAACCGACCCGGCCCATTGGGCGGTCACTCCCCCCGACGTCTCCCCACCGTCGGCCCCTGCACCCGGTTAACCCCCGACGCCCGCCCCTGCACGGCACACACACCGTGGTCACACCGACGGACTCGACCGCCGCGCTCGCCATGTCCGGGGTGCGGTTCGTGCGCGATGGCACCACCATTCTCGACCGCATCGACTGGCAGGTGCGGACGGACGAACGATGGGTCGTGCTGGGTCCCAACGGCAGCGGCAAGAGTTCGCTGTGCCAGATCGCGACGCTCTATCAGCACCCCTCCCGGGGGTCGGTGCGGGTGCTGGGCGGGGAACTGGGACGCGTCGACGTGCGGGCGTTGCGCCGACGCATCGGGGTCACCAGCGCGGCACTGGCAGGGATGATGCAGCCGAAGCTGACCGCCGAGCAGATTGTGGTGGCCGGGAAACATGCGGCCCTGGCCCACTGGTGGAACACCTATGACGATGCCGACTGGGAACAGGCGCGCGCCTGCCTCGCCCGCGTCGGCTGTCTCGCCCACGCCGACCAACGCTTCGGGACGTTGTCCTCAGGCGAACGCCAGCGTGTACTGCTGGCACGCGCCCTGATGACCGACCCCGGACTGCTGGTACTCGACGAACCGACCGCTGGGCTCGACCTGGCTGGTCGCGAACAGCTCATCCAGACGCTGACCCAACTGGCTCAGGACACAAGCGCCCCGCCCCTCATCGTCGTCACCCACCACGTCGACGAAATCCCGCCCGGCTTCACGCACGCGTTGTTGCTGTCGGGCGGCCGGATTCACGCCGCCGGTCCGATCGCGGACGTGCTGACCAGCGCACGTCTGACCGGCTGCTTCGGGTTGGACCTGGCCGTAGAGCGCCGTCACGACCGCTGGCGAGCCTGGGCCACCGGTGCTGCCACGAGTTGGACAACGCGCGAGGTTGGTCCATCCAAGAGGTAAGATCGAGCACACGTGCCCGACAACCCAACGCCCGGACCGACCCTTCGACGATACGCGCTCTATCAGATACCCGGTCTGCTGCTCGCGATTGGGGTCGTGGTCGCGGTCACGCGGTGGACCGCCCTGCCGGGATGGGGGGCCGTGGCGCTCGTGGTCGTCTGGGTGCTCAAGGACGCCGCGCTCTATCCGTGGCTGCGTTCAGCCTACGAACCAGACTCCCGGCGGATCGTTGAGCGGATGATCGGATTGGCGGGCGTCGCCGTCGAATCGTTGGCACCGCGCGGCTACGTTCGTGTGCGCGGCGAACTCTGGCAGGCAGAACCGGTCGACGAGCACATGACGATCGAGGCGGGTCACCCGGTGACGGTCCAGGGGGTCCGGATGGACACGCTGCTCGTGCGGCCCGCACCTGTCGTCTTGTCGGACCTAGGACACTGACAGGAATACGATGGTCAGTCAGGTCGTCGGTTGGAAGGTTTGGTCTCGACACCAGGCCATGGTGGCTTGGAGACCCTCCTCAAGGAACACGGACGGCTCGTATTGAAGCACCTCGCGGGCCCGTGTGATGTCGCCCTGCGAGTCTCGGACATCGCCGACCCTGGGGTCGGTGTGCTCGGGGACGACGGTGCTATCACTCATCGCCCGCATGGTGTCGAATAGGGTGTTGAGCGACACACGCCCGCCGCTGGACACATTGAGGACCTGACCCACCGCCGCTGGCGCCACGCACGCTCGCAGGGTGCCGTCGACGATGTTCCGCACGTAAGTAAAATCTCGCGTCTGTTCCCCGTCGCCGTAGATCGTGGGAGGCCGGTCCTCCGCCAGACATCGCGCAAAGAGCGAGATGACGCCGGAGTACGGCGACGCTGGGTTCTGTCGCGGCCCGAACACGTTGAAGTACCGCACCGACACGGTCTCTAGCCCGTGCAGGTCATAGAACAGCTTCAGGTAGCGCTCACCCGTGAGCTTCTGCAGGGCGTACGGCGACAGCGGGTCGGGCAGCATGTCCTCGCGCTTCGGCAGCAGCACGGTGTTGCCATAGACGGATGACGAACTGGCGAAGACGACGCGCTTTGCCCCGTGTCGTCGTGCGGCCACGAGCACACTCAAGGTACCGGTGACATTGGCGTGGTTGGAGGCTAACGGATCCTTGATTGATCCAGGCACTGACGGAATCGCAGCCAGATGGACGACATAATCGACCCCGGTGGCGGCCCGGTCGGCCACCTCGGGGTCCGTGAGGTCGCCGATGATCAACGAGACGCCTTCGAGATGGGCCAGGTTCTCCCGCCGCCCGGTCCTCAAGTTGTCAACGACGCGCACCTGTTCGCCCCGCGACACCAGTTCTTCACAGACGTGTGAACCGATGAACCCCGCACCGCCCGTCACCAGATAGGTAGCCATGTATGGCGTGTCTCACTGTGTGGGGAAACCACCGCGTGGAATCCCCGGTACGACGCGGAGCGCGTTCTCGTAGTACACGTTACGAAGGACGTCATCGGACAATCCCAAGCCATACATCTTCCAGAAGGCGTGATAGCGCCGGTAGTAGTCGAAGTACTCGTCGTTCGTTTCGAACGTCCGCCAATAATAGGGAAACTCGTCCGGCGCATACGAGTCCTTGCCGAACAGCACACGGTCGGAATACGCCTCGAAAAAGGCGCGCGCGGCTCGCGGCTGTCGTCCCAGCTCGTACAAAATCGCGCCCGTTCCGACCACGACGTTGGGCATCCGGTCGAGCATGGCACCAAGGCGACCCAGGTCGTTCGCGTGCCACCCCATGTGGGCGGCAATGAAGCGGGTGTTCGGGTGCCGCATGAACATCCGGTCGCGCTCCTCCATCATGGTCTCGAAATCTGGATACTGGTCGGATGGCATGCGACGGCCAGGACGGAGGATCAGCTCGAGCCATCGCTCGTTGTGCCGGTCAACTGGCTGGTAGAACTCGCTCGGCTCGCCGGTGTGGATGAGCACCGGAATGTCGAGCCGCGCGCACATCTCCCACACGGGGTCCAGTTCCGGGTCGTCGACCCTCACCCGCTGCCCCTGACCATCACGCACGGTGATCCCGAAGTTCTTGAACAACTTGAGCCCAACCGCCCCGGCGGCCACGTCACGTTCGAGCTGAGCCGCCGCCCGCTGGCCGAACCCGGGGGTCACACCGCGGCCGAAATCCAGGTTCGCAAAGAAGACCATCCGGCCCGGATGGGCGCTATTCTTGATTGCCCCGACGCTTCGCGACAACGTCTCGCCGGACCCGCCGCTCAGATTCACCAGCACCTGCAGATTGAGTTCGTCCATCTCCCCGATGATCGTGTCCCAGCGCGCGCCAGAAACGCCGGGCCGATGATGGCTGTGCACGTCAACGACTGGAAACTTCGCGCGCGGAACCGGATGCTCCGGCACGACGAGCGTAGACCGCGGCGTATAGTCCTCGACACTGAGCGATTCCTCCGCCCCACCCGCCCCACGACTCTGTGCAGCGAGTGCTCCCGCCACCCCGACCAACGCGAGCAGGCAGATTCCAGTGAGACCACGTCGCAGCATTGGATGTCCCTTCGATGTCCCGTTCTCGGCCCGAGGAGTATCCGTCAGTCCGAATCGCAACCTTCTTTCGCCCTAGCCCAACGGCGCGCAAATGCGCGCCCGCGAGGCAGGCGGAGCGGGGCGCAGGGGCCCCCGCGAGCGCCGAGCCGGGGCTTGGGGCAGAGCCCCAGTAAAAAAGGATCCGCCGCAGAGGGACGATAAGCCGAATTCTGTACCCGGCTCCCCGCCCGAAGCGGCTCGCCAGGCGACGACCATTCCTCTAGCCCCGCCATCACTGGCGGGATCAAGCAACCTACCCGGAGGCTTCGGACGGGCCGCCCTATGACGCCTCCCTATTTGGTCTTGCTCCGTGCGGGGTTTAGCCTGCCATTCACCTTACGGTAAACGCGGTGCGCTCTTACCGCACCTTTTCACCCTTACCTGCCTCGCCCTGCGGGCTCTGGCGGACAAGCCCCGAATGGCCTGCCCGCCGAAGCTTGCGCAGCAAGCGAAGGCGGGCGGTATGTTTTCTGTGCCACTTTCCTTCAGGTCGCCCTGACCGGGGATTACCCGGCGCACTGCCCTCTGGAGTTCGGACTTTCCTCCCCGGTCCCGTCACCACGTGACGGGATCCGCGGCGGTCGTCTGCCCCACTACGGCGGATTGTCAAAGAACCGGTTTCCAGGGCGGCAACGGTTGGCCACCTGGACGGCAATACCTACTCGGTCACAGCCATCCCCGGGGGGACGCCGATCGTATCCCCGGACGGCGTCCGTTCGTCCGAGCTAGCCGTCCTGCTCCTGCGAGATCTGGTAATGCTCGAGCTTCTTGTATAGGTTACTCCGGGGCGTATCGATGACCTCCGCGGTCTTTGAAATGTTCCAGCCGTGCTCGCGCAATTTCTCCACGAGGAACGCGCGTTCGGCCACCTCTTTGAATTCGCGCAAGGTCGAGGCGCGAGGGACGGCTGGCTCGGTGACGCCAGTGCCAGGCCCGCTCCGCAGCACGTCGGCGACCTCCGCGACGTCAATCGTCTCGCCAGCGGTCATGACCATCAACCGCTCCACAGTATTGCGCAGCTCGCGAATGTTCCCGCGCCAGCGTTCGTGGGTCATCAACTCGACGGCGCCCGGCGTGAAACGTTTTGGTCGGAAGTTGTTCTCGCGACAGAACAGGTCGGCGAAATGCTCGACGAGCCGCGGAATGTCATCGCTCCGATCACGTAACGGCGGCACCCGAATCGGGATGACGCTGAGCCGGAAGTACAGATCCTCGCGAAACGTCGCTTTGTCGATCGCTTCTTCCAGATCTCGGTTGGTGGCGGCGATGACCCGCGCATCCACCTTGATGGTGCGCGCCGATCCCAACCGCTCAACTTCACCCTCCTGCAACACGCGAAGCACCTTGGCCTGGGTCCGCAAGCTCATGTCGCCGACCTCGTCCAGGAAGATGGTGCCGCGATCCGCCTGCTCGAACTTGCCGATCTGTTTCTGGGTGGCGCCGGTGAAGGCGCCTCGTTCATGCCCGAATAGCTCCGACTCGATCAATTCCTCAGGGAGCGCCGCGCAGTTCACCTGAATGAACCGCTCTCGGCCCCGGCGACTGTTACGGTGAATGGCGCGAGCCACCAGTTCTTTGCCCACACCGCTCTCGCCCTGGACCAACACCGTACTGTTCGTCGGGGCGGCTCGTGCGATCGAGTCAGTCACCTTCTGGAGCACGGAACCATCCCCGACCATTTCATGGCGAATCTCGGCCAGCTCGCGATACGAGCTCACCTCGGTCTTCAGTCGGTGCTGCTCCAACGCGTTCCGGATGTTCAGCTTGAGGACGTCACCTTCGAATCCCTTCTCGAGGAAGGTGAACGCGCCCTGTTTGGTGGCCTCCACGGCCGTGCTGATCGTCCCGTGGCCTGAGATGACGATGACCGGCACCACATCGCCCCGCTCCCTCATGCGGCGCAGCACTTCCAGCCCGTCCATCCCCGGCATCTTGACATCCAGCAGGACCAAGTTCGGACTGTCGGTCGCCACCCGGTCGAGCCCTTCCTGCCCACTGCGAGCAAACAGACACTTGTAGCCATCGTACTCGAGGGTCATCTTGATTGCCTCGCGTACGCCCTCGTCGTCGTCGACCACCAGAATCCGCTCGTTCATTGCTCTCCGGCCATTATAAAGATCCGATCAGCTTCCCGAACGCCGCCTCGTCGAGGATCGGCACCCCGAGCGCCTCCGCCTTCGCCAGCTTCGAGCCTGGGTCTTCACCAACCACCAGCCCACGCGTCTTCGCGCTGACCGATCCAGTCACCTTCCCTCCACGGGCCTCGATGGCGCGCTTGGCCGCCTCGCGTGACATGGTGGTCAAGGTGCCGGTGATGACGAACGTGTGCCCCGCCAGCGTCTGCGCTGGCGCGTCGACCGGCCCGTCCCGGTCGACTTCCATCACGACCCCGGCGGCCTCCAGTCTGTCCAGCAACCGCCGGTTGGCCGCGTCGTCAAGATAGCGCCGGACCGACTCGGCCACGATCGGTCCGACGCCGTCGATCGCTTCCATCTCTTCGACCGACGCCGCCAGCAAACCCGGCAACCCACCGAATCGACCCGCCAGCAGGTCGGCCGCGCCCTCGCCGACATGTCTGACCCCCAGACCGAAAAGTACCCGGGCGAACCCGCGCCCCTTACTCGCCCCGATCTCCGCGGTCAGGTTGTCCGCCGACTTCGCGCCCATCCGTTCGAGCCCCGCCAGCGTCTCGGCGGTCAGGCCATAGAGGTCGGCCGCGTCGCCCACCAATCGGCGGTCGACCAGCTGGTTGATCAGCGACTCCCCCAGTCCTTCGATGTTCATGGCGCGGCGACCGGCGAAATGCTCCAATCCTCGCCGGACCTTGGCGGGACACTGGTGGTTGGGGCATCGCCACACCACCTCGTCGTCACCCCGATCCAGCGTGGTGTCGCAGGCCGGGCAGGTCGTAGGCATCACGAACGGCGCCGGTTCGTCGTCACCCGTCGGACGCCGCCCTAGTATCGGCTTCACTACCTTCGGGATGATGTCGCCGCCCTTCTCGACGAGTACGACATCGCCGACCCGGACGTCTTTCCGTGCCACATCCTCCGCGTTGTGCAATGTGGCCATTCGAACCGTGGTGCCCGCCAGTTGTACCGGCTCGAGCACAGCGTACGGGGTCACAGCGCCGGTACGTCCCACGTTGACCTCGATCTGGAGCAACCGCGTGGTGGCCTGCTCGGCCGGAAACTTGAACGCCATCGCCCAACGAGGAAACTTCGCGGTCTGGCCCAGACGCAGGCGATCGGCCAACCGGTCGACCTTGATCACCACCCCGTCGGTCCCGAACGGCAGCGCTCGTCGCTCGTCGGCCCAGGTGCGGCAATAGTCGATGGCCTCGTCGATGCCGCGGCAGCGACGCCAGTGTCTATCGACGGGTAGCCCCCAGGCGGTCAGCTGCTCCAGTACGGCGGCGTGTCCCGGCCGCGCCTCGAGCTGGTGATCGTGGACGGTGTGGCCAACCTCAACCGTCGGGGTCGCTGGCTCTGCCACCGGTGCCTCAGCGACCACTTCGACTACTGACTCGACCAGCTGATAGAGGTAGGCTCCGAGCCCGCGTCGCTCGACCAGCGCCGGGTCCAGCGTGCGCATGGTGCCGGCCGCCGCATTGCGGGGATTGGCGAATGGCGAGTCACCCGCCTCCAGGCGAGCGACATTCATCCGGTCGAACGACGCCCGGGGCAAGAAGATCTCGCCGCGCACCTCGATGTCGCCGGGCACCGCGACCTTCAGACCAAGCGGGATGCTGCGAATGGCCCGCACGTTGGACGTCACCTCTTCGCCACGCACACCGTCTCCGCGCGTCACGCCTCGACGCAGCAACCCGTCCCGATAGTGCAGGGCAATGCTCAGTCCGTCGATCTTGAGCTCGGCGACGTAGGCGATCGGCGCGTCGGCCTCGAGTTCCAGTCCCTTCCGAACCCGCTCATCGAACGCCGTCAGTTCCGCCTCGTCGTAGGCGTTGTCCAGGCTGAGCATCGGCACGTCGTGCTGGACCGTGTCGAACCCGTCGACGGGGCGGCCGGCCACTCGCTGGGTCGGAGAATCCGGTGTGACCAACTCTGGATGGTCGGCTTCGAGCGCGGTCAAACGATGCAGCAGTTGGTCGAACTCAGTGTCTGAGATCTCTGGATCATGCAGGACGTAGTACCGCTCCTCGTGGTGACGAATCGCGGCCCGTAACTCGGCGAGGTCTCGAGCGACACGGTCGGTCGTGGGCACCGGGATAGGATTCCGAGCGAGGCGCGCACTAGCGGTCGCGCGACAGCACGTAGTCAGGCAATGCCATCAAGGCGTCGACTTCCGGGGTGAGATCGAAGCCGGCGAGCTGCCGTTTGGCCGCCTCCGCGAACGAGACGGCCCGCTCATACGCTTTCTCGAGCACCCCGTGCTTGGTCATCAACTCGCGCAGCTCGGTCCAGGCTGCTGGCGAGAACGTCCGGTCCTGCACCATGTCTTCGAGCAGCGCGCGAGCTCGTCCGCTGTCCTGCTGCAGCAGGTAAATGGCGGGCAAGGTCATCTTGCCCTCGCGCACATCTCCGCCCACCGGCTTCCCGAGCACTTCTTCATCGGCGGTGTAATCGAGCAGGTCGTCCACGAGTTGAAACGCGACACCCAAATTGAAACCGTAATCACGCAACGCGGTCTGCTGCGGCTCCGGCAACTCACCCAGAATGCCCCCGATCTGCGCACAGCCGCCGAACAGGTAGGCCGTCTTTCGACGGATGATCTCGAGATGCTCCTCCTCCGTCAGATCCACCACGCCCGTCTTGGTGAGCTGATAGAGTTCGCCCTCGATCATGCGAAGCGTGACATCACACAGCAGACGCACCAATTCCAACGAATCGACCGTCAACGCCATACCCATCGACTTGATGTACAGGTAGTCGCCGAGCAACACGGTGATGTCGTTGCCCCACCGTGAGTGGACCGCCTCCCGGCCGCGGCGGACGCCGGCATCGTCGATCATGTCGTCGTGCACCAACGTGGCGGTGTGGATGAATTCCACCACCGAGGCGTACAACGTGGCCGCCTCTCCCTGGTACCCGCCGATTCGGGCGCACATCAGGAGCACGGCCGGCCTGACTCGCTTGCCCCCGCTCTTCTGGATGTAGCGACCGATCTCCGGGATCAGCTCGACCCGAGACTCGATGTGATCGGCAAATTGCCGCTCTACCGACTCCAGATCGTCGCGAATGGGCTCAAAAATTTGAGCGAGGTCGGGTGGCGCGGAGGTTCTCGACACAGTGGTTTCTCGCGTTCGGGATCTCAGCACACTTGCGAGCCAAGTGTCAATTATTACAACCCTTTAGCCGGACCAGGCCGAAACAGGGCGTGATACACGGCCGTCGTCCTCGCTCGTAACTCGGCGGGTGTCACCCCCCGGACCTCGGCCACGACATCGGCAACCTGAGTGACCCAGGCCGGCTCGTTCTGTTTCCCACGATGCGGAACGGGGGCCAAATAGGGCGCGTCGGTTTCGACCAGCAGCCGATCCTCCGGCACCGCGGCCGCTGCCTCCCGTATCGAGTCGGCGCTCCGGAACGTCACGATGCCCGAGAACGACACATGAAATCCAAGATCGACCACCCGTCGGGCCATCGCGGCATCCCCCGTGAAACAGTGAAACACGCCGGTCACGCCCGGGGTCCCCTCCTCGGTCAGAATCGCGAAGGTGTCGTCATCCGCTTCCCGCGTATGTATCACGATCGGGTGATCCAACTCCGAGGCGACCCGGATCTGACGACGGAACACCTCGCGCTGGACTTCGCGGGGGGCCAGATCGTAGTGGTAGTCGAGCCCGATCTCACCGATGGCGCAGGTGCCCGACCGTGCCGCCACAGCCGCACGCACGTGGGACTCGACGTGGTCCAGTCGCTCGATGAAAACACCGGCCTGATGGGGATGCACGCCCACCGCGAACCGTACCTCGGGCCAGAGCGACGCCACCCGCGCCGAGCGCGCCGCTTCCGCGTCGTTGGTGGCGTCGAGAATGCATAGAGCACCTTCGACGCCGGCCTCGCGGGCCCGGTCGACGACCGCGTCGAGGGTGGCCTCGAAGACCTCATCGGCCAGATGACAATGCGAGTCAATCACGATGCGCTCGTGTCCCGTTCCGGCCCGGACATGCCTTACCGGACCCGCGAACCGGGGGGGGCCTTCTCCGGATCATCCAGCGTCAACAACACCGGATTCATGTCCGGATCGGTGGCCGCCAGGATCATGCCGTTCGACTCGACGCCCATCAACTTCGCCTTCTCCAGATTGGCCACGACCACCACCGTCCGCCCGATCAGCGCGTCGGGGGCGTAGGCCCGTGCGATTCCCGCCACCACGGTCCGCTGCTCGGTGCCCAGGTCGACGGTCACCTTCAACAGTTTCTTCGACTTCGGAATCGCTTCGGCCGCCACGACCGTCGCCACCCGTAGGGTCAACTTCATGAACTCGTCGAACGACAGCCGCGGCTCGGCTGGGGCCGGGGGGGCCTCCGGCGCGGCCGCGGCGCCGGTCACCGGCATCGCCACCGCCGTGGTGTCTGGCGCGCTCGTCTCCGTCGGTCGCGGTGTCTCCACCGCGGGTGTCGCCTCCGTCTGGGGCTCCGTTTCGTCCGTCATGCTGTGCTCCGTTCCTTCCCTGGCCGCAGCCCGCGTCGGGGCCGGCCCACTCGTATCAAGACGGGGCCACAATGGCGGCCCCGTGTGAATCGTCCGTGCGACCGCCGACCACGCGGTGTCACGCCCGACGCGCAACTCGTCTATCGGCCGGGACTCTCCAACTCGGCGCAGGATCTCCGCCGACGACGCCGGCATTGTCGGCGACAGCAGGATGGCCGCGATGCGCAACGCCTCGGACATCTCGAACAACGCCTGATCCAGCTCGGCCGCCCGCTCCGGGTCCTTCGCCAGCCCCCATGGTTCAGACCGGGTAATGAACTCGTTGGTGGCGTCGACCAGTTCGAACGCGAGCGCCATCGCCACATGCAATTGGTGGTCGTCCATCGCCAGCCGATAGCGCCGCACCACGTCGGCCGCGCGCTCGGCCAGTTGGGGCACCGCGCCGGGGGTCGGCGCCACCCGCCCGTTCCGATACTTGTGCACCATCGCCGCCACGCGGCTCACGAGATTGCCGAGGTTGTTGGCCAGGTCGACGTTGTATCGTTCCTCGAAGCGTTCCCAGGTAAAGTCGCCGTCCTGGCCAAACGCGATCTCCTTGACCAGATACAGCCGCAACGGGTCCGGTCCAAGCCGGTCGACCGCGTCGAGTGGGTCAACGCTGGTACCAAGCGACTTGCTCATCTTCTCGCCCTGCTGGAGCACCCACCCGTGCCCGAAGATGCATCGTGGCAACGCGACCCCGGCGCTCATCAGCATGGCCGGCCACACCACCGCGTGGAATCGCGTGATGTCTTTCCCGACGACATGCAGGTCGGCCGGCCACCACTCGTTGAACAGCGCCTCGTTGGTGCCATACCCCACCGCGGAGATGTAATTGATCAGGGCGTCGAACCAGACGTAGACCACGCTCGTGGCGTCGAACGGCAGCGGGATACCCCAGCTCTGACCGGTCCGGCTTACCGAGATGTCGTCGAGCCCGCGCTCCAGCAGCCGCAGCATCTCGTTCCGGCGGACCTCGGGCACCAGGAACCCCGGGTTCGCCGCGTAATGCTCCAGGAGCCGGTCGCGATACTTGGACAACCGGAAGAAATGATTCGTTTCCTTGATCCACTCCGGTCGGGTCTGGTGGACGGGACAGTTGCCCTCGATCAGGTCTTTGTCCTGCTTGAAGGCCTCACAGGACACGCAATACCAGCCTTCGTATTCCCCCTCGTACAGGTCGCCGGCGTCGGCAATCCGCTGCACGAGGGTGGTGACCGCGGTCCGGTGTCGGTCTTCCGTGGTGCGGATGAAGTCGTCGAACGACACGTCAAGCTTGGCCCAGACCTCGCGGAACACCTGTTCCATCTGGTCACAGAACGCGAGCGGTTCGAGACCCCGCTCTGTCGCGCGTTGGTAGACGTTCTGGGAATGCTCGTCGTTGCCCATGACGAAATGCGTCGGCACGCCGGAGAGCCGCCGATACCGGGCAATCACGTCGGCCGCGATCTTTTCGTACGCGGTCCCCAGATGGGGACGGCTGTTGACGTAGTCGATCGCGGTGGTCAGGTAGAAACGCGACATCATGACTCCCGATACGCCTGGACGCCGGCGGCCTGCACGTCCTTCACCGGCACGCCATGCTGGTCCGCCAGCCGGACGCAGTCATCGAACTCCGGCGCGACGTTGGTCACCGCCCCGTCCTGTCGCGCCACTTTGCAGCGCAGGTCGCCGAATCGCGTGGACACCGACACCTGTTCTCGCGACAACGTGTCGCGGGCCACCTCGCTGTAGCGGAGCCCGATGGTCGTGGAGTCGCGAAACAGCGCGGTCGAGACAGCCTCTCGGCGACCCGGCGGCACCAGGACGGTGACGTGCGTCCCTGGTCGGTTCTTCTTCATCTGCACCGCCGTATAGAACACGTCCACCGCACCGGCGTCGTACAGGCGGTCCATGAGCACCCCGAAAATCTGCGGGTTCATATCGTCGATCTCACATTCGACGACCGTGATTCGATCCGGGAGGCTCGGCGTGGCACTGTCTCCCACCAGGTCTCCGACCAGCACCCGTAAGACGTTGGGATAATCCTTCGGGTCCCGAGTGCCGGCACCGTAGCCGATCCGTTCGATCCGCATCGACGGCATCACGCCGTACTCGTGAGCGAATTCCGTGACCAGCAACGCACCGGTCGGTGTCAACTTCTCCCCGGGCGGTCCGGCCGCATACACGGGCACCCCTTTGACCAGAGCCGCGGTCGCCGGCGCCGGCACCGGCAGGGTGCCGTGCTCGCACACCACCGTGCCGCTGCCCACGTTGAGCGGCGAGGCGACAATCCGGTCCGCCCCGAACCACTCGAGCCCGAAGACCCCGCCAACGATGTCCACGACCGAGTCGAGCGCACCCACTTCGTGGAGGTGCACCTTCTCGACCGGCATCTGGTGGATGGCCGCCTCGGTCTCCGCCAAGCGCCGGAACAGTCGGTTGGCCCGGGCCTTGGCGTCTACCGACAGCGCCGAGCGGTCCACCAGTGCGGTGATGCCCGGGAGATGTCGATGCCGATGGCTGCCGGCGTCGGCGGCCGTCTGGGTCACGATGAACTGCGCGGCGCCCACCCCCGAGCGACTCACGCGCTCGACTGACACGGCGCATTCGTCGTCGATCGCCAGACTGCCGAGGGCCCCCCGCAACAGGTCGAGCGGGAGACCGGCGTCGAGGAGCGCACCAATCAGCATGTCGCCGGAGGCGCCCGAAAAGCAGTCGAGGTACAACACACGAGCCATAGACTAGAGCCGACCCATCTCCTTGAAGCTACAGTATCTCGCGTCGGCCAGCACGAGGTGGTCCACGACGTCGATGCCCATGACGCGCCCGGCTTCAACCAATCTCGCCGTCAGCGTCAAATCCTCGGCGCTCGGAGTCGGGTCGCCGGAGGGATGATTGTGAAACAGCACGATCGCGGCGGCGCCGCCCCCGGCCGCCTCACGAAACACCTCCCGGGGGTGCACCAGGCTCGCGTCGAGGGTCCCCACCGACAAGATCGCCGTCTTCAGAACCCGATGCTTGGTGTCCAGGAGCACGATGCCGAACTGTTCGACCGGGCGGGCCCCGTACCGCGGAAGAAGATACGAGGCCACATCACACGGCGCCCTCAGCTGCTCGCGCCGTTCCGGCGCCCGCACGAGGGTGCGACGGCCCAGTTCCACGGCGGCCAGAATTTGCGACGCCTTGGCCACCCCGATACCCTTGAGACGACGCAGGTCGGCCTGTGACTGACGTGTCAATCCCTGAACGCCGCGCACCGTGTCCAGCACGTCGTTAGCTACGTCGATAGCACTCGCGGCCCGAAAGCCATGGCCCAGAATGACAGCCAACAGCTCATTGTCACCCAGACCTGCCGGCCCGAGACGGTCGAGCTTTTCACGGGGTCGGTCGTGAGGAGCGAGTGACTTCATCGTACCATACCGTCGATTCCTCCCCTGACGCGTAAGGCACCCGCGTCACGGACACCGCTTGCAAGAACCGCACACAGCTGGAATCACTGGGAAATCGCCAGGGCAACGCCCGGGTACGAAGAACCTGCACTGCTGGAGAGTAAACGAGACCGCAACGTCTGCGGACGGCAGTCTGCGTCCGGGCTAGCCGTGCCAGCGGCCGACCATGACGACTTCGGCCCAGCCCGTTAGCAGGATGCCGTCATCTGTCCAGGTGACATGCTGCGTACCACCGGGTGAGACAACATCCACATCACGCGACGCGCCGCCGTAGGCGGCCGCGGCGACGGCGCTGGCACAGGCGCCGGTGCCGGACGCCTCGGTAGGACCGACCCCCCGTTCCCAAATCAAGATGCGAATTCTTGATGGAGACTCCACCTCGACCAGTTCCACGTTCGACCCGGCCGGAAACGCAGCATGCGTTGCCAGCGCCGGACCGAGTCGATGCCACTGCGCCTCATTGACGAGCAGGTCGGGCCGGCCGAGCACGATGCACTGCGGATTGCCGACCGACAACTCCACCACGTCGACCATCTCGCCCGCCGCCTCCAACGTCCGCGGGCGGATACCGGTCGGACTTCGCATGAGCGCCTCAAATGTCAACCGCTCCCCGACCGTCTCGACAAGACGCAACGGGATGGCGCCAGCCGCGGTCTGCACCACCACGTCACGCAGATCAGGCCGTTCGCGGGCCACCAGCGCCGCCAGGCAGCGCACCGCGTTCCCGGACACCTCCGCCTCGCCACCGTCGGCGTTGAACAGGGTCATGTCCGCACCGGCGGCCGTTGGCGTATACAGCACCAATCCGTCCGCGCCGATTCCGGTGTGGCGATGACACACACCCCGGGCCAACCCGGAGCGCTGGTCCTCGATGGTCTGGTCGATCGGTGCAAAGAGAAAGTCGTTCCCGTACGCGTGCGCCTTCACGATGTCTATTGGCATGTCACGACACTCAGGCCCTTGAACGTGCCCGGCCCGTCACAACCTCGGGGGTCAGGGCTGTAGGGGGCTGGCGAATACCCAGGTCACCCCGCCGGTGATCCCCACCTTCGGGTCTCGCGATGTGAAACCAGTAAACACCCCGCCGTCGATCCGTACCGCGCTACGGGTGTAACGCACCCCGAACGTCATCTGGCCCTTGCTGTCGGTGCCCGGGGGCGCCTCGCCTCGCCGCGTACTTGCGCGGCCATTGATCTCACCGACGATCTCCGCCCCGGGGGCGAACGCCCTGGCGAGCGAGAAACCGTAGGTGAGGAGATCGTTCTGCCGGTCCCCGCGGGTCGGGTCCCCAAGGATGGCGACCCCGACATTACCAACGATACGGACCGACTGCACCGTCTTGCCGACAAGCAGCGACTGGAAGAAATCGAACGTATCGAGTCCCAGACCGCTCTCGTTGCTGGCGTTTGGCAGCCGGGTGGCGAATCGGAGCGCCACGGCAGGACGCCAGCCGACCTCGCTTACGATCTTCACTTTTGTCCCGATGACGACGTCGTCAAAGCTCCGGGTGCTGTCGCCAGGCACTTCGAGCATCCCCGACAACGGCGCGTCGACCCGTTCATTGATCAGCAACCGGCTCGTCGATATGCCGTCGATCTGGACCTCGGCCGACGGGCCGAGTCCGAAGCTGAGTCCCACCAAGGGGCCCCGCAGGAGGCTCCCCTCCAACCCGGACACCGGGAACGGGTGTGACCACGAGTGGTCGAACCCGGCCTCCAACAAGATGAGGCCGTCTCCGATCGACTCAGGGTCTTCAGTGAGAAGCGGCCGCTGCTGGGCGCCCGCCGGGACTGCTATCAGACACCCCGCCAGCAACCAGCCGGCCATGGTCGATATCCGTCGTCTTGTCATTGTCACGTCTGGTTGCTCCTGATCCACGCCTCGTCGCACTGCCTAACGCCGTTCCTGATTGAACCCGAGTTCGTCACGCGCAGCCACGCCCTTGCACGTCCGATGCCACCTAGCAGCCCGGGCTCTCGCGGTGCGTTGCCGCATCCCAGCGGATGTAGGCAATGGCCGCCGCATCGTAGACGACATGGGCCACGATCGGAGCCAATAGCCCCCCACCGAGGTAGGCCAGACCGCCCAACCCGAACCCCATGGCAACGACCCAGCCCCCAAACACCAGCGAGTCTCGGCCCCCGACGTGGGCCAGGCCAAAGAGCACACTGGCCGCGACCACGCCGAACTCCACCTGCACCGCTCCGCGGAACAACAGCTCCTCCCCGAGTCCCGCGGCCAGACTGACCAACAGGATTTCGACGGAGGTGGCCATTGCGAACACCGGGCGCAACGTGTCCATGTAGACACGCCGGATCGCTCGCACGGGCGCGATCGGCGGCACCAGTCGGAGTACCCCAAAGTTCAGCGCCGCGAGGAGCGCGGCCGCGCCGAGCCCGAGCCCAACACCCACTCCCGGGTCCCCGAGTTGGACGACCAGGCCGCGCGCACGGATCCAGACCACGGCCACCATCGCCAGCACGGTCTCACCGACGACGGCCACGACCACCAGTCGACTCGGCTGCATCCGGATCAGAAGTCCCGACCACTGTCGAGCAGCAGGGTCACCGGACCGTCGTTGATCGACGCGACCGTCATGTGCGCCTGGAACTCGCCCAGACGCACCGGCACCCCACGCTCGCGCACCGCGTCGGCAAGACCTTCGTACACCGCCCTGGCCGCGTCAGGCGTGGCGGCCTTGTCGAACGACGGACGACGTCCACGTCGACAGTCACCGTAGAGGGTGAACTGCGACACCAGAAGCACGGCACCGCCGACATCGCGCACGGAACGGCTGAAACGACCGTCCGCATCTGCGAACACGCGCAACCCGACGATCTTGTTCGCCATGTAGGCGGTCTCGACCGCTCCGTCAGCGTGCGTGATCCCCACGTAGACCAGCAGCCCCAGCTCAATCGCGCCGACCCGTCGGTTCTCGACCGTCACGGTCGCGGAGGTCACCCGCTGGATCACGGCTCGCATACGTGGAGGGTTCAGACGAGTCGGCGCCCACGGCCTACACGGCCGCCGTTGATGCCGTGGCATCCAGTTGCTGCGCGACCGTTCTGCGGAGCTCAGCCACCGGGTTGAGACGGCGGTCGAGCAGATGACGTTCGCCGACATTTCCCAGTGCCTTCAGCATCGACTGTTTGACCCCGGGGTGCTCTCGTTCCAGGCCGATCAACAACCGCTTCATCCGTTGCCGCTGCAGGCTCAAGTCGCCGCACACCGGGCAACAACAGCCGATCACTGGTAGCTCGGCCTGCTCGGTATACTCGCGCGCCTCCTCCTCGCTGACATAGACCAGCGGCCGAATGACGACGTGCTGTCCATCATCAGACACCAGACGGGCCGGCATCGCCTTGAGCGACCCGGAGAAAAACAGATTCAGCAGGAGCGTCTCTATGAAGTCGTCGGCGTGATGCCCAAGCGCAATTTTCGTGGCTCCCACGTCGCTCGCGATGCGATACAACACGCCGCGCCGGAGCCGGGCGCAGAGCGAACACGGGGTCGCCGCCTCGTCCAACTTGTCGTCGATGATCTCGCCGATCTTGGTGTGCTCGATCCGATACTCCCAGTCGCGCGCCTCGCAGGTCCGAGCAATCGTCTCGTGTTTGTAGTCGACATAACCGGAGTCGACGTTCACGGCGACGAGCGAGAAGTCGATCGGGGCGCGTCGCCGCAACGCGTCCAGCACCTGCATCAGCGCCCAACTGTCCTTGCCGCCGGACAAGCCAACCATGACCCGGTCGCCGTCTTCGATCATGTCGAAGTCGACAATCGCCCGGGTCGTCTTCCGGGCCAGCTTCTTCTCGAGCGCACTGCCGTATGCCATCGTGTTCAGTCTAATCTTAATCGGGGCCACGCCGCTTCATTCAGACGGGGCTACGCCCCGGCCCCCCGCGACCGCTCCGCGGGGACCCCAAGAGCCCCACTCCGCGGTCGCGGGGCGCGCATTGTCGCGCGCCTAGGGCGGCGGTGCCGCCCCAATTCGTGGCTTGGACCAGGGTCCTCATCCTCCGAGCAAGCGGGGAATCGTCCGGGCCCAGGTAAAATCCGCCGCGCGCCTGCGGCCCGCCCCACCCAAACGCTCGGCCAGGGCGGGGTCGTCCATGACTCGGCGCATGGCCTGCGCCAGCGATTCGGCGGTCGAATCAGCCACGAGACCGTCCACCTCCGGTCGAACCATTTCCGCCGGACCTCCACTATCGGCGCAGGTGA
>JAPYUM010000051.1:22919-30328 GCA_029940535.1 Vicinamibacterales bacterium
CCGTCCACCTCCGGTCGAACCATTTCCGCCGGACCTCCACTATCGGCGCAGGTGATCACCGCCTTCGCGGAGGCGAACGCTTCCAGCGTCACCAGCCCGTAGTCTTCCGCGCTCGGCGGGTAACAGACGGCCCGGCAGTTGGCAAGCCTCTCGACGAGATCCTGCTCTGTGATGCCGCCCAGCCACTCGACCCGGTCTTCGAGCCCCAACCGCCGCGTCTGACCCACCAGCGCCTGTCGCTCGGGGCCATCACCGGCCATGAGGCATCGAATCCCAGCCGCAACCGGCTGCGCCAGCGCCTCGAGTACCAACCCCACACGCTTGAGCGGGGACAGGCGGCACGCCACAAACAGATAGTCGCCATACTGATCGCACCGGTAGGCGCGCGGTCGCGGCGGCGGGTACAGCACGGTCGACGGAATGCGTCCCCATCGATCGAGCCGCCGTTGAATCGTTTCGGATTGCGCAAACACCCGCGTCACATTCCGCCTCAGCAGGTAGGTGTCGGCCGCGTGCACGAGTTGGCGGCGCAGCCCCTCCTTGAAGCGGGCGCGCGTAGACAGCGTCCGTACGAAGGTCGGCCACTGGTCGTAGTACTCGCGCATCCGATGATTCAGCCAACAGACGTGCGACGGGTGTCGGACGGCGTAGCTCGGGAATCGGAAGCTGACGACATGGTCGACCGACTGCCCATCGTGTGCCTGACCGACGTCGGTCAACCAGGTAGCCAGGTAGGCGGCGCCCTGACGACCGAACCGGTTCTGCGGCGTCCGGATCACGGTGGCCTGGTGCCCCGCCTCGCGCAACGCCGACACCAGCCCCTCGGCGATCACGAGGTGGCCGCCCTCGGCGAACAGGGGATGCGACGTGACGACCGCTACCCGTGCCATCCGGTCACTTTCTGCGCCCCACAACGATCATGCCGAGTGAGAGCCACGGCAGGAACCGTCCCCACCCAAAGAGCCGCTTCATCAGCCACACATTCGACGTCCGGTTCCCGTGGGTCTGTAGATGGTCGTCTGTCGGGTCGTTTGACCACAGATCGGTCAGCCAGAGCTCCAGATACAGGCACGACTGCTCGACGAACGTCAGGCCGGCGTCGCGCAGCAGCGGTCCCGAGAGCTCGCGATACGACAACTCGCTCAGGTGGTCTTCGCTATAGGGACGCTCGCGCCGGTCGGCCACCGCCAGTAGACGCTCCCGATTTGGCGTGGTGACGATGACGACCCCGCCGGGCTTCAGCACGCGTCGCCACTCGGTCAGGGTGACGCCGACGTCGGGCATGTGCTCGATGATCTCGCCGGCAAACAGGGCATCGAACTGTTGGTCGGCGAACGGGAGCCGGTCGGCGTCGAACACCGCCCACAGTTGCTCGGGCACCTCGCCCGCCCGGGTCCGGACCCCGACGTACTCCAGATCGCCGGCCACCACCTTGAACGGAAAGTCCGCGTCGATCTCAGAAAAGAGCGAACGCCCGCAGCCGACATCCAGGGCCAGCCCGCCGGCCGGAACGTGTTTATCGAAGAGACGTCGGAGCCGGCCCTTCTTGTATTCGTGCAAGAGCCAGAGAAACGGCTGATCGTCGGGCGGGGTGTAACCCTCACTCGCGTACTGGCGGTCATAGAAATCGCGGATGATGTCGCGGTCGAAGAACTTCAACAAGGTGGTCTCGCTGCGTCGGATCTCACCCTCGCGGTCCCGGAACACCAGTTGCAGGTCCCCCAGGGGATCAAAACAATAGTCGGGGTTGTGCCAGGAGTCGACGCGTGTCAGCGTCTCGCCGTTCACCGAAATGCTGACCGACTCTTGGCGCACCGGATCGAAGTCCAGATGAATCTGGGCGTCACCCTGGCCGGCCGGTAACTCAAAACGCCACCAGCCCACATGGCGATGCGGATGCGCGTGGTCGCGGTATCCGTAGATATCGACGGTGAAGACGTAATCCGCCGGGTCGCCGACGCGATAGCGAAACGCGGACACCCCTTTCCGCTCGCGCACCGACACGGCGCCCTGTCCCAGGTTGGCCCGATGCGGCCACCGCGGCGTCAACACCGGTTCATCTCCATCACGGCGCGGTCGCAGGCGTTGCCATCAGCGTGATCGCGGCACCGAGGTACCGACCATCCTCCGAGTCGACCTCGACCAGCTTCGGGACGAAACCGCCGGTCACCGTCACCTGCATCAGATACGCCCAGCTGTTGCGAGAGTTCACACCACGAGGCTGAATCGTGACCGACCCCGGAACGCCCGGCTCGAGCGAGATGCGCCTGTCGCGGCCACCGATGTCAACCGACAGGTCGACAGACACTGGCGACTCGGCGGTCACGGTGATCGTCTCCAGCGCCTCGGAATGCCTGACGATGATATCGGCTCGACGGTCCCCGTAGATCCAGATACCCGGCGGCTCCGGCAGCGACGCGTTGTGGTCCAGAAAATACAACTGCACCCGCGGGTTGTTACCGTGCAACACGCGAGTCCGGGGCTGATCCAGGGCGATGGGCAGATCACGCACCATCGTCAGCTCGACCGGCAGCAGACGGAGCAGCCCTCGTTCGGGCGCCAGATACGGCTCCTTGGCCGAGACGAACGGATTGACCAGGATTTGTCCGACGAACAACCAGCCTCCAAGGCAGGCCACGATGGCCGGAGCCGGCCCCCGGAGCGGCGGGGTCAGGAAGAGAAACAGCGCGTAGACGGTCAGGTAGTACCGATTACCACTGGGTCCGCCACCGCCCGACCAGGTGTAGGGCATCCAGACCGCGAGAAATGCCGCCACGAACACGGCGGTGCCGAGGGTCGCCCACTGCCACGCGCGTGCCTCGCGCCGTGCTCGGAGGAGCAGCACCACCGCGACCACCCCGGGGAAAAAGAACGGGACAAAGCCGAAGTGTCTCCCCACCAGGAAATACCAGAGGTTGCGTGGAAGGAGCCGGAAGTTCGCGACCCACCCGTCCGCCTCTTCGACGACCACGGTGTTCGTGGACATGTCGACGCCGAGGTCGTCCCATTCGGCCCCCGGCTCGAACGGAAACTCTCCGGCTACATACTTGCGGTCGAGCCCGCCCTGATAGTTCAACTCACCCGTAATGGCGGCATTCACACCGAACGCGGCCCATGACACCGTGGCGGCCAGAAATCCCACCACCAGCCCGTGCCGGAACCGGCGCTGGCTCCACAGATGAAGCACCGGCGGCACCACGAGCGCCGCGGGCATGAACTTGGAGAACACCGCCAACCCGAGCAGGACCGCCGCCACGAGGTCGCTGCTCGGGCCGTGCAGCCACCGCTCGACCCGCGTGGTCGGCGCCGCCGCCACGTCTTTGTAGAACCACAGGAAGTAGGCAAAGAACACCACCGCCAAGTTGAACACCTCGGCCGACAGCCACACCACATACAGGGGGGCGACCGAGGCGCCGACAAACGCCAGCGTGTACGCCAGCGCCGAACGGGCCGGCGACCGAGCCGCCAGAAAGCGATAGGCGCACCAGACGATACCGGCCAGCAGTACGACGTTGAACCAGAGAATCCCGTTCACCCCGGCGAGCAGCACGAACGGCGCCGCGAACACCGATGAGATGAACGCCTTCCCGAAGAACAGCCGGTCGTCGCGGCCCTCGGCGTAGGTGCCACGATGGAGGTACGGGAAGACACCATCGAACTCAAAGAACGACCGGACGCCCTTCTTCAGGTAGATGCCCTGCGGCCCTCCGTTGTAGACCGAAAAGAATCGCTCTTCGTCCTCGCTCTCGTAGACCAGGTTGCCGTCGTAGGCCAGGCTGAGTGCCATCGCCACGTACGAGGCCTCGTCACCCTTGATGCCGCGCAACGTCCGCGGCACATCGACGGACAGCGCCACGACCGAACCCACAATTAGCACGACGAGGGCGGCGGCCAGGCCGGGATCCCGGCGCAACGCCCCGGCTGGCCCGCGCCGCGGCGATCCCTCCACGACGCTCGGATCCGGGCCCTCAGTCATCGTGCGCCGTGGTCCTGGCCGACCCGACGTCCCCAGGGTGCGCGTCCCGCGCCAGGAAGCTGAGGTCGGCTTTGGCGACACCTTCACGGTGGGTCCGGCGGGACACGTCGTGCATCAACTCGTACAAGCGTTCCATTTTGCGCACGAACCGGTCGATGTCATAGGACGCCCCGGTGACACGCGCCGCACGGCCAAGCCGGTCGCGCGCCGACGCGTCATGGCGCAAGGTCAGAATGGCTTCCGCCAAGGCGGGCGCGTCGCGCCGGGGCACAATCCGCGCGTCGACATCCGGTGTCAGAATATCGAGCAACCCGTCGCAATCGGTCGCGACCACGGGGCGCCCCATCGCGAGCGCCTCGAACGCAGTCAACGGCGTGCCTTCCCAGAGGGACGGGAACACCACGAGATCGAGTGCGGCATAGGCTAGCGACACGTCTCGCATGAACCCGACGAACCGCACCTTGTCGGCGACGCCAAGCGCCCGCGCCTGCGCTTCGAGCGCACCTTGCAGCTCGCCTTCGCCGACGATGTAGAAACGCGCCGTCGGCTCGGCCGCCAGCACCCTGGGAACGGCGTCGAGCAGATACTGATTCCCCTTCGACGGCATCAGCCTCGTCACCGTGCCGACCGCGAAGACACCGTCCGGCACCCCAAGCGCCACCCGGGCTTCCCGGATCTCATCGGCGGACCGCACCCGCCCGAATTCGCTGGCCGGAGCCCCCAGGTAGACCACGCGTGTCAGGTCTGGCGGAATACACCGCGCGGTGGTCACGAAGTCGGCCGTCGAACGGGACACCGCAATCGCCAGGTCGGTAAACGGTAGCAGCAACTCGTCCGCCACTTGCTGGAACCAGGGCGTGGATGTCAGATTGGCATGTTCGTGCAGCACGGTCGGCGTGCGGCGCCACGCGGCCGCGATACGTCCGAACGTGGTCGCGCCGTATCCATGCATGTGCAGGATGTCCGCCTGTTTCTGCTCCAAGACACGCAGCAGGGCCGGGAGCGTGCGCGGATCGAACTTGCCGCGCCCCAGATAGGTGACATCGATGCCAAACCGCTCAAGGTTGTCTTCTGACTCGTCCTGACGGCGCAGGCTGATGAGCGACACATTGAATCGCTCTGGGTCGAAGCGCGGAATCATCCACGCGAAGAGTCGCTTGACCCCGTGCATACGGGATCCAGTCCACCCGAGGTGGTCACAGATCTGGACGACGTTGAGCTTTCGCATGGCGCTCACAGCAAGCCCTGTTGGCGGTACCAGACAGCGGTGCGATGAATCCCCTCTGTGAGTTCGACCCGGGGCGCGAACCCGAGTTCCCGGCCAGCTCGGGAGGCATCGAACGCGCGGCTCTTCGTGAAGAATTCGACGCGACGCCGATACAGCGGCGGCTCGACCCGAAGGGGCACACAGACCAACTCACACAGGGCGCCGGCGAGCCAGACCGGCCACACCGGGATCGTCAGACGCGGGGGACGCGTGCCGAGCTCCGAGGCCACGAGCGCGACGAGCTCCCTCAACGTGGTGTATCGGCGTCCTGCGAGCAGATACGTCCGCCCCGCCGCCGCCGGCACCGTTCCGCACAAACGGAACCCCTCGACCAGATCCTCGACGAACGTCAGATGATAGAAAACGGTTCCTGCCCCCAGCATCACGCGACCGCTCGCCAGACGAAACAGTTTCAAGAACCGGGTGTCCCCGGGACCGTAGATCCCGATCGGCCGCGCCACCACCACCTCGATCCCCCCGGCCTCTCCGACCGCACGCGCCACCCGTTCCCCTTCCAGCTTGGTGTCCTGGTAGATGTCCCCCGGAGCGAGCGGGGCGTCCTCCGTGGCCGGTGGATGCTCAATGTGCCCATGCACGCCCCCGGTACTGCAATGCACGAATCGTCGGACACCGCACCCCGTGGCGGCCTCGAGCAGCCGACGGGTTCCTTCGATATTGACCTCGCGGTAGGACGACGCCGGCTGACCCGCCGTACGATAGCTGGCTGCGATGTGATAGACGATCTCGACTCCCTGGCAGGCGGTCTCCAGTGATGCCACGTCTCGGAGGTCGCCGCTGGCCAGATCGATCCCGGCCTGGACCAACCCGTCGACGGGTTCACCGTCGCCACTCCCGGGTCGGACGAGTACGCGGACCTCGTCGCCGGTCCGGACGAGGTGACGCGCCAACCACCCTCCGGTGAACCCGGTGGCCCCGGTGACCAGTACCTTCACGACGCCGCCACGTTTCCAGTCACGTCGCTCGGGACCGCGCCGAGGGTCGGCGCCCCGGCGGCAGCGGGGCCGAGCAACCGCGCGTACGCCTCACGCGTACGTGAGAGATAGGAGGCCCGGTTGTACTTGCGCGCGGCCAAGGCGGCAGCGGCGGCGGCGATTCGCTCACGCTCGCCTGGCTCATCCAGCAGCCGCCCCAGCGCCGCCGCGAACGCCTCGGGATCGGGCGCCACAAGCACGGCCGTCCCCGGCTCCAGCACTTGGGTATGGGTGCGCAGATCGGTCGCGACGATCGGCCGGCCCGACCGCAGATAGGAGTAGATCTTCAACGGCGTGTTGGTTCCCGCGATACGGGGTGACGCCAACACATCACAGGCGGCGACAAACGCCGGAATTTCGTCGGCAGGCCGACGCCCGGTGAACACGAGCGGCACGCCCGATCGCTCGGCCGCCGCTTTCGCGGTGGCGACCTGGTCAGGATCACCGCCCACCACCAGCACCCGGGCTTCGGGATGCGTGTCGGCCAACCGGGCCGCGGCGGCAAACAGCAGGTCGAGTCCCTGATACGGCTCGAAAGTGCCGGTATACAACACGAGAGGCGTTGCTGCCCCGATACCCCATCGCGCTCGCACCGGAATCGGCTCCGTCACGGGGTCGACATCACCTCCCATGACATTCTCGATCAGAATCGCGCGCTCACCGGCACCGGTCGCAGCGACCGTGTCTTGCAACGCCGGGCAGATGGTGATGACCACGCGCGACCCGTCGATCATCGCCTGTTCTGATCGCTCGAAGAATCGCCGAATAAGCCGTGACCGAGAGTAGCTGAAGTTCGCCAACTGCTGCGGCAGACTCGAGTGCATGTCGTACAGGTGCGGAATTCCGAGACGCCGCGCCAGCCAGACCCCGAGCGCGCCGGCCTCCTCGTGGGAGTGAATCGCCGCGTAGCGACCAGGTCTCGCGAGTCGGATGGCGGTGGCGGCGAGGAGCAGATCGAGCAGCACTTTCAGGAACGAGGGGCCGATCGCCACCCGGGTGACGAATGGGGGTCGCCAGCACCGGTAGATGCGCAGATTCGGCAGATCGACATCCTGACCCAACGGATAGGTCACCAGATCGATCTGGTAGCCAAGCTCGACGAGGGCCTTGATCCGGTGGTACTCGCTGAACGGCGTACCCCGGGGCTCGAAAAACGGCTCCGGAGCGAGCATCA
>JAPYUM010000181.1 GCA_029940535.1 Vicinamibacterales bacterium
CGAGTTTCATTGTCCCACCCAAAAGCTGACCTTGCCCCTTCGAGGTTCGCCCCTTGGAGGTCCGCCCCTCTGAGGTCCGCCTCTCTGAGGTTCGCCCCAGAGAGGTTCGTCTCTCTGAGGTCCGCCCCGGAGAGGTTCGCCCCTGGTTCGATCGTGTAGCCGTTGACCTCCACGCCGTCCCCGCTGCGAGATCGGCGATCAACTCGACATTCCTCGCTGTGGCAGCATTTTCTCAGATTTTTGTTGTAATTACTATATTTATCCTTTACCCTTTATGCCATCATGATAATTACTAACGACTGTCACACCCCGATGGGACAATGGGGCAACGGCCAAGCACGAGCAGTTAGCAGGTCTCCAGGACCGATAGCCGCACAACGGGATGGAACCCGCTAACGCTCCGAAGTTTCGCCGCCGCCAAATACCTGGGCGAAGCCATTCCCGGCTACGCCCAGAACCGACAAGGAGAACAAGCAGGACATGCCCAACGACAACACTTCAACATTCCTAGCCGGGCTCCGGCGAACCCTCGCCGAGGCTCCCGACGGCGTCGACGTGTCGGCTATCACAGCCGCCATTGAGGCGATAGAGAACCCCGGCGAGACCCGTACCAAGATTTGGTTCCTCCTCGACCGTTCCGGCTCGATGCAGTCGCTCACCGGCGACGTAATCGGCGGGTTCAACCAGTTTCTGGCCGAGCAGGGCAGCCAAACGGGCGAGGCCCGGATGACCGTCGTGCTCTTCGACGGAGACAACCCATTCGAGGTCGTCGTTAATGCCGAAACCATCGGCGATATCGCCCAGTTGACCCATGACACCTACTGGGCGCGGGGCGTCACGCCGTTGTACGACGCGGTCGGTGACCTCATCGTGCGTGCCGACCAGCGCATCACAGACCGCGCAAAGGCCGGCAAGCCGACCGAGGACCAGGTGGTCCTGATCTTCACCGACGGGTACGAAAACGCCTCGAGCCGGTACGACCGGGCCCGGGTCTTCGACCTGATCAAGAACCGCCAGGACGACGACTGGACATTCGTGTTCATGGGCTCCAACCAGGACTCCTACGGCGAAGGCGCCAAGGTCGGCTTCGTCGGCGGCAACGTCCAGAACTACGAGTCAAGTTCAGCCGGTGTCAACTACGCCTTCGCCGAATTCTCGCGTGGAACCTCCAGCTTCCGCAGCAAGCCGCGCCGTCAGCGCATCGCCGACAAGGAACGGTTCTTCGAGGACATCAAGGCCGCCGAGGAAGCCATGGACGACAAAGACTGACCAGGTCGGTCGACCCGGTGGACGATGCACCCGCTGCGGCAGCCGAGCACTGACCTCCACTGCCAAACCCCACCCCAGCCACAACACGGGAAGAGAGAACACATGAACACACCGCATCTCGGAAACGGCTCCGTCGGAGCCCCTATCACCCGGGGGGGAATTTCGGTCTTCCCCGTCTACCTAGGCGAATCCGACCTGCCCCCCATCTCCACCGGTCCCACCGCCGGGCTCATCATCGACGAGGTACCTGGTGGTGACGTACCGCACCTGGTGGTGACAAACCCGACCGACCGGGCAATCCTGATCGTCGAGGGCGAGCAGTTGGTGGGCGGATTGCAGAACCGTTCCCCCAACGTGAGCGTCCTCGTCCCGGCCGGCGGACGTCTGGAGATCCCGGTCTCCTGCCTTGAACGGGGACGGTGGGGACTCCACGATTCCTTCAGCACGGGGACCACCCATACTCCGCGGCGGGTGCGGCGCACCAAGAACCGCGAGGTTGCCAGGTCCATGGCGGCATCCGGTATCCGATCGGGCAACCAAGGCGCCGTCTGGAGCGCGGTGCACAAAGAGTTGAAGTTGATGGATGTGGCATCGGGCACCGACGCCATCGCCGACGCCGACGTGGTCTTCGAACGGGACCCCGACCGGTACTCAGCGGTCGAGGAACTGGTGTCCACAGGACCCCTGCCCGGCCAGTGCGGCATCGTCATATCCCACGGCCGCCGGGTGGTGGCAGCCGAGGTGTTCGGTGCTCCCGACCTCCTCGCCGCCCACTGGGAGGCGTTGATCCGCTCCGGGTTCCTGGAACTGCCCACTGCCGAAGGCCGCCCCTCGGCCAGTAGTGCCCTGAAATTGTTGCGCCGCTTTGCCACCGCGGAGGCCACCCGGTCTCCAGGGATCGGCTTGGGTACCGAACACCACGTCGCCACCGACCAGGTGAGCGGCCAGGCGCTCATCCTCGACGACTCGGTCGTACACGCCGGCATCTTTGCCCGGTGACCAACCCCACCCGCCGGGTAAGGAACTCCACTCGTAATGGCCGAGGACGAACTTGTCGAACTGCACATGAAGACCGTGTGGGCCTTCTCCTCGGTGGGCTCCGTCCCCTCAGAGGAGCGGACCCTGGCAGCGGAAGAGGCCCAGCGGTGACAGGATCTGTGCTTGAACGTCCGCGGCTGGACAACAACACCCGCAGGCGAGACGACACGCTGGGAGGCGGCAACCGATGGTGACCAGACGGGAAGTTCGGCTCTCGCCGAGCAACCTGAACTACGAAGACCGCCGATGTGACCGGTGCTTCGCTGAAGCAGTCATCGGTGAAACCTGGCCCCAGGGGCCGTTCCCGGGGATCTTCGCCAAGCTCGACAGCCAGCAACGCCGATACTTCGCCGACCGTCCGACCTCGGACGTCGACGACGGCCTGCCCCCGGGGACACTCCACAACGGCGGACGGGTCCAGTCGGCGCCCCGCACCATCGGCGGCGTTGACTTCACCATCCGCGGGAGCATGGACGCCCTCCTGAGGTTCGACGACGGCTCGGTCGGCGTCGTCGACTTCAAGTCGAGCACCGCGTCCCCCCAGCTCGGCGACGCCTACCGGCCACAACTCGCCGCCTACCAGTGGGCTCTTAGCAAGCCGGCCTCCGGGGACCCCGAAACGGTCTCGGTGGCAGGGCTCCTCGTGTTCGCCCCCGAGGAGATGGTCGATACCGAAAAGGGCCGCGCCTACCTCGTTTCGAGCACCTGGATCCCCGTAGAGATCGAGGACGGATGGTTTCAAAGGTTCCTTGAGCGGCTCGTGCCCCTCATCAAATCCCCAGGCCGGGCCCCAACAAGGTCCGGCTGCGAATGGTGCCTCCTGCGGAATCGGCTGACGGCCTGAACCCGAACGAAACACCCGAACGGAACACCCGAGAACTACCCCCCCACCACCCAGTCGGGGCGATATTCACGGATCGTCCAGGATGCGGCGCTCGACGCGACGACCTACGGTGGCCGTATTAGCGGGCCTCGTCGACAGGGACCAACTCTCGTCCTCTCCGCTGACCCGCCGCGCCGCCTGTTCAAACTGGATATTTGTTTGTCGGGCTGCCGAGATTTGAACTCGAGATCTTCGCCGCCACTCCTACAGATAGAAACCCACCTTGACAGGGTTCCCACCGAGACGAGCGTTGGGAATGTCCTCGATCGTGAAGCCTTCGGCGACCGTCTTCTGTGTGGACTGATCGTCCTTCTCCTCCGTGAAATAGCCGTTCTGGGCGAGACGAGCCGCCATCTTCCCAACCATTTCGTTGACCAGGTTGCGAGCCAGGCGACCGTTGCCCTTCTCGTTCTCCTTGGGGTCCTCCGCGAACCAGTTATGGAGAGCTTCGGCAACTTCATCGTTGACTCCAATGCCGAAGGTGGCCGCCGCCTCAGACTTGAATATCTCGACCAGTTCCGACGCGGAGAAGTTCTTGAAATCAATGAAGGTCGGGAAGCGTGATTGCAGACCCGGGTTCGACAAGATGAAGCCCTCCATCTCTTTCGAGTAGCCGGCGACGACCACCGCCAGACGGTCACGATGGTTCTCCATGAACTGGACCAACAGGTTGATGACCTGATGTCCATGGTCCCGAGAAGAATCGACACTAGAGAGGGAGTACGCCTCGTCGATGAACAGGACGCCGCCAAGGGCGGACTCAAAGACCTTCGTAGTCTTTTGTTCGGTTTCACCGATCCAGTGACCGACCAGGTCGGCACGACTTACCTCGACCAGATGACCCTTGTCAAGCATTCCGAGGGCCTTGTACAACTTCGCAACTAGGCGAGCCACAGTCGTCTTTCCGGTACCCGGGTTACCGGTGAACACCAGGTTGAGCGCTGGCGGGACCGACACCCCGGACTGCATTTCGAGATAATCGGCGAGCTTCTTGAAATGGACGGTCTCCTCCACCTTGGCAGTTACGGCGTTGAGACCGATCAACTCGTCGATCTCCGCCAAGATCTCCTCGACGGTCACAACGGAGCTGTCGTCGGTCTCCTCGACGGTCACAACAGAGCATTCGTTGATGAGTTCGACGCAAGCGCCGAGGGCCTCGAGGGCCTCTTTTGCGTTGTCGGCGTCCAGGTTGGAGGCGCCATAGAGCACCGTCTGAGGAGCACCGTAGACCAGGTCTTTGGAGTCCTTCAGCCCGAGGTTTGTGAGCGCACGAACCTCCTTGATGACCTGGATCTTCTTGTCGCCAGCGCGGTACAGGATGACGTCGAAGGAGGTCGGCTCCTTAACGGTCGTGACGGTGACCTTGGCACCAAGCTTCGACAAGAGGTCCACGAAGAGATTTGCCTCTGCCGAAGAAACGCCCTCTGCGATAGTTGCCGGACCGGCACCGTCAGTGAGGACCAACTTCTTTGAAGCCTCCCAGTCCAGGTCGGTGAGGAGCACGACCGCACACGCGATCTTGATCCCATCGGTCTTCTGCACATTCTGCGTGCAGGGCTCCAGGGTCACGTCATAGAGATTCTTTGTGTCGTCGTCGTCGTCGTCCATAGTCCGGTTCTCCTGTGAATTGGGTGGGGAGTACTCCCCACCTGAGCTGCCCTGATCTGGGCCGCCGCTTTCGGAGAACCAACTTCTCGAGTGTGGTAGTGCAGCCTGGGTTGGAGGCCACCGACTGGGTGATGGCAGCGTTGAAAAAGCTTCCCAGATCTGCGTACCATGATATTGCCATACCGACAAATATAATCGGTAGTAGGACAGATGTCAAGTGGTCGTCGAACATTTCTGACACCACCTGTCAAACATCGCTGAAGTCATCTCCCGTTCTTCTCTGTTGCCGGTTGCAGCCAGAGTGGTCACCAGGATCATCGCGCCAGCATGTGACACTGCAGTCCTTCAGGCCCCCACTCAGGCCCCCAGCGCGACAACAGGCCAGACGGTGCTTTCAAGAAACACCA
>JAPYUM010000052.1:0-6827 GCA_029940535.1 Vicinamibacterales bacterium
GAGCACACGACTGAAAATCGTGGTGTCGGCAGTTCGATTCTGCCCCTCGGCACCATTTTTTTTCAATGAAACCAGGCTTCGTTTGCCACCCTGGCGACGACCTAGGTTCGCCCCAAGAATCCGCAGGTAGACAAATGGCAGACAATTGCGACGCGGTAACCCGGTAGACAGTCGCAAGTGTCATCATCCTCTCCCCCACAATTTCTTCTCCATCGCGTCCGCCAACTGGTCGTTCGAGATATTGAGATACCGCTCGGTTACGGCCAGCGACGAGTGCCCCAGTAGGATCTGAATCTCGCGCAGATCCAAGCCCTTCTCCCGCCAGCGGCAGGCTGCCTCGTGGCGAAAATCGTGCCAGTGCAGGTCAATCACAGCGAGGCCAGCCGTGTTTACTCTCCCCCGGCGCTTGTCCCGTGTGGCTGCCTCTCCGTGTGCGAGCAGCACCAGCGTCTCCCAGGCTGTACGGAACGAGCCGACCCGGCTGCCGTCCGTCTGCCAAACGGGTAGCTATCCGGTCCCAGAAACCGACGAGTCTCCAGGAATGACGCCACTCGCCCTCCGCGTCGAACGGAATAGCCCGCAGGATCGCGCTCTTGGTCGTGGCTCCCCGCAGCACGGCGCGATGCTTGACCCAGTCGATATCGCTATTGTGGAGCGTGAGCATTTCACCGCGACGCAACCCCAGGTCCAGCGCCGCCTCGATTCGCGGATTCAGCTCTCGACCGGCATACCAATGCTTGGCGTCGTCGAGCTGGTCGCAAGCCGTGATGAGAGCCTGCTCTTCGTCTGGATGGACCCGCCGACTCCGTTGCGTCTCTCGTTTCGTACTGATGAGGACCGACTCGGGGCCGAGCCAGTGGCGGTCCTTAGTCATGAAACCTGGACCACCAAATTCGACGCGGATCCGTCCGTTGTGGGTCAGGCGGTTCGCATCGATGGTGTCCAGGTCTCGTTCGTGGGCGTGGCCCCAAGGGCCTCACCAGCAGCCTCCATGCCGTGATCGTCACCGATTTCTGGCTGTCCGTCCCCTCCCTTCTCGCCATCGGGGGCGCGGCGCGAGCTGACGAGCTGGAACGTGGTGCGTTCGATCCGCTCTTTCTGGTGAAGGCCCGGCTGCGCGACGGGGTGAACCTGTCTCAGACCCAGGTCGCCACGACGACGCTCGGGCCCGTCTGGCCGGCGAGTTCCCGGACGACGACCCTAGGCGCGGCATAACGGTATTGCGCGCAGACGCGGTTCGCATTCACCCGCAGTTCGATGGGCCGCTGAACTACGGTGCCTCATCCGTGATGGGTCTGGTCGGCCTGCTCCTCGCGATTGCCTGCACCAACCTGGCGACCTGGTTTCTGGTTCGCGGGTTGTCGCGCGCGAAAGAGGTGTCGCTCCGCCTGGCGCTGGGAGCTACGCGCGGACAACTCGTGCGTCACCTGCTGGTCGAGAGCACGTTGCTGGCCGGGGCGGGAGGGGCGGTGGGATGCGTCCTGGCGGTGTGGACGGTCCGCCTGGTGGCGCAGCTCGACATCCCGCTCAACGCGGATCTGGGTCTCGACTACCGGGTGCTGATCTTCACCCTGCTGCTGTCGGTGGCGACCGGCGTGGCCTTCGGGTTGGCGCCGGCGCTCAAGACCACCCGCGTCACGCTGACGCCGGCGTTGCGAGCGGAGGGCGACGTCTTCACGTCGGACCGTGGCCGATTCACCCTCCAAAACGTGCTGGTCGTGGCTCAAGTCGCGCTCTCGTGCGTCCTGCTCGTCTCGGCCGGAATCTCTCTGGAGCGTCTCGCCATGGGACAGACGGCGGACCTCGGATTTGGTGTCGACGACCTGCCTTTGTCGAGGTCGATGCCCGCTTCGCGGGGTACGCGGACGACGAAGCGGCCGCGCTGTACGAGACTTTGCTCGACCGGATCGCGGCGTTTCCGGGGTCGAATCGGCGACCCAAGCGCCGTGGGTGTCAATCATGACAAAGGCATGCGACAACTTCGCCAGGCGCGAAACCCGGAGTTTCTCGAATCTGGCAACGTCTATGTCATGCGGGTCGATGGCTTCAAACAGGCGAAACACCGCTTTTTCGGCAAAACAGTGATATCGCTCATCCCAAGAAGCCACTGTTTCGAAATTGATGAGCCTGTGGATTTCGACACTGCAGAGAAATTTCTAGCATCTCGACGGGGATAACTTCATGAGCGCTTCTTTTGCAAGAGAACAACAATTCGACTATGAAAACGGGGTCTATCTGACCGCGCCCGTCAACCGCATCAGCAAATTTGCGACGCATCTCGAGCTTTTCAGACGGGTGTCGCATCTCGCGGGCGACATCATGGAATGCGGTGTATTCAAGGGCGTGTCATTGTCTTGTTTGATCAAGTTCCGAGTCTTGTTCGAAAATGCGTTCAGCAAAAAATCGTGGCATTCGACACGTTCGGTCGATTTCCGGACGCTGTCTTCGAACCAGACATTTCACGACGACAGGAATTCATCGAAGAGGCGGGAGATAAGAGTATCTCGAAGGATGAACTGACTTCTTTGCTGGAAGATCTCAATCTTTACGAAAACATTGAACTCGTTGAGGGGGACATTCTAGAAACAGCCCCATCCTATATCCAGTCGAATCCTCATATGAAGCTGTCGCTCTTGCATATCGATGTCGACTTATTCGAACCTACGAAAGCGTGTTTGGAGTGCTTCTACACGCATGTCGTAAGAGGCGGCATCGTCATCTTGGATGACTATGGCGCTTTTCCAGGTGCGAACAAAGCAATTGATGGATTTCTCCACGACAAGGCCGTTGTCATACAAAAGCTGCCGTATTCCCACCAAATCTCTTTCGTGGAAAAACCATGACGGTGCGCGTTAGCGCCCGGCCGCAGCCGCCTCTTCCACGCGCGCGCCGGCAAGAATGCCGGCCATGCCGATGTTGCCTTCGTGGCAGGCATACTCGAACAGCGCATCGTCACTGCGCGACATGGGCACCATGGCTGTCCAGGGGCGTGTCCAGGTCGTGGAGTCGGTGACCGTGATCTCGTAGTGCAGCCGGCCGGGGCCGGCGAGCGTGAACCGTTCGATCATGTGCAGGTTGTCAGCCGACCCGCGATAACTGGCCTTGGGCGAGTAGTTCTTCGTCTCGACCACCAGCGAATCGCCGTCCCAGTGGCCGCGGGCATCGCCGTGCCAAAGCCGAATCGCCTCGTCGGCGTGCGGCATCTCGCTGATCGGGATGATCCGGGCGTCGTGAATCATCTCGCCGAGCATCACGAGATGGTCCGGAGTCTGGAATATCTGGTAGTAGCTGTTGTAGCCCGCCCCGAGCCCTCCGACCCGCGGAATGCCGTAGGTGATGCAGCGCACCTGCCGCGTGCGGTCCTCCGGACCGTCGGCGGGATGCGCCTCCCGAGATACGCGGGCCGCCTCGAGACGGGCCTCGGCCTCCGGTGTCAGCGCGGGCACCTTCCCGTCCGGAGGGTCCGTAATCAGCGACGTCCGGTTCTCAAACTCCCGGTCAACCATCCAGACCGAGCTGTAGTTACCGGTCCCACCGTCTCTTGACACGTTCTTCTCGACATCCGCCAGCACGGCGTTGAACACACCATCGGCGAATGCGGCATCATCCGCGCCGCCGAAGAGCCGTTCGGCGGATGCCCTGAGCTGCGCGACCTCCTCGTCGGAGAACACCGCCTTGCCGGCGAGCGAATCGGGGCGCTCGAGCGGTGTCGCCGCGTTGTTGGCCCAGACGCCGTTCAGGTCAATACGCCCGTCGGTCGTCCGTGGTGGACTCCACCCCGCCGGCTGGGCGTGGGCCAGCGACGCTGGCAGGAGGACGGCAAGCGAGACGGCGGTGCAGCGCGTGATCCTGGCAACGGTCTGAACGTGATGCATCTGTGGTCCTTCCTCGTCTGGACGATGGCATCCGATTATAGCGACCACGGAGAGGTTGCGTCCGACATGTTACGGTTGCGCATGCGCAAACGACGTTGTGTCGCTCGTCTGGCGGTCACCGCCATGGCCACGACGGCCCTGACCCTGGCGCCCATGCCAGCGACCGGTCAAACACCATCCGCCCCGGCGTTCGTCCCGGTCACGGACGCCATCCTCCAGAACCCGGCGGACGGAGATTGGCTGACGTGGCGCCGCACGCTCGACAGTTGGGGCTACAGCCCGCTGGACCAGGTCACCCGAGAGAATGTGAACGACCTGCAGATGGTGTGGACGCGGGCGCTGGCGCCGGGGCGGCAGGAAGGCACCCCGCTTGCCTACGGCGGCGTCTTGTATATGCCGCAGGCCAGCGACGTCATTCAGGCGATCAACGCGGTGACCGGCGACCTGCTCTGGGACCATCGTCGCGATCTCCCGGACGATGTCTACGACTTCGTGGGGGGCAACTCGCGCAACAACCGGAACATCGCGATCTTCGATCGGTTCATCATCAATACCAGCGACGACAGCTATGTCTTCGGTCTGGACGTCGGGACGGGCGAGATCGCGTGGGAGACTCAGATCTTCGACTACCAGGTGACCCCGGTTGGGCACAGCTCTGGCCCGATCATTGCCGATGGCAAGGTGATCTCGGGACGCAGTTGCCGCCCACAAGGCGGACCCGAGTCGTGCGTGATCATCGCGCACGACGCGCGCACCGGAGCCGAGCTGTGGCGCCGCCGGACCATCCCGGCCCCAGGGGAGCCCGGCGACGAGACCTGGGGCGGCGTCCCCTACGAGCAACGGGTGCATGTGGGCGCCTGGATGCCGCCGAGTTACGACCCTGAACTGCGGTTGATCTACATCGGGACCTCCGTGACATCGCCCGCGCCAAAGTTCATGCTAGGCGGAGTCGACAATACGCACCTGTACCACAACTCGACCCTCGCGCTCGAGGTGGACACTGGCGAGATCCGCTGGTACTACCAGCACCTGAACGACCATTGGGACCTCGACCATCCGTTCGAGCGTCTGTTGCTCGACACCGTCGTCGCGCCCAATCCGGACGCCGTGAGCTGGATCAATCCGCGGCTCCAGCCGGGCGAGGTCCGCAAAGTGATGACCGGCATTCCCGGCAAGACCGGCGTCGTCTATACCTTGGACCGGGAGACGGGCGAGTTTCTGTGGGCCACACCCACCATCGCGCAGAACGTGATCAACGACATCGATGGCGCCACCGGAGTAGTGACCGTCAACCCGGAAGTGGTCTTCGGTGCCGAAGGCCAGGAGGTGCTGGCGTGTCCCAATATGCACGGCGGCAAAGACTGGGAAGCCGGCGCCTACAGCCCGCTGACCCACACGATGTATTTTCCGCTTCGCAACATGTGTCAGCGTCTGCTGGCCACGACCTCGGCCAACGCGTCACACCGGATCTACGCACTGGCGGTCCGGCACGAGCTGGCGCCGGGCACCGAGCTCCTCGGGGCGGTGCACGCCATCTCGGTCGACACCGGCGAGACCAGATGGCTGCACGAACAGCGGGCGGCCACGCTGTCGCTCGTGGCGACGGGGGGCGGACTGGTCTTTGGCGGCGATGCCAACGGACGGTTCCGGGCCTTCGACCACGACACGGGTGCGGTGCTGTGGGAGATCAATCTCGGTTCGCCGGTCTCAGGCTTTCCCATCAGCTATGCGGTTGACGGACGTCAATATGTGGCCGTGAGCACCGGCGGCGCCGCCACGACGCCCAGCTTCCTGCAACTCACGCCGGAGCTACGACCGAGCAACGGCAACAATCTGTTCGTGTTCGCCCTGCCTGACTAGATACTTGTGGCCGACCCCACCCCGACACCCGTCTATCGCGAGCGTCTGGCGACTCTCCGGAACGCCTTTCCGGCGCCGGTGTCCGATCAGATGCACGACGCCTACTTCGTCTTCTCGATCATGCGCGCGCTCGATCAGGTGGACGCGATGAAGTCCGAAGTGCCGATGCTGGGTCACTCGCAAGCGCTGGACTACGCGGCGGCGGAGCAGATGGAACTGGGCGAGGACACCCGAAGCGTCGAAGAGGTGACCCGTCTGCTGGTCGACACGCTGGAGGGTATGCCGATATGGGGTCACCCACAGACGCAGATCAACGTCGTGCCACCGCCGTCCATTCCCAGCATCATCGGGTCGGTGCTGCCGGCCATCTACAACCCGAATCTGGTATCGGACGACACGTCCTATGGCCTCGCGCTCACCGAGGCCTCGGTGGCGGCGATGACGGCGCGGCTCGTCGGGTATGACGCCGCGACGTCGGCCGGCGTCTTCACCTTCGGCGGGACCGGCACCACGATGTATGGCGTCAAGCTGGGGATCGAGAAGGCGTTCCCTGAAGCGATGCACGAGGGCATCCACGGCGAAGGCATCATCCTCGCCTCCGCCCAGAGCCACTACTGCCGACTCAATGTGGCGGGCTGGCTCGGGCTGGGAGAGAAGAACGTCGTGGCGGTGCCGACGCACCAGGAAAACGACATCCGCATCGACGATCTGGAGCGCGCGGCTCGCACGGCCATAGAAGCCAACCAACGGATCGTGACCTTTATAGCGAGCATGGGTACGACCGACGCGTTCGGTGTCGATGACCTCGAGTCGATCGTGCGCCTGCGAGACCGACTCGTCGAGGAGTATGCCCTCGACTACTCACCGCACGTGCACGCCGACGCCGTCATCGGGTGGGCCTGGTCCGTCTTCAACGACTACGACTTCGAACAGAACGCGCTCGAGTTCCGCCCCCGCACGGTGCGCGCACTGGCGGCGGCCTGCCGACGGATCTCGAAGTTGTTTCTGGCCGACTCGATCGGTATCGATTTTCACAAGACCGGTTTCGCGCCCTATATCTCGAGCCTGTTCCTCGCCCGCCGTCGCGAGGAC
>JAPYUM010000052.1:6927-30048 GCA_029940535.1 Vicinamibacterales bacterium
GACCGGTTTCGCGCCCTATATCTCGAGCCTGTTCCTCGCCCGCCGTCGCGAGGACATGGAGCGCCTGGTTCGCGGGCGCCAGACGATGCCGTATCTGTTCCAGAGTGGAGAACGACACCCTGGCGTCTACACGCTCGAAACGTCGCGGAGCGGGAGCGGCGTGCTGGCCGCCTACGCCAACCTGCAACTGTTCGGCAAGGCGGGTCTCCGCACACTGCTCGGTCACCTGGTGGAAATGGCGGAATCGCTACGCGAGCACCTGGAAGGTCACAAATCGACCACGGTGCTCAACGGCGACAACGTCGGCACCGTGACGGTGTTTCGCGTCTATCCCGACGATGTCGACACCTGGACCATCAAGGACCGCGAACGCACTGACCCGACGGCCCGGGCCGAGTTGCTCCGACACAACGAGTACAACCGCCGCATCTACCGGCATCTGTATGATCGGGCGATGCGAGGCCAGGGCACGCACATCTCGATGACGGATTGCTATCGAGAAACCGATTACGGCGAACCGATCGTGGGGCTGAAGAGCTTTATTCTGTCGCCGTTTGCCGACGAACCGCAGATCCGTCAGCTCGTGCAAAGTGTCCTCGACGCCCGCGATGTGGTCGGAGAGGCCTGATCCGTGCCCGACCACCGACCTGCGCCCACGATGATAGGGTGTGACGTTGACGCGTTCTGACGGGCGCGATGAATCATGATCGGCTTCGCGGAAATACTCGTCGTGGCGGTGGTCATCGGACTCATCTACGTGTCCCAGCGACGCGGCGGGCGAACGGCATCGTCCGGGCGAGAGCGCGACATCACCCCCGACGACCGGACGACGATCACGGTGCCGAGACACCTCGTCACGCTCCTGGTGTCCGTGGGTCTGGCCGTGGCGGCCGGGCTTGGCGCGCTCTGGATGGAACAGCCGTCCTGGGTGGGTGTCGTCGCCGCGGGACTGGTGGCCGGCGGCGTCGCCACCGCCTTGGCCAGCCGGGATCGGTAATCTACCGCGCGGTGGCTCGTCGCGTGATGACGACCACCTCCTCGCCTCCAAACGCCGTGTCACCGACCGACACCCCGACGACCTCGAATCCGCGCTGCCCCGCCTCGTTCAGTTCCCGGTCCAACGTCGACGTCTGTGAGGTCGCCACCAGCAGATACTCGAACTCGACGAGCGGAGCATCATTGTCACGTTCCATGATGACCACCACCTCGTCCCCGCCGAACAACGACGAGAACACCGTCTGTCCGCGATAGTCGTATCCCTCGCTCCCCGCGTCCGTCATCTCCTCCTGCATGGTGGACGTCTGGTTCGTGGCGAGCAACCGATAGGCAAACCGACCGGCGGTGTCCGCGCCACGCATCATGATCGCTACCACCTCGGAGCCACCAAACGCGGTCTCTCCGCCCATGACGCCCTGGAAGCGATAGCCGCCCTCGGCCGCCTCGTTCATCTCTCGCTCCATCGTGGAGGTGCGCGTGGTGGCCAGCACGGTGTACTCATACGTGCCTTCGGCTGGGCGCTATCCTGCCGCGGCGACAGCAAGGGGTGTCACGACCGCCAGTCCACAGATGGCGAGTATGCACTTGACCCATCTCATTGGCTGTTCTCCTTTGTGGCTCGCGTTGACCCAGCATCACCGGGAGACTGACGCCTCCATCTTGTCGCGACGGGCTCGATCACTCGAGCCTCGACCGTGCCGCTCTGGCGCGCGAGCGTGGTGACCGGGCGAATCTTCACAACGGAGGGCGAAGGGCGGGCGCCGGCTCCGGCCGACGCGCCACCAGGACTAGAGCGTGCGAAGGCGAACGTTCCGGAATTTCACCACGCCGGCACCGTACTGGAGCGCGATTGGCCCGCTGGCGAACTGCGAGTCTTCCACGTCCACCACTTCCGTCCCGTTGAGGGTGACCTGTAGGCGCTCTCCCCGGGCCGTGATCTCGTAGGTGTTCCACTGACCGCCGGCGTTGATCACGCTCGTGGGACTGGCGATGTGCACGATGCCCCCGGTCCGGTAGGACTGGTCGGCCCGCGTGTCGTAGATATTGACCTCGTAGGAGTTCCGGTCGGTCACGGTGGTCGGGTCGGCGCACCGGATGAAGATGCCGCTGTTGGCGGGCTCGTCCACCCAGAACTCGAGCGTGAGCTCGAAGTCACTGTAGGGCCGATCGGACACGAGGAACCCGCTCCCCATATCGGCCTGCACGGCCCCGTCCACGAGCTCCCAGTTCGCGTTCCCGATGGGATTCCAGCCGTTGAGCGACGTGCCGTTGAACAGCGTGACCCACGCTGCCCGTTGACCCGACACTTCGGCGGACCCCAGACCGACGACACCGATGGCGATAAGCGAGAGCACGATCGGAAGTGAGCGCTTCATCTGAATCTCCTTGCGTGATGCGACACCAACGGCGCCGCGTGGAGCTTGGCGTGCTTGCCTCCGGCCGCTACGGCTCTGACGTCCCGGCCAGTTCTTCCTTCCGCGCGCCGGTCAACAGGTTCAGCATCCCGTAGTTGCCCTCGTGGCAGGCATACTCGAACATCGCTGTCCCACGTTTCATCGGCTGTGCGGCCGTGAACGGACGCTCGAAGCTGGTCGGATCGCTGACGGTAAATTCATACAGCAGCGTCTCGTCGTCCAGCCGACCGAATCGTTCGGTCAGGTGCAGGGTGGCCCCGCTGCCGACGGCCGAGCGGACGCTGGGGCTGAAGCTCGCCGTCATCCCGGTGAAATTCGTTGTCTCCACGACGAGCGTGTCACCCTCCCAGTGTCCGCGCGAACTCCCATTCCACTGTCGTACGTGATCGGGCAACTGATCGCGTCCGTCGAGCGGCACGACACGTGCGTCGTGCACCATCTCGTTCAGAATGACGACGTGGTCGGCCGTCTGGAAAATCTGCAGGTTCTGGTTGTAGCCGCCGGGGACGACGGGCGGCCCCGTATTGAACCCGAGGAGACAGCGCTCGGCGAGTCCGCGATCCTCCGGACCGTCGGAGGCGATACCCCCCACACGGAAACGAACTGGCCGTTGTGACACACCGTCCTCGGTCGCCTGACGCGTCACGTCCGGTAACGAGTCGGGCACGCGGCCATCGGGTGGATCGACGATCAGTGCGGTGCGTCCGCCGTCGACCACGCCGGCGCCCCGGTCGAACCAGTAGTTGTTGTAGCCGCCCACGTTTCCCCCGACCGGCAGCGGCTCCGTCCGCACCTCGCTCGGCTCGTCGGCCTCGATCGCGCTCTGGCGGGCGTTTTGTTCAATTTCGGCGATTTCCTCGGGTGTCAATTGCGCCTGGTCCACGCGGTCCGACGGCCGCTGCAACGGCGTCAGAGTCCGGAAGTCCCAGACGCCCTGAAGATTCGGCTTTCCGTCGACCCGGGACGCGGTCTGCGCATCCGCCACGGCCGGCACACCTGCGGCGACCGCGAACACGGTCGCCCACACAACGAATCCTAGAGATCTCATTTCATACTCCTCTGGTAGCGAACGCGATAGATTCTAGCAGCCTGGACGCGCCTGAGCGACCGATACAGTGCCTATCGACCAATATCGAGGGCCAGGATGTCCTTCCGATCGCGCACATACAGCGTGCGGCCGACCAGTGTCGGGGGGGTCCAGGCGTTCTCCGTCAGCAGCGCATGGCGTGCCTGCACGTCGAGCCCGTCATCGGTGACCGAGGCCAAAGCCAGCTCGCCATCTTCGTCCACGAGGATGACCTTGTCGTCGGCATACACCAGATGGGCCCGAGCGAAGCTCCGATCGCGCCAGAGCTCCTCACCGGTGGAGGCATCCAACGCGGTGAGAAACGCGGGACCGAAATCGCCGCTACTGCCCAGCACCATCCCGTCGACCCGGAGCGCGTTGGTGAAGTGTATGCGCATCCGATTGGTGGACCACGCCTCTTCCGGTGTCGTCCGACCGTCGATCACGCTGAGGGTCAGCATGCGGCTCCCGCTGCCATAGGCGGACGACATGAAGAGCCGCTCGTCGGCGCCCCACACCGGCATGCTGAGGTTGAGCCCCAGCTCATTCTCGTGCGGATGCCGCCACAGCACGCGCCCGTCGCCTGGGTCGAGTCCCACCAGTTCCTGCTGCCCCACCACCACCAGCTGGTCCCGTCCTTCGACCCGGATCAACAGGGGCGACCCCGGAGCGACGGCAAAGAACTCGCTTCGCCAGACGACGGCTCCGGAGGCTGGATTCAAAGCGACCACGCCAGCGCCACTGCCGCCAAGCGGCAAGATCACGGTGTCGTCGAAGGCCAGCGGACTCGAGGCGAACGCGTTGTACTCGGCCAGCTCGAACCGCTCGGCCAGGTTGACGGACCAACGGACGAGGCCGGTCTCCGCCTCAAGCACGTGCAGGGCGCCATCGATACCGACGGCGAACACACTGCCGAACGCCAACAGCGGGGTCGAGTACGGCCCGGGACCAGACGCATTCAACCAGACGTCGACATAGCCGTTGTGTGCGAGGGGTGCCGGATACGCGTGTCGCCATCGGGTTGCCCCGGAGGCGGCGTCCAAGCCGACGATGACCTCCTCGTCCTGCGCCCGATACATGGTGACCAACAGATCGCCGTCGACGACAATCGACGAATACCCCTCGCCGAGCGACCGGGTCCACAGCATGGGTGGACCCTCGTCGGGCCAGGTCTCGGCGAGCGGCGCCGAGTCCACCTGGAAGTTACGAGTCGGACCGCCGAGCTGGTGCCATCCGGATGGTGGGTCCTGGGCGAGCAGAACCGTCGGGAGACCGAGAAGGCCTAGCAGAGCGGCGACGATGGGACGGTTAGGCATCGGACTTCGGGGCGAGCGATTTCTGCTATCTTAGCAACGCGTGGGCGGTCTGCCCGCGTCTCGAGGCGATACAGCAAGGAAGGAACCACTTGTGACCGACACCACATGTCGAACGATGTTGACGGCGGCGGCGGTGGCGGCCGCTCTGGTGCTGGCGCACGCGCCCGCTACTGCGCAGAGTGCGACGGGGCCGAGTACAGCGTGGGGCGACCCTGATTTGCAGGGTGTGTGGGACTACTGGACCTTCACCCCGCTCGAGCGTCCGGAGGAGTTTGCCGACCGCGACCAGCTCACGGCCGAGGAGGCCGCCTTCGTGGCGCAGCGGAGCAACGCGGAGGCGCTAGCGAGGGATGAGCCGCCGCCACCGGGTGACGTCGGCGGCTACAGTCAAGCGGTCTGGACGGATCGAGCCCGGGCCACGGCCCTCACCCAGCCATCGCTCCTGGTCGACCCACCCAACGGCAAGCTTCCGGCGATGACCGCCGCCGCCACGGCGCGGGCTCAGGCAGACGCGGCGGCTGGGGGGTACCCCGTCCGGTTGCGGGTCGGGGGCATCAACGAGGATGGCCCGGAGGCGCGCGGCGCCGCCGAGCGATGTCTGCTCGGCTTCTCCACCGGTCCGCCGATGTTGCCTGCCGGCTACAACAACAATGTTCAGCTGTTTCAGGCGCCGGGCTGGGTGGTCTTGTTGAACGAAATGGTGCACGACGTCCGCGTCGTGCCACTCGACGGCCGGGATGCGCTGCCGTCAAACCTGCAGCAGTGGCTGGGCAGCTCGCGAGGGCACTGGGACGGTGACACCCTCGTCGTCGAGACCACGAACTTCACAAACAAAACCGGCAGCTTCAACACCTCGTTCGTGTCGTGGGGCTCGGCCGAACACCTGACGCTGGTCGAACGTTTCACACGCGTCGATGCCGACACCGTGATGTACGAGTGGACCGTGAACGACCCCGACACCTGGACCCAGGCGTTCACCGGACAGTTCCCGATGCTGCGGGCTGACGAGCCGCTCTACGAGTACGCGTGCCACGAGGGCAACTACGGGATGCAGAACCTTCTGAGCGGCGCGCGTGCGGCCGAACGTACCGACACGACGCAACCTTAGGAAACTGCTGAAAAAGTCGAGTGGCGCAGGCCTTCAGACCTGCGATCGCACGGCTAAAGCCGTGCGCCACAATGGATCTGTGGCTCGATTGAGGTGGCCGGATCCTACGTGGGGCGGGGCTATCGAGACTCGCTCGCGGCGGCGCGCTCATCGGCTCGGTGCCCGGCGAGAATGCCGTCCATGCCGTAGTTGCCTTCGTGACACGCAAACTCCCAGACCTGGTCTGACGAGCGCGCCATTGGCACCTCCACGCTCCACGGCCGCGTCCAGGTGGCCGGGTCCTCGACCGTGAACTCGTAGAGGAGCGTGCCGTCGTCCACCCGGGTGAACCGCTCCACGAGCTGCATGTCCTGGGTGGCTCCCTGCCGCCAGGTGAACGAGTTCAAGCGGTCGAGATTCGAGGTCTCGATCACCAGGGTGTCACCCTCCCATCGACCGCGTGAGTCTCCCATCCACTGGCGAAGGTGGTCAGGCAGCGGGTCCCGAGGCGCCAGCGGGATGATCCGGGCGTCATGCACCATCTCGTTGAAAATCACCACGTGGTCGCGTGTTTGAAACACCTGCATGTGGTTGTTGTACGCCCGTGGTTCGATCGGCGGTCCCGAATTGAACCCCAGGATGCACCGCTCGTAGATGCTGCGGTCTGCCCACGAGTCGGCCGGATGGTCGCGCACATACTCGCGCTCGGCCGCCCGGCGCTGCTCTCCGGCCGGGGTCATCGGCGGGATCCGTCCATTGGGCGGGTCCACGACCAGTGACGTCCGCCTGGTCCCGATGACCCGCGTCCCGCGGTCCATCCAGAACTGGTTGTAGGAGCCGGGTGCCCCATCGACGCCGCGGTCGACACTGTTGGTGGGCACGGTCCGCTGGGCCGGTCGGGCCGCCAGGCGCGCATCGCGGTCTGCGATGCCCTGTTCGAGATCGGCCACGTCCTCGGCGGAGAGAAACTCTTGGTCGGCCAGCGCCTCGGGTCGCTCCATCGGGGTGATCGTGCGGAAGTCCCAGACCCCCTGCAGGTCCGGCTGGCCCCAGGCGGTGCGTGGCGCCCCGCCCGCAGCCGCGTTTTGACTCTGCGCCGCCGACGGCATCACCAAGCCCGCGCCGGCGATCGCCACCGTGGCAATCGTCACTGACAGCATTCCGGTGGTCGCGCGTTCTTTGTATCTCATAGCCTGGCTCCTGGTCAGCCTTCGGACTTGTGCGGCACGATCGGGCCGATTATAGCTCCGCGTCCCTTGTCAGCCCGCGCAACCGTTCCCAGGCGCCGACGCGAATTATTGGCCGCAGCCGAGCGTATTCTCCTCAGGAGGCACGCATGGCGAACTCAACCAAACCCACCGAATGCGTTCGGGCGACCGTCGGCCCGTTCTTCTTTGTGGTCCAGCTGCAGACCGCGGCCATCATCCAGCGTGTTGGCAAGTTCGAACGGATTGCCGAGTCGGGGCTGCACTTCAAGCTCCCGTTCGTGCAGAAAGTCGCGGGCACGGTGAATCTGCGAGTGCAGCAACTCGATGTGGAGGTCGAGACCAAGACCCAGGACAACGTCTTTGTCCGCGTGATGGTCTCCGTCCAGTACAACGTGCTCGCCGACAAGGTCTACGACGCGTTCTATCGGCTCGATGACCCGGTCAACCAGATCAAGGCGTTCGTCTTCGATGTCGTGCGGGCCCGAGTACCGAAGATGAAACTGGACGACGTGTTCGAGAAAAAGGATGAGGTGGCCGGCGCGGTGAAGACGGAACTCTCTCAGGTAATGGACGACTTCGGGTATGGCATCGTCAAGACCCTGGTCACCGATATCGATCCGGACACCATGGTGAAAGCGGCCATGAACGAGATCAACGCGGCCCAGCGCCTGCGGGTGGCGGCCAGCGAGAAAGGGGAGGCGGAGAAGATCATCCAGGTCAAGGCGGCCGAGGCTGACGCGGAAGCCAAGGCGCTCTCCGGCAAAGGCATTGCGGACCAGCGGCGGGCCATCGTCGATGGCCTGCGCGAGTCGGTCGACGACTTTCAACGCACCGTCGAGGGTACGACGGCCACCGATGTCATGAACCTGATGCTGATGACCCAGTATTTCGACACCCTCGAGGACCTCGGCGATGCGTCCAAGACCAACACCATCTTGATCCCGCATTCATCGGGCGCCCTGGGCGACCTGGCCAGTCAGATGCGCGACTCGGTCATGACCGCAAATGCTGCGGGCAGGTGAAGAGACGTGGGTGCGGTAGACTGCTCGCTCACACGCAGGGAGGGCTCAGATGGCGCAACCGGTGTTCCGGGCGGTATTGATCGGGGTCGCGACCGCGGCCATAGGACTGACGGCGGTGACGGCCCCTGGCCGCGCGAGCGCTCAGACCGTCGAGTGGCCGGCGTATGCCGCCGACCAGGCCGGCACCAAGTATCTGCCGCTCGACCAGATCAACGCCGACACCGTCCACGATCTGGAGATCGTGTGGCGCCAGCCCGTCATCCCAGACGCGATCCGAAACGGGGTCACGACCCGCGGTCCGGTCGGCTCGCAGACCACGCCCTTGATGGCCGGGGGCTTGCTCTACTTCAGCACCGGGCTTGGCACCATCGCGGCCCTCGCGCCGACCACCGGCGAGGTGGTCTGGAACACCGGCCCGAGCGACGACGAGCGGGTCCGTCAGACCCGAGGCGTCGCGCACTGGACCGATGGGAACGAGCAACGCATCGTGGCCACGCTCGGCCCAAAACTCGTATCACTCGACGCGCGCACCGGCGAGCGGGACCCCGAGTTCGGCGAGGCCGGTGAAGTCGACCTGCGGCTCGGTCTGATGCGCCCGTTCCCGAACTTTTACTGGAACGCGGCCCCCATCATCGTACGAGACGTCATCATCATCGGCTCGTTCGTGGAGGACATCACCTCGAATCAGCTGACCGCCAACAAGGAGTCGCCGCGCGGCGACGTCCGCGGCTATGACGTGCGCACCGGCGAGCTCGTCTGGACCTTCCACACGATTCCTCGTGAAAACGAATTCGGGGTCGAGACCTGGGGAGCGGACCCGGTCGATGATCGCGCCTCCTGGGAGTACAGCGGCAACACCAACATGTGGGCGCACCCGACTGGAGACGAGGAGCTCGGTATCGTCTATCTCCCGCTCTCGACCCCCACCAACGACTACTACGGCGGCCATCGACCGGGCGACAACCTCTTCGCCGAGAGCCTGGTCGCGGTGGACGTCGAGACCGGCGAGCGACTCTGGCATTTCCAGGCGATTCACCATGGGGTGTGGGACTACGACTTCGCCTCGTCGGCGGTCTTGATGGATATCACCGTCGACGGCCGGGTCATCAAGGCCGTCGCCCAACCCAGCAAGCAGGCATTTGTCTACGTGTTCGACCGGTCGACTGGTGATCCGGTCTGGCCGATCGAAGAACGTCCGGTCGCGGCATCGGACGTGCCAGGTGAGCGCCTGTCGCCCACACAACCCTTCCCGACGAAGCCGCCGGCATTCGAGCTACAGGGCGTGCGCGTCGACGACCTCATCGACTTCACGCCAGAGCTGCGAGCCGAGGCGATCGAGCTGCTCGACCAATACGCGTGGGGCCCAATGTTCACCGCACCGGTGGTGCTCGACCCGCGACCGGGCGGAAAGAAAGGCACCATCTTCAGCCCGGGCACCGCCGGGGGCGCGAGCTGGAGCGGCGCCGGCGTCGACCCGGAGACCGGCATTCTCTACGTGCCATCGGCCTACAGCCAGAACGTCGCGGCGCTCGTGCCGTCGGAACACCCGCGAGCCGACGTGCGGCTGGTGCGAGAGAAATACACGCCGCTGCAAGGGCCGCAAGGGCTCCCGATGTTCAAGCCGCCCTACGGACGCCTGACCGCGATCGACCTCAACCAGGGGGACATCGCCTGGCAGGTGCCCAACGGCGAGGGACCACGCGACCATCCGGCTATCCAGGATCTCGACCTGCCCTGGCTGGGCCAGCCCGGACGCGCCTCGGTGCTCATCACCAGCTCGCTCGTGTTCCTCGGTGAGGGCGGCAACACCGGCGTATCGGCGTTGCCCCAGTGGTATGGCGGTCCCGGCGGCAAGATGTTCCGAGCCTATGACAAGGCCAGCGGCGAAGTGGTGTGGGAGATGGAGCTTCCTGGCGGCACAAGTGGCGCGCCGATGACCTATATGCTCGACGGTCGCCAGTACATCATCGCGACGGTCGGGTGGAACGACATGGCCAGTGAGCTGGTGGCGTTGGCGTTGCCCGATTAACGACCCGTGCAGGAAAACGGATGAAGCCCTGTGGCGCAGGTCTTTAGACCTGCGATCGCACGGCTGAAGCCGTGCGCCACAAATGAGACCAGTGCCCCGGTCGCGGTGGGCCGGCTTCTACGTATTCTCAGGAGGAGGCGACGCGTGAGAACGAGACTCTCCACCCGTTGGCCGGCGGTCGCGCTGTTGGCGACGCTGACCGGCGGCGCCGTTCCGGCCATGGCGTTGGCCCAGGACGCCGACAACAACCCCTATACAAGCCGGATCGATGTTCGCACCGGTCGGCGCCTGTTTCGGGCGCAGTGCTCGACCTGTCACGGCCTCAATGCCGCGGGGGGCAACGAGAGCACCGGCCCCGACCTGACGACCGGGCGGTTCCGCCACGCCGATAGCGACGCCGGCCTGTTCCGAGTCATCCGCGACGGCGTGCGAAGCACATCGATGCTCGGCCTCGGCGCCGACGCGAACGACCAATCGCTCTGGCAGCTCGTCACCTATCTGCGTTCACTCGACGTGACCGCTGGCGGAACCCCTTCCGGTTCATCTGCCGCCGGTCAGCAGCTGTTCACCGGCAAGGGCGACTGCACCCGGTGCCACATGGTGAACGGGCGAGGGCAACGCATCGGGCCGGACCTGTCGTCCGTCGGCGACCGCCGGGCCCTGGCCGACCTGGAGACGGATCTCGTCGATCCGGACGCGGAACTGCTCCCCCGCTGGTGGACCATGAGAGCCGTCGGTCCGGGCGGCCAGGTCGTCGAAGGCCTGCGCATGGACGAAGACACCTTCACCTTTCGCATCATGGATGCGGAGCAAAATCTTCGAGCGTTTTCGAAGTACGGCGACTGGACCTACGAGCGCATCCAGCAGTCGACCATGCCCGGCTATGCGGAGACGCTCACTGCGGACGAACGGAACGACCTGGTGGCGTATCTCTTCTCGCTACGGAGCGAACCATGACCCTGACCCCGAACCCGACGCATAGCAGGACGATGTCCCGCGTCGCCGCCGTCCTCACCGGGCTGATGGCCGCCGTCCACCCCGCCGCGGCCCAGCCGTCATTCAGTGAAGGCGCGGCCCTCTTCTCGCCCGTGACCTGGGAGCGGCTCGTCAATGCCGCCGACGAACCGCACAACTGGCTGATGTACAACGGCACGCTCGACAGTCAGCGCTTCAGCCGACTCGACCAGATCGACGTCGATAACGTGGGCCAGCTCGAGCTGAAGTGGGCCCATCACATTCCGCAGCTCGACCGCGCCGAAACGACGCCCCTGGTGGTCGACGGCGTCATGTTCATCACCGAATCGCCCAGCAACGTCCTGGCGGTGGACGCCGTCACCGGGCGACCGTTCTGGCGTTACGACCACCCACTCCCCAGCGATCTGCGTATCTGCTGCGGTCGCAACAATCGGGGAGTGTCGATTCTCGGCGAGACGCTCTACATGAGCACCCTGGACGCGCGCCTGGTGGCCATCGACGGCCGCTCTGGGAGCCTCTTATGGAGCCGGGAGGTAGCCGACTACCGCAGCGGTTACAGCAAGACGGCGGCGCCACTCATCGTGAAGGATCAGGTGGTGACCGGCATCGCCGGTGGCGAATACGGAATTCGCGGGTTCCTCGACTCCTACGACGCCGACACCGGCGAGCGTCTGTGGCGCACCCACACGATTCCCGGTCCGGACCACCCGGACAACCGGACCTGGGCCGGCGACTCGTGGCGCACCGGCGGCTCTCCCACCTGGATCACCGGTTCCTACGACCCGGAGCTGAACCTGGTGTATTGGGGCACCGGGAATCCCGGCCCCGATTGGAACGGCGACGTCCGGGAGGGTGACAACCTCTACGCCGATTCGGTGCTCGCGCTCGACGGTGACACCGGAGAAATGTCCTGGTACTTCCAGTTCACGCCGCACGACGAGCACGACTGGGACGCCATCCAGGTACCGGTGCTCGCCGACATCGAGCTCGATGGCGAGACCCGCAAGGCGATGCTATGGGCCAATCGGAATGGGTTCTACTACACGCTCGACCGGGAGACCGGCGAGTTCTTGCTGGGGAAACCGTTCGCGCAACAGACGTGGGCCGAAGGACTCGACGAGAACGGCCGACCGATTCGTCGGCCTGACACCTCTCCGAGCCAGGAAGGGACCCTCGTCGCTCCGATCGCCGGTGGCGGCACCAACTGGTGGTCGCCAGCGTTCAGCCCTCGCACCAATCTGATGTATGTGAATGCCTTCGATGGCGAAGCGCTGTTCTTCAGTCGCGAACAGGAGTACAACGAGGGCGACAACTTTACCGGCGGCGGCACCGAGACCCCACTGCCCATTGAGCATTACCACAGCGCGATCCGCGCCATCGACCCGACGACGGGCGACGTGGAGTGGGAGTTCCCGATCACGCCGCGCTCCCGGGCCGGCGTCCTAGCCACGGCGGGCGACCTGGTCTTCAGCGCCAGTGTCGACGGCTATTTCTATGCGCTGGATGCCCGCACCGGGACGCCGCTCTGGCACATCTCGCTCGGCGGCCCCGTGCACGCCCAGCCCATGACCTACGCCGTGAACGGACAGCAATACGTGTCGATGACAATCGGCAACACGCTCTACACATTCGGTCTGGACGGAGACGACTAGCGCTGACACCCGCTCGCCAATGTGGGACGTGCACAGCGTGAGAAACCGTCAGAGGCCAAAAGGAGTCCGATAGGCATGCGACACGTGATGTTGATCCTGGTCATGTCCGGGTGGGCGGCGAGCGCGTCGGCGGGGCAGCCGGCGCCCGACGGGGCGCAGGTCTACACTGCGACCTGCGCGCGGTGTCATGACGACACCCTGCCGCGCATGCCAAATCTGGACGCTCTCCGAGAGCGCTCGGCCCAGCAGATTCAGACCGCGATCACGAGCGGCGTCATGCGGCAGTTCGGAGGCTCGCTCAGCGCGGCCGAGCGACGCGCGGTGGCCGAGTTCTTATCGGGCGACCCCTCTGGGACCCTGGACGCGCCGCTGCCCCCCTTGCCGGCCGGTGCCTATTGCGACGCCGGGGTGGCGAGACCTGTCGACCTGGGAGCCCCCGCGTGGAACGGATGGGGCGTTGATCTCAACAATCGCCGGTTCCAGACCACCGCGGCGGCCGGTATGACAGCTGACAACGTCCGTGGCTTGAGCCTCAAGTGGGCGTTCGGGTTCCCCGGGGTGACCGACACCGGTTCTCAGACGACCCTGGTCGCCGGTCGAGCCCTGGTCGGCACCCGCAACGGTCTCGTCTACGCCCTTGATGCGGCCACCGGATGTGTGCACTGGGTCCACGAAGCGCCAACCTCGGTGCGGTCCGCGATCTCGGTCGGTCCGGCCGACGGGGGCGGGCACACGGCCTACTTCGGCGACGGGTTCGCCTCGGTGCACGCGGTTGACCTGATGACGGGCGAGCTGCGCTGGACGACCGGGGTCGACGACCATGAGGCCTCGCAGATCACCGGGGCCCCGGCGCTCCACGAGGGACGGCTGTATGTGCCGGTCGCCTCGCTGGAAGAGGTGTCGGCGGCCGACCCCAGATATGAATGCTGCACATTCCGTGGCAGCGTCGTCGCGCTCGACGCGGCCACCGGCGAGCGGTTGTGGAAGACCTTCGTCATCCGCGAGGCACCGGTCCGAACCAGGACGAACGCCGCGGGCGCCCAGAACTGGGGGCCGTCCGGCGCGGGGGTCTGGTCGGCGCCGACGCTCGACCCGGGTCGCAACCTGCTCTACGTCGCGACCGGCGACGCCTACTCGGACCCGGCGGCGCCGGAGAGCGATGCGATCGTGGCCATGACGATGGACACCGGTGAGATTCAGTGGGTCCGGCAGACGACGCCTGGTGACGCGTTCACGGTCGCGTGCGTCAGCGGGGTCATTCCCGGTCTCCCCAGCGGAGACAACCCGATCATGCGCGCGAATTGCCCCGAGTCGGCCGGACCGGACTTCGACTACGGCAGCGCGCCGATCCTGATTACCGGCTCCGACGGGCGTGACCTGGTGCTGGCCGGTCAGAAGTCGGGGGTGATGTACGGCATGCGGCCAGACGACGGTGAGATCGTCTGGGAAACGCGTGTGTCAGATGGCGGCCTGATCGGCGGCATCGAGTGGGGCTTCGCGACCGACGGGGAGCAGGTCTTCGTGTCGATCTCCGATGCAATAGAAAAGGCGCCAGGCGAGGCGGGAGGGGTCACGGCGCTTCGCGTCGACGACGGCGAGCTCGTCTGGCACGCGCCGCCGGTGCAGGACACCTGCGGGAACCGTGAGGGTTGTCACACGGCACAGCCGGCCGCGGTGACACTCATTCCCGGCGTGGTCTTCGCCGGCAGCCTCGACGGACACCTGCGGGCCCACGATGTCGACACCGGACGGATCATCTGGGACTTCGACACCGCGCGCCAGTTCAGGACCGTGAACGGCGTCGAGGCACGCGGCGGGGCGCTCAATGGCCCCGGTCCCACCATCGTCGACGGCATGCTGTACGTGGTCTCCGGGTACAGTGCCTTTGGCTTCATGCCGGGGAACGTGTTGTTGGCGTTCGCGGTCGAGGAGTAGGACACCGTGCCAATGTGGCAGGACAAACACACCGCCAAACACGTCATGCCTACTGTCGGACAACGGGCGGGAGGCGCGTCGAGACACGTGCCGCCGCCACTGACCTCGGTCCCTTCGACCTGAGGCAGATCGAGCTGAAGGAATTCATTCGGCGCCCCAACCCACACACCTCGACCACATCAGTCGACGCTCTCAGGTCTGTTCGATCGTGACGTCAGGTTGACGACTCTGTAACCTGGTCGAAGTGATCGATCGCAGTTTCGCGCTACATCGCCGATTCAAGGGCAAAGAAAATCTGACCCGCTTCGGGGATCGGAAATTGCTTACCAGATCTACCGTGACTAGCTCTCAATGCCAAACGGTTCGTGGTCGCCCCATCCAGTTCGTGGTGGTGCTGACGACCGCGCTTGTCGTCGCCTCCTGTGCCGGGAGCCCCACTGCGCCATCTGACACGCCGTCGTCAGTGGTTGCCACATCGGCCGCAATGGCCCCGCCGCCAGCGGGGGTATCGGCTGAAGTGTGGCGGGCCTTCTTCGTCATCAGCGGTGCTCAAGCGGTGAAGGTCAGTGCCGACCGAGGTGACCTCTTCTTGCCGGCAGAAATGAGTGCGGTGGCACGAGCCGCTGTCGGGGCTGACGTGGCGTGGGCATCCGGACTTGGGATTCCAGCCAGGATCGTCGACTCTGAGGCGGCGGCGAATTTTGTGGTCGAGCTGGTATCTGGAGCCTCGGAATTCGACTGCGGTGGCAACCTTGGCGTGGCATGTACCATCGTGGAGTACTCGCTAGCGGGGGGGGTGGTCTCCGGGGGCACCATGCGATTCAACTCGGTGGGACTGGAACGTCAGCGCACCCGACGTCACGAAATTCTCCACGCGTTCGGAATCCTCGGACACTCTCCGCTCCCTGGACTGATGTCATTGCCGTCGCAGCAGCCAGAGCTGGTTGGCGAGGAGGCCATTGCCTTCCCGGCCTGGATGGCTCTCGCCCGGCTCACCGCATATTCTGCGGGCTAGTCCCACCCCGCGATTCGCTCGATCACGCCCGAAGTCACCACCGCCTCACCCGCGGCGACCGCTTTCGAGAGTGACTCGCGCGGCGCCCGCAGGGCGGTCGTGTCATCGAGCTGGGGTTGAAGGTAAACGAGGGTGTCCGCCGTCTCCGGCGGCGCTCCCCGACTGCGGCAGTCTGAAGCGATGACGTGCGTGGCTCCCAGGGTGCGGCCACGCGCGAAGCCAATCGGCAACGCATCACTGAGACCCCCATCAGTGCACTGACAGACGGTGCCGTCCAGGTTCAACGGCTGCATCGGAAACATATTGGGAATCGATGCGCTCGTGGCAACCGCAGCATACAAGTCGACCCCCATCTCGGCGCCCGTCGCGAAGTAGCGCGGACAGTCGTGCGTCAGGTCGTGACAGACGACGCCGATCGCCGACACGCCATGATGTAGTCGGTCGAACCGACCGTCCTGGAGTTGACGCAGTCGGCGCGGGATGATCCCAGCGAACGGTCGGCCCAGCGGCTGCATCCACCCCGGCAGCCGGAGAGACAGGCTGTGCGCCACCAGGTGGCGCCCTTGGAAGACGTCGGCATCCGCCAACAACTCGTCGATCGTCAGCCCGACCGAGGCGTAGTACCCGGCAACGATGGCGCCGGCGCTCACGCCCACGATGACGTCAATCGATACGCCCGCCCCGGCCAACCGACGGAGCACACCCAGATGCGCCGCGCCGCGCAGTCCACCGGCCGACAGGACGAGCGCGATTCGGGGGCGTGTCGTCAACAGATACTCTCAGTCATCTGGATGCCACATCGTCATTGGACCCTGACCAAGACAAGTGTGCCATCTTCCAGGGGGCGAGCCCCGCTGCGTGGGCGACGGCGTCGACATCGCCACGCTGTCTGGCGCATCATGAACGCATCCGGGTCTGCGAAGCATCTATGAGTCGCTATTTCCGAATGCTGGTTGTCACCGCGCTCTGCTGCGTGACAGTGGCGTCCGCGCAGCCGGGCCGGCGTCGATGGGGAACACCGGCGGTACCCTACGATGGCGGCCTGACCTTCGTCCGTCTCCGCTGGACCAACGGCACCTATGGTGCTCCACCCGTCGGTATGGGCGTCAATTTCTGGATGCACGAATATCCGGGGGCGGAAGCCAATCTGATGTCGGTGCTCGGCAACTTCACGATGGTCGATGCCGAGACCGACGGCAGCCTGATTCTCTCGTTCGACGACCCTGACCTGTTCAAACACCCGATCGCCATGTTGTGGGAACCGGGGTTCTGGGTGATGACCGACGCCCACGCCGAGCGTCTACGGGCCTATCTGCTCAAGGGCGGCTTCGTCATTTTCAACGACTTCGAGACCGCCCAGTGGACCAACTTCGAGGCTCAACTGAAGCGGGTGCTCCCCGATGCCCAGCTCATGACGCTGGACCAGACGCATCCGATCTTCAGCACGTTCTTCCGAATCGGCCGACTCGACATACCCAACCCGATGAACCATCACTTGGGCGGATTGATGCCGGAGTACTTCGGTGTCTTCGAGGACAACGACCCCAACGGGCGCCTGATGGCAGTGGTGAACTACAACACGAATCTGGCCGAGTACTGGCAGTTGGCCGGCCGCGGCTTCTTCCCGATCGACGCTGAGAACACAGGGTTCCAGATCGGCGTCAACTACATGATGTACGGCTTGACGCACTAGAGGTTCTTCACCAAGCTGCTAGCCACTCGGCGGCCGTTCGCCGGCGAGCGTCATGCGGTGGCCAAAATGCGTCTGGACGGAGAGCCATCGCAGGCCGGCGCGTTGAGCCAACGCGGTCAGTTCGTCAGGTCGGAATGCCCGCCGGACCGATAGCGGACCGTCCTGACGCAGGACCGCATTGAACGGACGCGTGAACAGCCAGCTCCAGGCAAACAGGCGCCACCGCCGGATCAGGTCGTTGACCACGATGCCCCGTCGGGCCACCCGGTCGAAGGCCTGGAGCGTCCGCACGACCTCATCGTCGGTGAGGTGGTGGAAGAAGACCGAGCAGGTGACGTAATCGAACGCCCGGTCTTGGAAGGGCGCCTGATGCACATCAGCGCACACGAACCGCGGCTGGTCGCCGGGCTCGCCCCGACGTCGCGCGCAATCGAGGGTCCGTCCACTGATGTCGAGGGCGGTGACCCGCACGTCGAATCCGCGCGAGCGTCCCCACGCCTGGATGCCCCGGGCCATATCGCCCCCGCCCGCTGCCACGTCCAGCACGGTGATGCGAGCGCCGGGAGACCAGCCCACGCTCAGCCGGTCGAACCGGCGGCGCGTCGCACGCGTCCCGCCAAGCCATCGGCCAATGGCGCCGAGAAACCAGTAGACCTCATCCACCACCGCCTGCGGCGGCGTATGGTCGTCCATATGCTCCCGCTCGAGCGAGCGCTGGGTCTGCCACATCACAGCCGCGCGTGGTGGGAGGTTTCCTGGCCGACGGCGAGGTCGAGCAGACGCGGCACCACGGCAGACAGGTGCCGCAGGACCCAGGACGCGCGACGCTCGGTCTGCGACAGCCGCAGCATCAGACGGCCCAGGCGGCGGGCCTTGGCCCCTCTAGCCAGGCGGCGCCGTTGATACTCGCGCCAATTGCCAGACACGATGGCCGAGGCGGCATCCTGGGTCGAGGCCAGCGCGAGCGCCAGCCCGTCCCCCACGATCGGGTCGGGCGATCCGGCCGCGTCACCGACCAACAGGAGACGGTCCGTCTCGTCGATGATGCGCGGCACATGAGACCCCAGCGGCGCGGACGCCAGCACCGGGGTCGTGAACTCGATGCGCCGCGTGCGCGCGCGGAGCGCCGGAATGGCGGCCACGAGACGCGTCAACCCGTCCGGGGTGAAGTGGCGGTAGTCGAACAGGGCCGAGATGAGGACTTCTCCGTCGCCGGTCGGGGCCAGATACAGCTCTCCGTCAGGTTGAAAGAAGACCTCCACGCGATCGGTCACGCCCTCCACGCCGATGGCATGCGTCGACAGCCCGACGCGGCGTGGCCTGGCCGGGGTGGCCGGTAGACCCCGGTGAAACATCGACTGCCGCCCGTCCGCGCCCACCAGAATCGGCGCCCGGGTCCCCATGTACCGCGTACCGGGCCGCGCGTCGACGTTGGGGGTCGACGCGGCGTGGTCGAACAGCCAGTTGTCAAATCGGTCGCGGCGCACCACGAGACCGTGCCCGGTCGGAAACGTCGCATCCACCGATTCTTCGCCGGCTCGGAACCGGAGACCGCGCACCGTTGGCGCGTCAGGCAGACCGACCAGGTCTCGGAGCGCCGACACACCGTGCGGAAGCAGTCCTTCGCCGCAGGCCTTTAGTCGCGGGTGCCGCGCTTTCTCGTACAACTCCACCCGGACGCCCTGGCGGCCGAGCGCCACCGCCAGCGCCGCGCCGGCTGGTCCTCCCCCGACGATCGTGACGTCGGCCGATGTCACCACGCCAGGGTCAACATCTCGGCCGCGAAACCCGGGCCCAACGCCATGAGCACCCCCCGATCGCCCGGAGCAGGCTGCCCGGACGCGATCAGGTCGTGCAGCATGAACAGCACGGATGCGCTCGACTGGTTGCCGTAGCACCGCATCGCCTCCCGGGCATGCCGGAGTGCGTGTTCCTCGAGGCCGAACGCGGAACGGTAGGTGGACATCACCTTCGCACCCCCCGGATGGAGCACATGGTGCTGCAGGTCACCAACCGTCAAGCCCTGCTCGTCCAGGAACTGTTCGACGACAGGCTTGACCGTGGTGGCGACGAACTCAGGCACGCCGCGCGACAGAATCAGCCGCATGCCATCGTCGGTGAAACGCCATCCCATCAGGTCGGGCGCCTCATGGAACAGATGCGTGCGCGTGTCAACGACGGTCGGGCCGTCGCCCTCCACGCCGTCCCCGGACACGAGCACCGCGGCGCCGCCATCGCCGAACAACGCGACCCCAATCAGGTCGGTGGCTGACTCGGCTGTCGGTGAGAACACCAGGCTGCACAACTCGACGGACAGCACCAGGGCGCGGTGTGTCGGATACGCACGGAGCATGTCAGTGGCCCGGACGAGCGCGCCGGCGCCACCGGCACACCCAAGCCCAAAGAGCGGAAACCGACGCACATCCGGCCGGAACCCGAGGCGTGCGCACAGCTGCGCGTCGAGGCTCGGCGTGGTCAGGCCGGTCGTGGTGACGCAGAAGATATGGTCGATCTTACTGGCCTGCACATCGGCGCGTTCAAGACAGTCCCGCGTCGCCTGGTCAAGCAGGTCAAGCGCGCATTCGGCATAGACCTCGTTGCGGGTCTCGAACGTCTTGCCGCTTGCGTACCACTCCAGCGGACGCGCGAAGGCCCGGTGTTCGACCCCGGTCTTGTCGAATACAGGAAGCAGGCGTTCGATTTTCCGATTGCCGCGACAGACGCCAGCCATTGCCTCCTTGATTTCGGTCTGGGTGAAGCGATGTTGGGGCAACGCGGTAGCAAGAGAGGTGATGCGTGGCATAGGTTGTGTGGCCGGTTCGACAACGTGGTCGCCGGGACTAAATGGTGCCCCCGTCGCGTCGCAAAATAACACACGGTCCCGTCATCGTCACGACACTGACCTTGCGCACCACCGGTGGTTTGCGCCGCCATCCACATTCAGTCCGATGGGCGGGAGACTTCCGCGTCCGTTTGTGGGACAATTCAAACGAGTCTGTGTACGTCTCGCATGGTTCCGGATCGGGGATATCCCGATTCGGGGTTCCCGACCCGTTCAGTCCGGCATCCGTCGACCACGGCTGCCAGGAGAACTGCTTGTGAAACTAGTATATTCCGCTGCCGTCCTCTCGGTGTTCTCGCTCGCATTGCTGCCGACCGGCGCATCCGCGCAGGTCCCGGGCGAGCCGACATTCGCCGACGACATCGCGCCGATTTTTTATGAATCCTGTGTGAACTGTCACCGCGCGGGCGAAATCGCCCCGATGTCGCTAATCAGCTATCAGGACGCGCGTCCCTGGGCGCGGTCGATCAAGAACAAGGTCGAGACCCGCGCGATGCCACCGTGGCATCTGGACCGTGACATCGGGGTTCAGGACTTCCTGAACGACCCGTCGCTGACCGACGATCAGATCGCGACGATCGTGAAATGGGTCGACGCCGGAGCGCCGCAGGGCAACCCGGCCAACACCCCGGCGCCACCCGAGTTCGCCCCTTCTGATGCGTGGCAAATCGGTGAGCCCGATCTGGTCGTACAGTTTCCCGCCTACGAGGTCCCGGCCGCCGGCCCCGATCTCTTCGGCGATCTGTTCACCAACTTCGGTCTCACGGAAGACCGCTATATCACCGCCATTCAGACCAAGCCGGTCGGCGACAAGGCGCGGCAGGTCGTGCACCACGCCCTGTCGTATGCGGTCGAGCAGGACGAATCTGGCGAGCGGATGGGCGGCGGCCAGTTCCTCGTCGAGTACGCGTCCGGCAAGCAGGCCGAGGTGTATCCTGAGGGCACGGGACTCAAGCTGTCGGCCGACACCGAGGCACGCCTCAGCTATCACCTCCACTCGGTGGGTGAACCAATCGACGCGGTGGTCGAACTGGGCATCAACTTCCTGCCAGCCGGGACCGAGCCGGAGCACATCCGGTATTCCAAACAGCTCGCTGGCTCGCACGGGCAGACCATCGGTGTGCTGGACCTCCCCGCCGGTGCGGTGTCTCGCTCGGACGGCTATGCGCGGTTCAACAAGGCCGCCAAGATCACGATGTTCCAGCCGCACATGCACATGCTCGGCACGTATCAGTGCATCGAGTTCATCTACCCGACCCAGCCGGTGCGGGCCGAGACCGTGAACTGCGCGAGTTTCGACTACAACTGGCACATGAACTACAACTACTCGAAGGACTCGATGCCGCTCATCCCGGCCGGCACGATTCTCCACACCAGCACCTGGTTCGACAACTCCGCAGGCAACCGGGGCAATCTCGACGCGAACAACTGGATCGGCGCCGGACAGCGGACCATAGATGAGATGGGGTTCGCCTGGATCGGCTGGTATGACATGACGGACGAGGAGTACGAGGCTGAAGTCGCCACCCGGCACGAGGCCCGGGAGCGGACCGACGAAGAAAACTAGCGGCGGCCGTACGGAGAACCGTCGCGCACTTCGCCGGGGGCCGGCGTCCAGCCGGTCCCCGCTACGCATCCTGCCTCTTGAAGACAGATCATGACCCGGACGAACAGACTCTTGGCGCTCACCCTGTCAGCGTTGCTGGCGGTCACCTCGCAGGCGGCCGCCCAGGCCGACCCGACACACTTCCGATTCAGTTCGGGTCAATCGATTCAGCCATTCTTCGATGGCTGGACGCGCAACGACGACGGCACGTTCGAGTTCCATTTCGCCTATCTCAACCGGAACTACGTCGAGGAGATCGAGCTCCCGGTGGGACCGAGCAACCATGTCACGCCGGGTGATCCGGACCGGGGGCAGCCGACCTACTTTTATCCTCGCCAGTACTCACGGGTATTCAGCGTGACTGTGCCGGCGGACCTGGGTGAGGGTCAGGTCATCTGGGAGGTCACGGCACACGGCGAGTCGTACCAGGCCGTCGGGTGGCTCCTGCCCGAGTGGGAAATCGATCCGAACCCGGGTGCCAACCGGACCCCGCCTGATGTCTTGGCCGCCAACCAGGCTCCGACGCTGAACGTGACCGGCTCGGCCACCGCATCGGTCGATACCGCGGTCACGCTGCAGGCCAGCGTCAGCGACGACGGCATTCCGGAACCGAGACAGTTCAGGGGCGGAGCCGGAAACGTCACGCCGACATTCGCCAGAGAAGAAGGCGGCCCGACCCTGCCGCTCAACGTGCCGGAAATCCAGAGCGCAAACCTCCACCGACCCACTCGCCACCGGGTGGACGGGGTCAACCTGACCTGGACCCAGATCCGAGGACCGGTCGGCGCGCGGCTGGACGCGGCTGGAGACGATGACGCGTCGATGGTGGCCACGTTCACCGCGCCGGGCGCGTATCTGTTCCGGGTACAGGCGTCCGACGGACCGGCGACGGTCACCGAGTTCGTGGAAGTAACCGTCCGCTAGCCCGTAGAGGTCAGACAACAAAGCCGGCGCCACGCGCCGGGCGGGCTTTCTTTCTGGACACCAGCCACTCGACCAGTGGCGCCAGCCCGCCTCCAGGCTGGCGGTCGCCGAGGAGTAACGCAACCCAGGCGGACGCGGACCCTCTAGTCCCCGAGTAGTCGTTCGACCTGCGGCGCGAGTTCCTCGTACGGGAGATCGCCCGGATTGTAGAGCCGGACGATGCCCTCGGTGTCGATGACCACCAGGGTGGGGGTGGTGCTGACACCGAAGTCGAGGAAGTTCTCTTGACTGATCGGCACACTCATCCACTCAGGAATCGGGAACCGCTCCTGATACGCGC
>JAPYUM010000182.1:0-2369 GCA_029940535.1 Vicinamibacterales bacterium
GCCCTGCCTACGAACCCGGCGGTCGCAGGGTCGGTTGATAGGAAGCATTAGAGCAGCGCGCCGCTCGCTCAAGCCGTGCTCGGTCAGGCCCCGCACCACCGTCCGACGCGCTGGGGCGGTTACCACTTTCTTCGCCGCACCTCTCGTGTGACCTCATTCTCGAGCAGCGACTCGGCCAGCCGCTTCTTCAGTCGCGCGTTCTCCGTCGTCAGTTCCTTCAACCGCTTCGCGTCCGAGACGCTCATGCCGCCGACCGTGCTCCGCCCCCGGTCGTAGCTCGCCTCCGAGAACCCGTGTTTCCGGCAACGCTGCTTGACCGACAGGCCGGTCTCGGCCTCTCGGAAACACCCGATGATCTGTGTCTCAGTGACTCGCTTCTTCACGGCCGATCTCCTTATACTTTAGCCATGGCGCCCGAACGATCAACCATCAGCCGCTACGAAATCAAACAGGAGCTCGGCAGTGGCGCCATGGGGGTACTGTACCTCGCGCTCGATCCGTTGATCGACCGCCTGGTTGCGGTGAAGCGCCTGCGCGTCGATACCGAGGAGATGCGGGCTCGGTTCCTCCGAGAGGCGCGTGCCGGCGGGCGCCTGCAACACAAGAATATCGTCACGATCTTTGACGTCGGCGTCGACGACGACCAGCCATTCATCGCCATGGAGTACATCAAGGGCGAAACACTGGGAGAAGTCATCCGCCGGAAGGCGCCGCTGGCCTTGGATCGAAAACTGAAACTCATGGAGGAGCTTTGTGATGGGCTCGGTTATGCCCATGACGAAGGCCTGATCCATCGCGACATCAAGCCTGACAATCTTATGGTCACCGAAGGGTCCGGCGAGCTGAAGATTCTCGACTTCGGGATCGCTCGCATGAGGGACTTAACGGGTCTCACTCAGGCCGGAGACATTATCGGCACGCTGAGCTACATGTCGCCCGAGCAGGCGCAGGGGCGCCCCCTGGACCACCGAACCGACATCTTTGCGGTGGGCGCCGTCCTCTACGAATTACTGACCTACCGGCGAGCTTTTCAGGATCGCGGTCTGCGAGTCGCGCTGCAGGACACACTGGTGCCGGTCACTCAGCTGACTTCCTCTTTCGATCCCGCTCTGGACGAAATCGTAGAACGAGCTATGGCCCCGGATCCCGCGCACCGGTACCAGCAGCTACATGAACTGGCCGAGAGACTGGCCGCCGTACGAACGGAGATGCATGCGTCCACCCGTCTACAGGCCGACCAACAGCAGGCTGACTTGGTCGGTGGCGAACTACGTGCGGCGGTAGACGCTGCCCAGATCGAGAAATATCTCTCGTCGGCGACGACGCAACTTGAACAGGGTCATCTGGAGAACGCCCTCGCTTTAGTCAAACAGACCCTCGAAGTGGAACGCACCCAGGCCGGAGTTGAACTCCAGCAACGGATACTTCTGGCTATCGAAGACCGCGAAAAAGAACACGGACGACTCGGTGCTGTTGGACGGAGCCTGCGTGCCGGACGAGAGAATCTACAGAATGGAGCATTCGAGGCCGCGCTCAGGGCTGCGGATGAGATTCTGGCCTACGATCCGAACCATCCCGAAGCCATCGAACTCAAGCGACGAGCCCTCGAGGCGGGAGAGGCGCGGAACAGTATCGGGCTTGAGCCTGCAGTTCTGCCGACGGAGCGGAGAACCGAGCTAGCGAATCGGGGGGCCGAAAACCGCGGTCGACGGCCCGCAGCTCGCTGGCTGTGGCTGGCTGCTGCCACTGTGTTTGCGGTGCTTTCTGTCGGCACACTAATTCGGTTTACCCTGCCCAGCCCGGAAGAACGGGCGGTGACGGAAGCGGCAGCATTGTACGACGCGGGACAGCGGGCAATAGCCTTCGCCCAGCTAGAGGCATTCGCTCCGCCGCATCCCATGGTTACCGAGGGACTGGCAGAACTGAGAGCTCGCTGGACGCAGCAGGCCGAAGAACTAGCTACCCAAGCCAGGGCCCGTGCCGACGGAGGAGACGTCACAGGCGCCGTCGCGATGTTGAGTGGCTTCGCCCCGCCTAACGACAGTCTCACTGCGGTGCTTGAGGAGCTTCGGGCGCTCGATCCGGAAGGCACCCAGTCAGCGATCGCCAGGGCTCGAGACCTATTCGAGAACGGTGAGCGGCAGCAGGCCTTCGACCTGCTCCAGAACATCAGCCCGGCCACGCCCGACGTTCAAGAAGCATTGGCGGTCCTGACGGCGACGTGGGAGGAGCAAGCTGAAGCCTTAGCACTGCGTGCGCAGACGAGAGCAGACGACGGCGACCTTGACGGCGCCATAAGCGAACTTGAAGGCTTCGCGCCATCTTACGAAGCGGTAAGGGAGACCCTCGCGGGGCTCCGCGGTAGGCTC
>JAPYUM010000182.1:2469-5120 GCA_029940535.1 Vicinamibacterales bacterium
GGCTCCGCGGTAGGCTCGGCACTCTCGAAGCCGCGAGGAGCACGGTGGACCGAGCTGCACGCTTATTCGAAGAAGGCGAACGCCTGGAGGCGTTCCGGATTCTCGATGAATTTTCCCCCTCTCAGGAACTCGTTGATAGGGAAGCGCAACGTCTACGCCAAGAACTGGACCAACTGGCGAACGTCGAGGTGAATGAAGTGCGCCAGCTGGCTGCGGACGGCAGACTACGCGAAGCGGTCGACCGTATTGCAGCATTCGCACCGCCGAACAGCCTGGTCGTGGAAACTCTAGATGAGCTCCGCAGCGAGCTGGACACACAAGACGCGGCCCAAGTCGCCGTCAACGATGCGCGGCAGCTCGCGGCCAATGGGAACTGGTCGCAAGCCTTTACGCGTCTCGAGAATTTCACGCCGACCTCTGCAGTAGCCGATGCTCTCCAAGACCTTCGGGCCGAATGGGATCTGCAAGGTCAAGCCGTAGCCATGCAGGCACAAAGCAGGGCGGACGAGGGTGACCTGGCAGGAGCCCTGAGAACGCTCGCGCAATTCCAAGCGGACCACCCTGCGGTTGCGGCGGTCGAGACACAAGTCACCGCCTTAGTGAATGCGCCACGTCCCGTGGAACCGACGACCGCCCCTCCGGTCACCGACCCGGCGGTTAACGTCGAAGCTCGTCTGGTGGCGTTGTCCGACCAAGCCGATGACATTGTGGACCGCTTTATTGAACTGTATGAAGACTTGGACGCGGACGGCATGACCAGCATCTGGCCAACGGCGAGCACCGAGGACCTTGCTCCTCTGGCGGAAACGTTCAAGAATTTTCGATCAGCGAATGTGCAATATCAAGATTGCGACCCCGAGCTGAGAAGTGATACTCGGGCGGTGATTTACTGCTCGGTAGCAGTAGAGTACCAACCTGTCGCCGGTGCAAGACTGCAAGTGCCAGCTGTGGGTTGGCAGTTCGAGCTGGGATGGGTCGACGAACAATGGCAAATGGTGAGCTGGAGCCGATGACCACAGGGAACGCTGGCCATCGCGTTCAGAACCTCAGAGCGTCCAGTTGAACCCGACTAGCGGCGTCAGCGTGTCCCGGAGACCTGTATCGCCTTGGGCTATCCGAAGGCCGAACGAGAACAGCCTGTTTCCCCCAAGGTTCAACTTCACCCCGGGCACCATAACGAACTTGCGTAAGCGGCCCGAGGTCACCTGCAGCAGGTTGACCCCGTCACTGCCAAGTTCCGGAGAGTATTCTGTGTCAAACGAGACAGTCTCAAGCTGGCCAGAATTTCGTACAATACGCCCCATCGCTTCCACCATGAAGGTGAGCGTAGGACGGACCTCAAACTCGACCGCCATACCATACTGCATCTGGTCCGCCAGCTCCCACACCTGGTCGAACGGACCGGGTTGGTTGTTCGAGAGCGTAACGCTCCTGTCCCAGAACTCATAGCCCACGTTCGCGTGCACTGCGACTCTACCTCGTGCTGCCGATGCGATAGCGCTCACCAGCGTGCGCCATGCACTAAGTCCCCGTAAGTTGTCTTCGTCACCAGTGGGCATCCGCAGCGTCACCAGCCCGGCCAGGCCGCTCCGTTCGTCGCTGCTCTTCCAGAACCGATACTTCCCCACGACCGCAATGTCGCCCAAACCGGTCGAGGACCCGCCGGCCAGCAGCATGGCGGTACCCACCGCCGGCTCTTCCTGCATCAACGTTGCATCCACGGCTACACGGACAATCGGAACCGCCACCGCCACATCTAAATTGTCAGTGACGCCCACACTGCTGAATAGTGCCACGGTCTGCGACTGCAGCCGCAACTTGAGAGTCGAGGAGGAGATTATTGGCTGCGGACCCCGGAACGTCGCAACGCGGAGGTCATCGAGCGGGTACCCGGAGAGCGTGTCGTAGGTCGCGTTGAAGACGTTCAACCCGAAGCTGGTCGTTCCCCGCCCCGTGGTCAGCGCCCGCTCTACGAACTGCGGTCCGAAAGTGCCCGATCGGCGAAGCGGCGCACCCACCCCTTCGTCGTAAGAGTACACAAAGCCGCCCGATGGAGAGCCGAGTGGCGCCGTCGCCACCTCGAGCCCTGTCAGTGCAGAGATGACATCGCCGACCCCAGGATTGCCAGACCAGTAGGTGACCTCGCTCAGCACCTCGCTGAGCGAATCAGTGGGAATCGGGCCGAGTACCGTGGTCTGCTGAGCATCGGCCGGCCATGAACCACCGAGCAGGACCGCGAGCGAGACGATGCAGTAGGACGAAAGTCGCCATTCACGCATGTTGATTACCGCTGTATGCTGGGCGGGTCAAATCTAACGGAGCAAGAGACGTTCGAGTTCATCGTCACTGTCCACGATAGGTCTTGAGCCGTACCGTTGGCGCAGTCTCCTCCCCAATCGATGAGGAACGAACCCGCGTCTGGATCTGCTGTCAGCGTCACATTGGTCCCAAAGTCGTAGGATTCGCTGCAATTGGAGTCAGCGTTGTAGAGTTCCTTCGTGCAAGGGGTGGTGGTGTTCCGCTCCTCATCGAGCAACGTGACGGTGCCCGTCCCTGCCCCAGTCAGCGTCAGACTCAGGGTGAACTGCGTCACGTTGAATGTCGCCGTGCAGATTCGCGCCGCATCCATCGTCACACTCGTCGTCTGCGAA
>JAPYUM010000053.1:0-9809 GCA_029940535.1 Vicinamibacterales bacterium
ATCGGCCAGTGCCAGCGTACGGTCGTCCAGCACCTTGAGAAACCCCTTCGCGCCGCCACGGTACTGAATGTAGGGCTGACCGGCGGCATTCGCGGTGCCGAGATACAACGAATCTCGCTCGGCAATGAAAGCCACGAGGTCGGCGGTGACCCGGTCTCGCCATCCGCCGCGCGACTCGACTTTCCCGTACAACTCCCGAGACCCGCGTTCCTGTTGCGCCCGCTTGACGGCGGGAGTGAAGGCGATGTCGCTGATGGGTTGGGTCATGGTCGTTCTCTCTAGTTTGGATGTGTGACAGCCGGCGTTGACGACCGTCAGACGACTTCACGTCGGTCGCCCATCACGTACTTCCGGACGTCGTTGGCATCGATGAACAAGGAGACCGTGTTGAGCGCGATTACCGCTCTGAGCCAGGTCCCCAGCAGTGTGGTCGCGGCGTAGTCAGGTAGAGCATTCCACAGAAAAATCACCAAGGGCACCCAGAGGATGTGTCCGAGCCCCACCAACCGGCTAAACCCCGTGGCGGCCGTGATCCAGGTCATGAACAGGACGCTCGCGAGCATCGTGCCGAGCACCACCCGCGCCTCGAGGAGAAAGAGCGGAGCCAGCAGGTTCACACTCAGGAGCAGGAACAGCCACACGTGGACCGCTGGTGGCATCTTGAGTAGTCCGCGGTTGAATCTCAGAAAAGCGTTCGTCCGGCCTCCTGAGGACTAAGATGCATCTGCGGTGCCAATCGTTCCATCGGATGATCTGTTTCTGTACGGGGACCCGGCAAGACGACTACCTCCAAGCCAGCTGGACGTGACACTGGTGAGCGTCGGGCACCCTCACGTATCGACCTTTCTTGAACGACGATAGCGCCCGACGATGGCATGGGGCCAGGCCGGGAGATATGATGCGGCATCTTCTGTCGCGACTCCCGTTCGAGGTCACCCCATGACAACACCCGCACCCGTCCTCCAAAGCGTCACCGTGCATACCGTCACGTCGAAGGACACGCTCGAAGCCCACCCGGTCGAGCTGCCTGACTACGAACGTGGACGCTTCGACGACATCGCGTTCATGACTGCGATGAACCTGTCTCTCATGGGGAACTACGCCCAGACCGGACATTTCGGGGGGCCGTTGGCGTACACGCCCTACAACGTGGCCTGCCACCTGGCCGGACCCGATCTGGGGGGACTGCGCTACGACCTGCGCGACCCCAAGTTCCCCTACTCGGACAAGTTCATGCTCTCGGGCGGCCACAACATTCCGACCTGCTACGCGCTGTGGATGATTCTGTACGAGGCGCTTCGGCGCCAGCACGTGGCGACCGGTGATGCCCGGTTCGCAGTCGACCCGAACGTGGCGATTCTACCGATTGACGCGCTCGGGTTCCGTCGCGGCGCCGGCGCCCTCGAGACGCTCCTGACGCAGAACGGCCTCACCGAGCACCCGCTCTTCGCCGACGCGAAGCTTCGCGGCATCCGCTCCCTGGCCGGCCACGCCGAGACCACGGACGTGACGAACGACGTCAACGGCGGGCCCTCGGGCATCGGCATCGCGACGGCCGCCGGCAAGGCGGTGTTCTGGGACTACATCGGGGCGAATGCCGACCTGAAAGTCATCGCGCTGGAAGGCGAGTTCGCGTTGACCGAAGGCCACGCCCAGGAACTCAAGAGCATTGCGCTCTCGCAGCAGGTCGGGAAACGTCTGCGGGTCCTGCTGTCGATGAATAACGCGGGTATCGACGACACCCTCATTGGCGGCGTGATCAAGCCGCGCTACACCGACTACGACATTGCTCAACAGTGGGTGTCGTGGGGGTGGAACGTCTTTCAGGTGGACGACGGGAACGACTTCGACCAGGTCATCGCCGCCCTCAAGCTGATGGAGGAGTGGCCAGCCAACGACCGCCGACCGATGATTCTGGTTGGCCCGACCACCAAGGGGTGGTGGCCGGCCGTTCAGGACGGCAAGGTGAGCGGACAAAACCAGGTGATCGGCTATCCGTCTCATCCCTACGGGATGAAAATGAACAGCGGGTACTTCCTCGCGCTGGCCGAGTCGTTCGAGCACCAGTACGGCATCACGTTCGACGGTATCCGCGACGGGGTGCCGGAGACCGACGCGGCGCGCCTGATCCAGTTCAAGACGAACATCGACACATTGATGTCGGTGATGGAGCGCCAAGACGGACTGCGGGCGTGGGTCGCCAAACGGGTGATCGACATCGCAGCGACAGTGGACCACGCGCCCTCACTCAGAATCGACCCGACGACGAACCCCTTCCTTGACGATCGCTTGAAGGTCGAAAACCTGCCGACAGATGTCCAAGACGTGGCGGTCAAGAACCCGCACACGGGCGAAGAGGTCACACGCCGCATCACACTGTTTCACGACGCCGGCGCCAAGAAGGGACCGAGACGGGCCATCAGCGAGATCGGCGCGTGGCTCAACTACGTGACCAGCGGCCGTTTCCTGACCATGGCCGCGGACCTGTCAGGGTCGATCAACATCGAGAACGCGAATCTGCTGGGCCACTACGACCCGGTCGACAATCCGTATGGCACGCGGCTCAAAGCGGCGATTCAGGAAGCGGGCAACGCGTCCACGATTGTGGGCCTGGTCAGTCAGAACGCCTCACCCGATCCGAAGAAGTTCGCGGGGGTCTGGGGTATCTCCGGGACATACGGCGCGTTCACACCGCTGATGTACACCCCTGCCCGCGTGTTTTCGCAAATGAACCAGGACAGCCCGTTCGAGCTCGGCGTCTTACACGTGCTCGCGGGTCACTCCGGTCCGGAGACCGCGGCGGACGCCCGCACCCATTTCGGAATCTTCGCCCCGCAGACATGGACCCTGCTCCCACGTGGACACGTCATCAATCTGTACTTCTGGGACTACAACGATGTCGCCCCCGGGTACTTCGCGGCCGTCCAGAAGGCGATCGAAATCAAAGACATCGGCATCATCGTGATTCACGTCGCACGGCCGGACTTCCCGGTCGCCGACCGTTCGACGTTTGCCGACACCGACCTCACGGCCTCATCCAAGGGGCTGTACTTGATTCGTGACTATGACGGCTCCACGCCGCCGATGGGGACGGTGTTCGTCCAGGGCTCGAGCTCGACGACGAATCTCGTGGACGTCTTGCCGCGGCTCGAAGAGGCCGGAATCAACGTGCGTGTCGTGTCCGTCATCAGCACCGAGTTGTTCGGTTTCCAGCCCGAGTCGTATCAACAGAGCATTCTTCCGGCGTCCTCACGCTATGACTGTATGGTCGTCAGCACGATGACCAAACGGGTGCCTCCCATCCCCAATCTGGGCCCGATCACCGAAGGCTACTCGCTCTACGCAGACTTCGATGACCGCTGGCGCAGCGGGGGCTCGGAAACGGACGTCATTGCCGAATCCCACCTCGACAGAGAGTCGATCTACCAGGGCATCGTCCGATTCGCCACCGAACGCGAGTCGCGCCTGAACCGGCAGCGGGAAGCGCTCGCGTAGTGGTCAGGTGGTGGACCTGAGCGCGCGCCGTTTGCGCAACCATCGGACTCCGACATACAGGGCGACGGTGAGCGCGAGTCCCGCCCCGATCGTGGGGTAGTGGCTCTGGAGGGTCTCGAGCGCCTGGTCGCCCAGACGCACGGCGAGATACGCTTCGGCCCCGAATCGAATCACGCGTCCGACGAACACGGCGGACGCGAACCGGACCCAGGGCATTCGGACACAGCCGGCCACGAGCATGAACACCTTGGTTGGCAGCGGCGGGGGCGCCAGCACCGCCACCAGCATCGCCAGCACGTCGTTCTCACGAACCTTGGCCGTCACCCACTCTCGTTTCGCGGGGTCGAGGCGACGCATGGCGGCATCGCCGCCCGTGAGCCCGACACGATAGAGCACCAGGCACCCGAGGGTGGAGCCGACGGCGGCGGTCAGGGCGATCACGATGAACAGCGACGGCTGCTGCCAGGCGAGCAATAAAAGAACGATATCGACCCCACCCGGCAACGGCACACCGGCCGAATCGAGCAGGGCGATGAGAAACAGGCCGGGGAGGCCGAGCGCCAGAAGCGTATCGCGGAGTCCATCCATGGTTGGAAGCGCCTGATTATAGTGGCTGTCGTGCTATTCTCCGGGTCGACGGCGGTCTGCCGACATGCTGAGAATTATCAGTCGCGCGCTCGCGTTTGGCGTGGCCGCGCTCGTGGCTGGCGCGCTATTCATCACCGGCGTCGCCATCTGGTCGTGGTGGGAACCGGCGGCCCCTCACGTGGGCGACGCCCCCGGACCATCACCCGCGCCGGTCGTGCAGACTCCCACCTCGCCGACCCCACTGCCACGCTGACTTTTGCCTTTCTGCCGGCGCGCTGATATCCTTGGGTTTGTATTTCAGCGCGGTCTTGTGGTGGGTACGCCCATCAAGAGTCAAGACTCAAGAGCCGACGGGTCTTCCAACCGCTACCCCACAGCGTGTCGTTCTCGACAGACCCGCTTATTTGCTCAGGCCGGGCCCCATCTCGCTCAGGGAGGTGTGAATTTGGCAACACGTGGACGACCAACCCAACAGAAACGGCAACGAGAGCGCGCTCGGCAAGAGCAGCGCAAGATGAAAGATGTTCGCCGCCAGGACGCGAAGGAACGCAAAGAAGCAGCGCCGCCCCGGATCAGTGGCGGCGACCCGGATCTCGAGGGTATGGTCGCCGGCCCGCAGCCACTGAACGAGTGGCAGGTCGAAGGGTTGGCCGCCTTCGAGGAAGAAGACGCCGAAGAGGAAGAGGGCGCCTCCGCGACCTCCTCTAACGGCTGAGTCGACGGGGCCCGCGCGCAGCCTGCCGACACTACTGGCGGTCGAACCGAACCTTCCACGCACGTTCGGTGCTGATCGTGAACCCGTCAACAGAGCCGCCCGGCCCGTCGGTGAACGACAGGTAAAAACCTGACGTAAAGAACCCTCCCGGGTAGGTCGGGATCAGCGGACGTGTGCCCAGCCGACGCTCACGCAACATCAGCCGACCGCGTTCCACCCACAACGAGTACTGCGCGCCCACCTCGGCGCTGTAATAGTTGCCGACGAAGCGCGCAAGTTCGTCGGCCGCCGGGCGCCAGTGTGGCTCCTGGCGGTAGCGGGCACCGACCGGTCCACTGAGCTCCAGGATCGCCGGACCGTCCGTTCGGTCAAAGGTACCGACCGTCGCGGATCCGGCCAATCGAAAGCGGTCCGTCCCAGCGGGCAAGAGGGTACCGTTCGCGCCGCCAGTGAGAATCGTGAGCGAGCCGTCCCGAACGACGAGTTGTAGCGGCGTATCGCTGTCGTCGCGACGATAGAACCCGGTGAGTTGGGCGAGATCGGCGAGCAGAGGCATGTCCACGACCTCCTCGCGGCCGACAACACCGCCGGCGCCGCTCCCGTTCGAGACCGGTGCGACCGGGGTCGCCTCAACTGCCCGCAGTTCGCTAGTCGATTGAGCGGCCGCCGCGAGGTCGAGATAGACGTCGGCCACCGCCCGCACCAGGCGATCCGGGTTGGACGACGGCTCGTTGCACAACACGGCGATCGTCAGTTCCTGGGCGGGGAATCGGAGAAACTCGCTGCGATAGCCGGCATCTGCCCCGCCGTGCCCGACGGTCAGATGCCCCCGGTAGCTCCCGTGGGTCAGGCCGGCCCCATAGGAGACGACTCGGCCATCGCTCAAGGTGCCTCGCTGGTGCAGGTCGGCCAACACTCCGTGTCCCCCGAGCTCTCCCGTGTAGAAATTGCGCTCCCACCGGGCCAGATCCTCGACGGTGGTAAACAGGCTGGTTGGACCGACCACGTCGAAGTCCGGAATGCTCACGCGGTAAGCACCGTCGTCGCCCCGCCGGTATGCGTAGGCCCGGTTTCGCACGAGGGCCGTGTGGTCGTCGTGAAACTCTGTGTCCCGCATCTCCAACGGAGCAAAAATCCGGTCTTCGGCGAACGCGCGAAGCGATTGTCCGCTCACCCGCTCGACCACGACCGCCAGCAGCGTGTAGCCGGTGTTGCTGTAGAGAAACTCGGCGCCCGGCGGAAAGTTGAGGGCGCGCTGCCGCGACAGGACATCCAGCACGTCCATCTGCTTGACGACGTCCTCCTCCCAACGCCAGCCAGCCATCCGAAGCAGACTCCACTGGTCGCGCAGACCGCTTGTATGGTTGGCGAGGTGGCGCAGGGTCACCGAAGCGCCGAAATCGGGCACCTCGGGCACATACCGGCGAATGTCGTGATCCCATGACAGGCGTCCATCCGCGGCCAGCAGCGCCACCGCCATCGCGGTGAACTGCTTGGAAATGGAGGCAACGTGGAACACCGACGACGGGGTGATCGGGATGTCGTACTCGAGGTTGGCGCTACCGTAGCCTTGCGCGTAGACGAGGCTGCCGGTCCGGATCACGCCCACGGCGCAGCCAGGTCCGTCAGGACGGCTCCAACCGGCGAACACCTCGTCGACGGACGCCGCGGGGCCCGGGCTTTGCGCCTGCACCGGCGCGCCAGCCAGCCAGCCGCAGCCCAACGCCAGTATCGTGATTGTGACGGAGCGCACCGTGAACATCAGCACCTCACGCAGCCCAGACGCGCATGCTATCCGAGTCGAGGACGGGATGGAAGGTATACGGGCGGAGGCGGTAATGGGGAGCCTATTCGCACCGTAGTGCTACGACGGGAACCACCCGGGTGGCGCGGCGAGCCGGCAGATACGAGGCGAGCAATGACGAGCCGGCCAGCAGGGCAAGCGCGAGGGCGAACACCAGCGGGTCGAGAGTGCTGACTTCGTAGAGCAGGTTCCCGAGCAACTGCGCGATGCCGACCGACAGCAACAGCCCGAGCCCGAGACCGACCACAGTCAACACCACTCCCTCGCGAAGCACGAGCCACAACACATCGCGTCGATTCGCTCCGAGCGCCATGCGAATGCCGATCTCACGGGTCCGCCGACTCACGACATACGACTTCACCCCGTAGAGTCCGACGACGGCCAGGAAGAGTGCCAGGCCACCGAACGTAGAAAACACACTGGCCCCGACTTGCACGGCCCACAGGCCGGGGCTGGCGGCGCGAAAGTCCTCCAGCGAGTGGAGCGCGAAGATCGGGAGCCTGGCGTCGAACTGCCTCCAGCGCGTGGTTGTCGCGGTCCGCCAGCGCCCGGTCAGTCCCGATGAAGTCGGTGGTAATCGACCCGTAGAGCCCGAGCGGCAGCCACAGTTCCGGCCCCACGAGCACGGACGAACCGGTGAACCCTTCGCCGGCCACGCCGATGATGGTCAGGCGCTGGCCGTTGACTCTGATGGACTCTCCCAGAATGTCTGGACGCCTGTCCTCTCGCTCCCAAAACGAATAGCTCACGATGGCCACCGGCAGGTTGGCGCCCGGCTCTGCCTCCGCCGGGGTGAACGCCCGACCAATCGTCAGCGGCGACCCGAACGTCTCGAAGTAGTTCGCCGTCACGCTGTCGGCGAACACGCGTCGGGTCACTTCGCCCTCACCCACGCCGACCAGGCTGACAGCGTGCGCCGCGACGCGGCTGAACCCGTCGATCTCGTTCCGCAGGTCCAGATAGTTGGGATAGGAGAACGCGCGAAAACCGCCAGGTGGGGTCGTCCGCTCGACGTAGATCCCCGCGAGCTGACCGGGCCGGTTGATCGGTAGTGGCTTCAGCAGCAGTGCGTTGATGAGACTGAAGATGGCACTGTTGGCCCCGATACCGAGCGCGAGCACGAGAATCGCCACCGCGCTGAAGCCCGGATTCTTCGCCAGCACACGCACGCCATGACGGAGATCAGAGAACATGGTCACTCCAACCGGACGGCTGGACCGTCCGAAAGGTTCCCGTGTCCTCGTGGCCTACCGACCCAAGACCTCGTCGATCGACGACACCGAAATCGGATGGTAGCCGGGCCTGGCCCGCTCGTAGATGGCTTGGGCTCGTGCCCGTCCGTCTGCCGTCTTGACGAGCTCGTCGTAGAGCGGCTTGATCAGTTTTCGGCGACCGATTTCGATCAGATACGACTCGAGCCGCGGGTAGGCCGGCGCGTAGTGATTCCGGATGGCGGTCAACAGCCAAAGGTGGGCCACCTCGGAGTTACCGGCCTGGGTGAACCCGAAGACGTCATCCAGCTCCCGCATCTGGTCGGCCGACAAGGTGTCGGGCACCGACGTGAGGAAATGCAGCCATTCCTGGGTGGTCCAGGCGGCCGTGTCGAGGGCTCGGGCCGTGACCTCACCGTCGCCCCAGCGCGCCGCCTGCCCCGCCACGCGAGTCAAGGCGTCGGACTCCGCCAGGGGCGCATTGGCTGGCAAGCCCGGCTCTTCGAGCCAACGGTCGAGCTGCAGCGCGTCGACCACGCCCGTTTCGACCTCCGACAACAGCTGGTCCTCGAGGTAGGCGACAAAATCGCCGGTCGTGATACTGCGAAACGCGAAGTGGTCGAAGTATGCGCGGAGGAAGGTGTCGAAACGCGCGCGACCGACGGTATCCTCGAGCAGTCGCAACAGGAGCTCGCCCTTGAGATACGGCACCTGCGTCATCCCGTCGTCCGGATCACGTCCGTTCAGGTCGACATGCAGGATCTGGTCGGGAGCGCCCAGCCGCGCCAACTCGTCGGCTAGTGTCGCGCGGTCGAGCGTGGCTTCCATATCGACGCGGGCTCGTCCGAACACCTCCTCCAGGATGCGCCGTTCGAGATACACGGTAAACGCCTCGTTCAACCAGAAATCGCGCCAGGTGGCGTTCGTCACCAGGTTGCCCGACCAGGAGTGCGCCAGCTCGTGCGCCACCAACACCACCAGACTCTTGTCGCCCGCGATGATGGTCGGTGTCGCGAACGTCAGACGCGGATTCTCCATCCCGCCGAACGGAAAGCTGGGTGGCAGTACCAGCAGGTCATAGCGCTCCCAGCGGTACGGCCCATACAACCGCTCGGTGGCCGCCATCATCGCCTCCGTGTCCTCGAATTCGGCGGCGGCTGATTCAACGACCGATGGTTCCGCGTACACGCCAGTTCGCAAGCTCATGGCCCGGAACTGGAGGTTGCCGACCGCGAGCGCGATGAGATACGACGGAATCGGCTGCCGCATCTCGAACGTGAACTCGCCGGAAAGCGGGGCGTCGGCCTGGTTGGCGGCGCTCATGACCGCACGCAACGCAGACGGCGTCCGCACCGTGGCGCGATAGGTCACCCGCACCCCTGGCGAGTCTTGCAGAGGGATCCAACTTCGGGCGTGGATCGCCTGTGACTGCGTGAACATGAACGGGTGCTGCTTGCCGGCCGTCTGGCTGGGCTCCAACCATTGCACACCCGAAGCATTCGGGCTCGTTGAGTAGGTCACTCTGACCGAGGTGGCGTCCGTCGACAGCGAGATCTCCAGCGGCGCCCCCAGGATCGGGTCGGCGTCGCCGTGAACGAACCGGGTTGGCGACCAGTTCTGTCCGTCATCCGTCAGGTCCACCGCCGAAACCGACAAGTCGCGTGTGTCGAGACGCAAGGTGTCGGCCGACTCTGACAGGCGCTCGATTTCCAACGTGGCGGTGCCGTCAAGAGCCCGACGGTCGAATCGGACGTCCCACTCCAGATCGAGATGACGCACCACCACTTCACCGGGATTGCCATAGGAGTGGAGGTCGCGAGCGACCGGCTGGGAGATCTCGCCGGAGGGCGCGGAAGAAGGCGAATCAGAAGCGGGGCGGTCACAGGCCATGGCGGAAGTGATGACGACAATAAGACTGACACGGCTGAGGCGGTTGAACGATGCAGAGACGACGAATCGACCGCGCGGGATGCTCATGGACGGAATCAAGACTGGT
>JAPYUM010000053.1:9909-29478 GCA_029940535.1 Vicinamibacterales bacterium
TCAAGACTGGTGCAGACCCGATGTCAGACCGGCTGGATACCGATGCTGAAGACGGAATGCCTCTGAGCCAGGATATCAGAGGCCAAACGGGATACACTGAAGGGTCCGCGGCCCCGTGCCATCTGAATCGATAACAGCGGGCCGCGCATCTAACTTAGACAGAAGCGTAGGGTACGACACGGGTAGCGGAAGGAGAACCAACGATGGCCTCGGAACACACGTTGACATTCAGCGATGGCGATTTTGAACAGACGGTCCTGAAGTCGGATACACCAGTTCTGGTTGATTTCTGGGCTGAGTGGTGCGGCCCCTGCCGCATGATCGCACCGGCCGTAGATGGGCTGGCGGCCGAATACCAAGGTCGAGTCGCGGTGGGCAAGCTGAACATCGACGACAACCCCGACACACCGTCGAAATACGGCGTCCGGTCGATTCCAATGCTGCTCCTGTTCAAGGGCGGCGAGGTCGTCGAGGCGTCAGTCGGCGTCACCGGAAAGGATCAGCTGGCCGAACTGCTGGACAAGCATCTCGCGCCCGCCACCGCCTGACGTCACGGTCTGGAATGACACAGGATGGGCCCGCCCTCCGACCGGAGCGCGGGCCCGTTTTGCGTACTGCGCCGTGCGATCGCCAGGCCTGAAGGCCTGCGCCACGGGGCCTCACTCGTTTCCTGCCCCAAGCTTCCCGCCCCGCGTCTGACAGGCTCCTGGAAGACGCGGGGCGGGGGGGTTCTGAAAAGTTAGAAGATGTCTAGGTCGTGTCCGTAAACGACATCGCCGTCGAAGCTGAGGCGGACCTGGTTGACGAGGGCCTCTTCGGTCTCACCACCCAGATGCAGCTGGTGGTTGAGAATCACCATCCCCACGCCGGCCTGCGCCGCGATCTCGCCCACCTTCACGGCCGACGTATGCATAGCGGCGTGGTACTGCTGTATCGCGGCATCACGGTCCCGGAGCCCCTCGGCGCCATAGGCTTCATGAATCAAGACGTCCGCACCCTCAGCGATGTCCGCCAGACCGTCGAAGGGTCCGGTATCGCCGGAGATGACGACCGTGCGATCCGCCGTCATCAACTTGAATCCATACGCGTGGTCCCACGACCCGTGCGGCACCGCGAACGCCTCGACGCGCAACACATCGTCGTCGTAAATCAGCCCCGGCTCCACCTCGTGGGTCTGCACCTCCAGCAGATCGCGGCGTAATTGCTCGGGACCCTCGACCCGGGCACGAATGTCTTCCCGGTAGGCCTCGAGCAGTGCCGTCGTCATGGCCTCGATGCCCGGCGGGCCATACACACGCAGCGGTTCGGACCGCCCGAGCACCCACGGCGACAGGATCAGGTCCGGATAGCCGAGCGTGTGGTCCGAGTGCAGGTGGGTGAAGAACGCGACACGCAGGTTCGCCGGTTGCAGCGCCGGCAGGCCGCTGACGATCGCGCCAGCCGCCGCGCGCCGCACGACGCCCGGCCCGGCGTCGATCACATACGCGTTGCCGCCGGCCACAATTGCCGTTGACGGTCCGAACCGATCGGGCTCGGACCCCGGCGTCCCCGTGCCGAGCAATATGACCCAGGTTCGCGACGGATCCCGCGGCTCGTCGGCACCCCGTGCCGGCGGTACGGGCGGCGGCGAAGCTGCCGGGGTCGATTCCGACTCCACGGTCGGCGATGCCTCGTCGGTCGGCGCGACCACACAGCCGACACCGACGAACAGAGCGAGAACAAGCGAGGGCGTGCGAAGGTGGCGACGCATGGCTACTCCGGATTATAGGTGGGTCGTCGGATGCCTTCTGGAAGACGCGGGCAAGAATCGAGTTGAGGTATTCTGGCTAGTGTCGTGTCCGTCGACGGCGCGGCGTCCGACTGAACCGGCGAGACAACGGAGCAAGAAAGGAGCGACTGCCATGATGGACGCCACGACTCGCGCCGCTCGCACTCGTGGACCGAGCGCATTCGCGCTCGTGGGGGCGCTCATCGCTCTCGTCGCCGCCGCCTGCACCATCGAGGTGGGACCGGAGGAGACCGGCGTGACCGCCGCCCCCGTAGTCTCTACCCTGCCGGTCGCCGACGTTCAGCCATCGCCGGCGCTGGAACCGTATGGCGACCTCCGCTCGGACGAGCAGGCGGTCGTGGACCTGTTCGAAGACACAAGCCCGTCTGTTGTCTACATCAGCACTCTCACCCGACGCGTCGATGTCTTCGGTCGGACCGAGATCGTGCCGGCCGCCTCCGGCACCGGATTCGTCTGGGATGACCAGGGACACATCGTCACCAACTACCACGTGATTCAGGGGGCGGACCAGGCGCGCGTGGTCATGCACGACCAGACGGGCTATCTGGCGACCTGGGTGGGCGGGTCAGCCCGGCACGATCTGGCGGTGCTACGCATCGAAGCCCCGCCGGACGTGTTGGAGGGCGTCGCCCTCGGCGATAGTGACCGGCTTCGGGTGGGCCAGAACGTGTATGCGATCGGCAATCCGTTCGGGTTGAGCGCGACGTTGACGACCGGAATCATTTCGGCGCTGAACCGACAGATCGAAGGACTGAACCGCGACCGCGACCTCATCGAAGACGTCATCCAGATCGACGCGGCGGTCAACCCGGGAAACTCGGGTGGGCCGCTCCTCGACAGCCGCGGGCGCGTCATCGGGGTCAACAGCCAGATTCTCAGCCCGTCGGGCACGTCGACCGGGCTCGGTTTCGCGGTCCCGGTCAACATCGTGGAACGTGTCGTCCCGCAGCTCATCGACACAGGCGAGTACACGGCGGCGCGTCTCGGGGTCACGTCGTTCAGCAGCCGGGTCAATCAGAATGTGTCGCGGAGCCAAGGGGTGACCGGGGTACTGATCAATCAGGTGATACCCGGGTTCGGGGCGGCAGAGGCCGGACTTCAAGGCACCAACCCGGGAGCGAGTCTGCTCGGCGACATCATCACGGAAGTCGACGGCGAGGCGGTCCAAACCTACCGGGACCTCCGCCGGGTGCTGGACCGCTATCAGTCTGGGGACGAAGTAGAACTCGCCGTCTCGCGCAACGGGGAGATGCAGACGGTGGTGGCGACACTCCGGTGAGGCGCGGCCGCGAGATCACTCGGGAATCCGTACCGCGCGCAGCCGCAAGTAGGCACCCGGCTCGTACTCGTAGGCCACCGGAAGGTGTGGCGGCGGGAACGGATTGCTTGGACTCGATGGGCGCAGTTCGACCCAGAGCTTGAAACGGTCGATCTCCTTGTCGCGAGCATCGCGAAGCCGGTACTCGATGCGTCTGAGCGTCGTCGGGTCGTCGAGCCACCCGGCCGCCGCGTACTCAGCGGTCCGATCGCCGTCGCGCTCAACCTTGCGCACCTCAAACCGGAATAGTCGGCCGTTGTGCACGTACGGCTGATAGCGCCGCGTGCGGCGGGGGTCCTCGCCGGCCGCCACCGCGTCCGCCACCTCCTGGAGACTCCGCTGGAGGGCGCCGAGAAAGGCCAGCGGGGCGCCGTACCGCTCGTCGCCCCGGTTGCGGAGATGCCGCGTCTCGGTTGGCTCCTCGCCGTCCCACAAGGGCCGGACATCGTAGTGCAGGCTCGTGGCGCTGTTCCAGCTGCCGGCCAACATGAGTCGAAGCACCCGACTGTCGGCGGCGCCGCGTCGAATCAGGCTGTCGATGACGGAGTAGGGCAGTAGCTCCGCGTCGTTGTCGAGCACCTCGTCGGCCTTTGCCATCGTGTCTTCACGCTCGGACGAGATGACGCCGAACTGCGCGGTCTCGGTGACCTGGCCCCCGGTGACCGTCAACGCCTCGCGGAGAAACCCGAGTCGATTCAGACCACGGGCCCGCTCCGGGAACGATGCCGCGTAGAACTCGTAGGCGCGGAGCCCCGTGCGGCGATCGGTGCGAAAATCACGCGCGGTGAAACTCGTGACACCGACGCGCTCGCGCGAGACGATCGGGATTCTGACGATGAGGAGGGGCAGTCGGATAGTGGCGTCGACCTGATAGGTAACGTCCCACTGCTCGGAGACATCGCGCGGAGACTCGTCAAAAGCGCCGGGCGCGGCGATTTCGACCCACGGCGTCGCCAGCGTCGACTCCTGAGTCGACGTCGTGACGACCACGAGCGGCAGTAACATGAGGAGCCAGACCCACCATCGCAACGTGGCCGAGCGTGCACCACGGAAAACTCTTCCACGAAGACTCGTGTCTGTCGGCATCTGCCAGTGGCGACCCATACGCCCTCGTATCTGCTCTCGCGTTGGATATTTCTGCGGCTGCTCGGGCTGACCTACCTGGTGGCGTTCGCGTCGCTGGGCACACAGGTCGTCGGGCTCATCGGCGCTGACGGCATCTTGCCTGCCGCCGGCTACTTCGACCGGCTGTTCGACACCTTTGGCACCGCCGCCTACGGCAACTATCCCAGTCTGCTGTGGCTCTCGTCGAGCGACCTCAGTCTCAGGGTACTCTGCGGGGCTGGAATCGTGCTCTCCGGATTGCTCGCGGCCGGGGTCGCGCCGGCCGTGGTGCTGCCCTTGCTGTGGGTGGGCTACCTGTCGCTGACCATCGGCGGTCAGACGTTTCTGGCGTTCCAGTGGGACACCCTCCTGCTCGAGACCGGGTTGCTGGCGTGCTTCTATGCGCCATCCGGATGGCGACCCACGCTCGCCACCGAGACCCCGCCCGCTCCTCTGGCCCGCTGGTTGCTGTGGTGGTTGCTCTTCCGACTCATATTTCTGTCCGGTATCACCAAACTCGCGAGCGGCGACCCGACCTGGGCCAACCTGACCGCATTGACCTACCACTATCAGACGCAACCGTTGCCACTCTGGACGGGCTGGTACGCACACCACCTGCCGGTCTGGGCGCACCAGGTCTCGGCGGCGGGCATGTTCGTCGTGGAGCTACTGTTGCCGTGGGCGATTTTCGCGCCGCCCCGGAATCGCCGATGGCGGCTGGGGGCGTGCGCCGGGCTCGTGTTGTTGCAGGTCGGGATCGGGGTGACCGGCAACTACGGGTTCTTCTCGGTGTTGTCAGTAGTGCTGTGCTTGACCCTGGTCGATGACCGAGGCTGGCGCCGGATGCTGCCGTTCCTGGCTGCCAAGTACGAGGGGCTCGAGGATCGGGTTCGGGAGGCTGACCGCGGATGGCGTGGAGCGCTCGTGACAACGGGGGCCGTTGTGCTGTTCGGGCTCGGGGGACTCACGCTGGGCGGCGAGATCAACAGAGACCTGCAGCGCAGTGGTCGGCCCAGTCTGGATCTGGCGTGGTCCGAGCCGATCCTGCGGCTGATACAACCGCTGCGGTCCGTCAATGGCTACGGGCTCTTCCGCGTGATGACACGGGAACGGCCGGAGCTCGTGATCGAAGCCAGCGCGGATGGCGTCGTCTGGACCGAGTGGGACCTGCCCTGGAAGCCGGGCCCCCCCACGCAGCGCCCGAGCCTCGTCGCACCGCACCAGCCCCGCCTCGACTGGCAGCTCTGGTTCGCGGCACTCGACCCCCGAGGCGACAGCTATTGGCTATCGTCGCTCCTCGCTCGTCTGCTCGAGGGCGAGCCGGCAGTGATCGCGCTGATGAGAGACCGCCCGTTCGCAGATGGCCCGCCGCGATACCTGCGACTGGCGCTCTACGACTACCGCTACACGACCTGGTCTGAACGGGCCGACAGCGGCGCGTGGTGGCACCGGGAGTTGATCGAGTACCTGACCCAGCCGGTGTCGCTGGCCGACCTACGGTAGGCCACGTCGAGGGCGGCGGTCGTGCTTGGCAACTATGTATATATTTATATACTTAGAATGTGAGCCTCGAACACATCCTGCTCGGATGCCTCGAAACGCCGGCCAGCGGCTACGATCTCAAGACCTATTTCGACCAACAGATCCGACAATTCTGGTCGGCTGAGTTGAGCCAGATCTATCCCACACTGAAACGTCTGGAGGGCCGCGGATGGCTCACGAGCCGCCGCGAACCGTCGACCAAGGGCCCGCCACGCAAGGTTTACACGCGGACGCCCGCCGGCCGCGAGGCACTCATCGAGTGGCTTACCGGTGGCCCGCAGGTCGGGAGCGAGCGGTTCTCGTATCTCGCCCAAGTCTTCTTCATGGATCAGGTGGGCGACCTGCAGGCAACGCGCCGGTTCATAGTCGATGTGCGCGGGCGCATGGTGGCGTGGCGAGCCGCGCTCGCCCAGGTCGAGCGTGAGGAGAGAGACCACGCTGGGAAACCGCCCGAACAGTTCTCACCGAATGGGCTCCATCGATTCATCTCACTACGGATGGGTATTCACTCGATCGGCGCCAAGGTCGCGTGGTGCGACGAAACTCTCGCACTGCTGGACACCCGGTTCGCCGCCACCACAGAGGGAGAGACGCGATGACTCTGATACTCAACATCGTCGTCGGCGCGCACGTCATCGCCGGCTTCGTCGGACTGGGAGCCTTCTGGATTCCCGTGTTCGCCCGGAAGGGCGGCGTCTCGCACAAGCGATTCGGCGCGGTCTATGCCAACTGCGCGTATCTCGTGACAGGGTCCGCAGTCATCGCGGCGGCGGGGCGAGTCGTCACCTACCAATCGCAGGGCATCGCGGTCGCCGACGCGCCGGAACTCTATGGGTTCGCGCTGTTTCTGGGCTATCTCGGTGTCGCCACCTTCGCCGCGGTCCGACAGTCGATGCGAGCCGTGCAGACTCGTCACCACCCCGAGACACTCCGTACGCCGTTTCAACTCGCGCTGGCCTGGCTCTCAATCGGCGGGAGCGTGGCGGTCATCGTGTTCGCGGTCGCGCTCTGGTCGGATGCTTCGACGATTCTGCTGGCCCTGAGCCCGGTCGGCATCTTTACCGGAGCACGGATGCTGAATCTGATGCGCAACCCCGGGGTCCAGCACATGGGCTGGTTCTACAGCCACATGGGGTCGATGCTGGGAGGCGGCATCGCGTTTCACACCGCCTTCGCGGTGTTCGGGTTGCAGCGAATTTGGGACTACTCGTTCGCCGGAGCGCTTGGCGTACTGCCGTGGATCCTGCCGACCCTCATCGGTGTCCCGGGTATCGTCCTTGGCACCCGCAATTACCGTCGAAAGTTCGGCCCCGGCCCCGCCCGCGCCTAGGTTTTCCGACGAGGCATCCGCCTGGCGGCGTTACTTCGTCGGTCACAGCCCACCTGGCTGCTCCCTCCTCGCGCCTGGCCAGACGAACGCCTCGTCAGAAAACTCCCTTCGACGTTCTTCAGCACCCTGCTAGGAACCGTCTTCGTACCAGCGGGTCTTCAGACCCGCCTACCTATTCCGGGTTGTCTTGATCTGATACCAGGCGGTGAGCCCTGGGTCGCGGAGCGCGCCGAAGATCTGTTCCCGATCGCGCCACATCTGGGTACTGGTCACATCGATCCCGGCCAGGTCGCAGTAGACGAGCGCGAAGGCCACCGCGTACTGCGCCGGCATGCGCGGCTCGTCGACCGCTGCGGCGATGTCGTCATAGCTCCCATCGTCTTCGGCAATCCAGACCGCCGCCTGCTCAAGCCCGTGGAGACGCGGCACGTAGAGCGTCGGCGAATCGGCGACGGTGTAGGTACCGGCCTGCATCTGGTGCATCAGGGCGTCGAGGGTCGGGAGGCTCGATGGGGCCGCCATCGCTAACTGGTCGCCGGACCCGGGGGGCCGCCGCGTCCGTTGGCGTCCCACCGCGCGCACCGCCCACTCGCGCGCCTCGCCATCAAAGAGTCGAATGGCGGCGTCGCGGCGCGACACCATGTCGCTCGTGTCTTCGCCACTATCGGCCGCCTCAAACGACATGCCGGCCGGCATGGTCACAAGGAGGCGGTCGTCAGTCAGGTTACGTATCCGGACGGTGACGCCGGAGTCGCTGTCACCGACCGCGTCAGCCTCGACCAGTCCGCGCTCGGAGGCCTCGAGCAGGTCCACGTTGAGAATCGGGTCGCCGGGCACGGTCGCGTCACCCGCCGCCTTCAGAATGAAGAGATGCTGCCCGGGCAAGAACTCGAGCAGGTCGACCAGCGCAAATCCGCCGGGGATCCATTCGGCCAGCACCTGCCGCACCGACATGGCGTGGTCCGCCTTCAGGTGGTCGCCGGTGCCATCTTCGACGCGGTATTCGAGCAACGCGACCTGCCCGCCTGGGGCCAGCGAGCGGCGCATGCCGGCCAGCATCGCCTCGAAGTCCGACATCTCGTGATACACGTCGGCCAGAATGATCCAGTCGATCTCCCCTTCCGGGAGCTTCGGATCATCAACCTCGCTCAGCACCGGGACGATACCGGTGATCCCTTCTCGCTCCGCATGGTCGCCCATGATCTCGAGCATCTCCGGTTGGATGTCGACGCAATACACACGCCCCCCACCCCCAACCCGAACCGCCATCCGCCGGGCGTAGTAGCCGGACCCGCAACCGATATCGGCGACGACATCGCCGGACTCCAGCGCCATCGCGTCGAGCACCGCGTCCGGTTGCTCCTCCTCGACCCGCTCATCCCGTTCGAGCCAGGGCGCCCCCTGGAAGCTCATGAAGTCCGCCGGCACCCGGTGTCGCTCGGCCCGGCCGGGGTCCTGCGCCTCGGTCGGTACCGACAGCGCGCAGAAGAGCGCCATCAGCGTCCAAATCGGGGCCCACTTCGCTGAGAGCCGCGCCGACGCCTGAGTCCTCCTGTTGCATCTCTCCATGCCCTGCAGCATAGGTCGAGCCGGAGCCTGAATCAATCGGGTGATAGTCTGGCCTGAGAAATGCCTCCGTCGCCGGCACGGCCGCTGTCACCGTCGTCGCTACCGTCAAAGCTCGAGCGCGACTACGCCGCGTTCCTCGTGGCCAATCCGACCTACGCGGAAACCAACGCGATCGACGAGGTCCGCGCGACCGAGTTCAGACGGCTGGACGACCAGCACCTGGTCTATCTCGACTACACCGGTGGCGGACTGTATCCGGTGTCGGTCATCGCGGATCATGCCGCGTTTCTGACGACGCACGTGCTCGGCAACCCGCACTCGGTGAACCCGGCATCGGCGCTGTCGGGCTCGCTGATTGAGCGATGTCGGGCCCACATCCTCAGCTTCTTCAACGCATCGGCGGACGAGTACGCCGTGGTGTTTACGGCCAACGCGAGTCACGCCCTCAAGCTGGTCGGCGAGGCCTACCCTTTCGAGCCGGGCGACCAGTTGCTGCTGACATTCGATAACCACAACTCGGTGAATGGCATACGCGAGTTCGACCGCGCGCATGGCGCCACCACGACCTACGTGCCGGTCGAGCCACCCGATCTCCGGGTGGACGGGTCGGGACTCGAACGGCTCCTTGACGAACTACCCAGGACAGCACCGGGCGGACACCATCTGTTCGCCTACCCGGCCCAATCGAACTTCTCGGGCGTACAGCACCCGCTCGAGTGGATCGCGGCGGCGCAGGGTCGCGGATGGGACGTGCTGCTCGACGCGGCGGCCTTTGTCCCGACCAACCGACTCAACCTGAGCCGCGTGCACCCAGACTATGTCGCGCTGTCGTTCTACAAGATGTTCGGGTACCCGACCGGCATCGGCTGCTTGATCGCCAAGCGAGACGCACTCCAGAAGCTGCACCGCCCGTGGTTCTCCGGCGGCACCATCACCGTGGCCTCGGTACAAAGCGACCGGCACTTTCTGGCCGAGGGGGCGGCGGCATTCGAAGACGGCACCCTGGACTATTCGAACATCCCCGCCGTGGACGCCGGGCTGACGTTCCTCGAACAGGTGGGACTGGATTTGGTTCACGAACGCGTGCGATGCCTGACGGGATGGCTGCTGGACACACTGAGCTCGCTGCGGCACCCTGATGGGGCACGGCTCGTGACCATCTTCGGTCCGCTGAGCACCGATGAGCGAGGGGCCACCATCGCCTTCAGCGTGCATGACGCCACCGGCACCGTGTTGAGCCACGCCGCAATAGAGACCAGCGCGGCCCAGGCAGGCATCGCGCTGCGTACGGGCTGTTTCTGCAACCCGGGCGCGGGAGAGGTGGCGCTGGGGCTGCCACCGGGCGAGCTCGACCGGTGTCTGGCCAGTGGCGACCGGATGACGAAGGATGACTTCGGCCAGTGTCTGGATGGAGGGGAAAGCCCAGGCGCCGTCCGCGTGTCGCTCGGTCTGGCCTCGACCTTCGCAGACGCCCAGGCGTTCGTCACGTTCCTGCGGCGGTTTCTGGCCTGATGATATTCTGCTGTTCATGCGCATGCGCCCCGTCCTTGCGACCGCTCTGATCCTGTGGCTCGCGGTCGCGCCATCGACCGCCGGTCAGGAGATTCCCCATCCGACTGACTTCTTCGGCTTCGAAATCGGGACCGATGGCGAGATGGCGCGGTACCCGCGTATCCTCGACTATCTCCAGCTGCTGGCGAACCGGTCAGACCGGGTCGAGTACGAACGCCGAGGCACCACCACGCTGGGCAACCCGTATGTGCTGACTACCATCAGTTCGGCCGCCAACCTGGCGCGGATGGACCGGCTGGTCGAGATCAACCACCGGTTGAACGATCCCCGCGGGCTGTCCGAAGCGGACGCCCTGGCGCTCGCCCGAGAAGGGGTACCGTTCTACTTCCTCTACGCCACCATTCACTCGACCGAAGTCGGCAACACGCAGACGCTCATCACGATCGCGCACCGGCTGGCCACCGACACGTCTCCTGAGATCGCCGCGTTACTCGACGACGTAGTGGTGCTGGTCGTCCCGTCCCAGAACCCGGACGGACAGGTGCTGGTGATTGACCACTGGTACGACACGAAAGACACCGCCTTCAACCGCACGTATCCAGACCTGTATCACCACTACGCGGGGCACGATGACAACCGTGACTGGTTCATGTTCACCCAGACGGAGACCCGGCTGGCGCTGGATATTCACCGCGAGCTGAAGCCGCAGGTGACCCACGACATGCACCAGATGGGGCCGAACGGAGCCCGCATCTTCGTGCCGCCTTATCGGGACCCGCACGACCCGAACATTCATCCGCTCTTGCTCGAAGGTCAGGCCCAGATCGGCGCCGCGATGGCCGGCGCCCTGGTCTCGGAGGGCAAGCGTGGGGTGGTGTATGACGAGCAGTACGATCTCTGGGCCCCGGCGCGGCAATACATGCTCTACCACGGCCAACCGCGGATCCTGACCGAGATCGCCAGCGCGCGGCTGGCCGACCCGTTCGTGAATCCGGCCGGCGTCGATGTGCCGCTGGGTCCGCAAGACGCGCGCGTGAATTTTCCCGTGCCATACGACAAGGGCGTGTGGCGATTGCGCGACATCGTCGACTACGGCTACACCGCGGTGTTCGCCGCCTTGGAGCAGGTGTCGAAGAACCGCACCGCGTGGATGGAGAACTACTACAAGGTGCATCGCGACTGGGTGACGCGGGACGAGGCGCCCTACGCCTTCGTCATCAGCGCCGACCAGCGCGACCCGTTCGAGACCTACGAGCTGCTCGAGCTGCTACACACGGCCGAGGTCGACATCGATCAGGCGCGGAATCCCTTCACCGCCGGGGGCCAAGACTATCCCGCCGGCTCATGGGTGGTGCAGCTCGCCCAGCCGGCCGGGGCTTTCGCGAAGACGATGCTCGAAACGCAGGTGTATCCGGACCTGCGGTATTACCCCGGTGGTCCGCCCATCCCGCCCTACGACGTCACGGCGCAGACTCTGGGCCTGCTCATGGGCGTGGACGTCGACCAGATCGACGAACCGGTGGAGGCGGACCTGGTGGGCGCCAATCTGGTGCAGCTGGCCGAGATCACGCCGCGGCGCACGCCGATACCGCCAACGCCGGGCTGGGCCTACTTGATCGGACCGGGATCGAACGCGGGGTTCTTGGCCGTCGCGCGGTTGCAACAAGCTGGGGTCACCCTGTCACGCGTGTCGGAGGGATTCACCAGTCAGGGACGCGACCACGGGGCGGGTACCTGGGTGGTGCCACCCACCGACGACGCGGCCCGCCTGCTCCGGGCCATCGCCGACGAGACGGGACTCGTGGTCACGGGAGCCGACGAACCGCCCGATGTCTCCGGGTTCCGGTGGGACGCCCCAACCCGGGTCGGACTGTGGCGCGCCGCCAACAACATGCCGGGCGGCTGGATGCGGTGGTTGTTCGAGCAGTACGAGCTGGGTCACACCGAAGTGTCGTCGCTCGATTTCGCGGGCGATCTGTCCGACACCTATGACGTCATCGTGCTGCCGTCGGGGACAACCCGAAGCCGCATCATCTCTGGCCTCGACCCGCAGCGGCACGACGAGACGTGGCGCTGGGCGTTCGGGATCGGCGACGCGGGGTGGCGGAAGCTCGCCGATTGGGTGCGGGACGGCGGCACGCTCGTAGCGCTGGGCAGCGCCGTGGGCACGGCTCGCGAGCTGTTGGATCTGCCGATTGAGCCGGTTCTGCCAGCGCGCGGGCTCCGACCTCCCGCGCCGGACCCGCGGCGCCGCGGAAGAGACGAGGCCACCGAGGCATTGCGCGACGCGTTTCAGAGCCCGGCGCAGCTGCTGGCCGCGCTGCGTGACCGGGTGGTGGAGCCAACTTCGGTCTTCTATTGCCCCGGTTCGCTCCTGAAACAGGAATTCAATCCGGCTCATCCGGTCGCGTTCGGCATGCCGGCACGCTGGCCGGTCTTCTTTCGCTTCGATCAGGCGTATCGACTGACACCCAGCTTTGGCATTTCGGCCGAAACGGTGTCGAGGTATCCGGACGAAGAGGACATGGTGGCCAGCGGTTGGCTGCTGGGCGACGAGTTGCTACGCAACCAGGCCAATGTGGTGGCGTTCACGGTCGGTCAGGGTTCGGTCGTCACGCTCGGGAGCCAGATTGCGTTCCGCACCCAGACGCGGGCCACGTTCAAACTACTGTTCAACGCTATCTTCCAGGGTCCTGCGGACGCCGTCGGTCCGGCTGAACTCGCCCGCCTGAATTGACGCGCTGCTGGTGCCCACGCCTTCTCTACCGTTAGACACGTACGAACGGCGGCTGGCCGAGCGGCGCGGCGCATCGGCCGCGCTCGAGCGCAAGTCCGACCAGGTCAGCCACGTCCGTCTCGCCACCTTCCTGGCCGGCGGGGTGCTCCTGTGGGGCGCGGTGTACGGCGCCTGGATGTCGGCCTGGTGGCTCGCCGCCCCGGTCGCCGCATTCATCGGTCTGGTCGTCGCGCACGACCGGGTGCTGCTGGCGCGGGACCGGGTCAACCGAGCGGTCGCGTGGTACGAGCATGGGCTGGCGCGCCTCGGCGACACCTGGTCCGGCATCGGCGCGACGGGCGAGCCGTTTGCTGACGCCGATCACCTGTTCAGCCAAGACCTCGACCTGTTTGGCCCGGGGTCGGTGTTTCAACTCCTGAATACGGCCCAAACCCGGACGGGAGAGTCGACGCTCGCCGAATGGCTCTTGACCCCGGGTGATCGGCAGACGGTGCTCGACCGACAAGAGGCGGTCGGCGAGCTGCGGGGTCGGGTGGACATGCGAGAGCAGCTGGCCGCCGCCGGGGCCGAGGTCCGGACCGCTGTACAACCGCGAGCACTCATGCACTGGGCCACGGCCGCGCCGGAGCTCGGCGATCGCTGGCCGCAGGTCGTCGCGGTCGTCCTGACGGTCCTGACGACGCTGACCTTTGTCGCGTGGAATCAGGGCGCGACCATCGCGCTGCCGACAGCCGCGTTGCTCGCCCTCGCGCTCTTCGTGCGTCTGTTCAGCGGCCGAACCCAAGAGGTTCTCCATGCCGCCGACGCGCCGGCCCGAGAGCTGGTGGTCCTGGGCGAGGTCTGTCGACTCGTGCGCGACGAATCGGTGACGTCGGCGCGACTGTCCGCGATTCAAGCCGCGCTCACCACCCCCGATGGAGAAATTCCGGACGCGGTTCGACAGCTGGCACGGCTGCTCGAGCGACACGACTGGGCTCACAACATCATCTTCATGCCGATCGCGGTGCTGCTGTTGTGGCAGCTGCACCTGGCCTTCGCGGTCGAGCGCTGGCGAGCTCGGCATGGCGCCGGGGTGTCACGATGGCTCGACAGCATCGGCGAGTTTGAAGCGCTGTCCGCTCTGAGCACCTATGCGTACGAGCACCCCGGCGATCCGTTTCCAGAGGTAGTCGACAGCGCCACGCCGCCGGTCTACGACGCGGACGCGTTGGCGCATCCACTGATTCCCGTCGACGACGCCGTACCCAACGACGTGGCCCTGGGAGTCGCGCCGCAGGTCTTGATCGTGAGCGGCTCGAACATGTCGGGGAAGACCACGCTGCTGCGCAGTATCGGCGTCAGCTCCGTCATGGCGCTGATGGGCGCGCCGGTACGGGCGCGCCGGCTGCGACTCTCGCCGGCGGCGCTCGGCGCCACGCTGCGAATCGAAGACTCGCTCCAGGCCGGTCGGTCCCGGTTCTACGCTGAAGTGCTCCGCCTGGGCCAGGTGGTGGACGCGGCCCGCACCGGGCCGACGGTGTTCCTGCTCGACGAGCTGTTTCATGGCACCAACTCGTACGACCGCACCGAAGGCGCGCGTGGCCTGCTCCGCTCACTGCTCTCGCTAGGTGCGAGCGGTCTGGTCACGACGCACGATCTCGCGCTGGCCGAGATCGCCGACGACCTCGCGCCGCGGACCTGCAACGTGCACTTCGACGACGCACTGATCGAGGGTGAAATGCGGTTCGATTTCCGCTTGAAACCAGGACCCGTGACCCGCAGCAACGCCCTCGCGATCATGCGGGCGGTCGGGCTCGACATTCCCGCTTCTCTCCCTGACACGGAGTCGGCGCGAAGGATCCAATCCGAGCGTCACGCCGACACCGGCGGCGGACGGGCCAAAGGCGATCGCTGAACGAACGGCCGGTTCGTTACGCGAGGTGGCTGGAGTGCCTCCCCAGCCAAGGCTGTCGCGCCCATAACGCTACCGCGGCCGCGATAAACACAAACAACTCCGTCGCGTTGAGGTATCTGGCTTGAGGATACAGGAAGACCACCATGATCACTGCGTTGCCTGCGTGGACAGACAGCAACCCCCAGACGAACGTTCGCACCCAACGTCTCGGTTGACCCCATGAGAGCCATACCGTCAACGGGCCGACCACCGCGAACGCCAGTAGGCTCCTCCTGAGGTACGGGAATAGGAACGGCCTCGGTATTCCGTACGCATAGCGAGCGATCGACGAATCCCGGCCCGTCACCACCCCACCCAATGTCCGCAACCATAACGCAACCGACGCCAACCCCTTACCGGCAAGCACCGAACACCGCTCGGACGGCGGCGGGCAGTGACCCACTCTCTTCATAGAAGTGACGCGTCAAGCTCAGAATTATTTCGGTGTCGACTTCATACCGCCGCTCCAAATTCGGAAACTGTCGCCACAATTCGGTGTGGGTGATGGAGCCCCTCTGGCGGGGCGTATACTCATCCAGATGCGCGGCTTCGATGGCAAGGCCTGGGTTCGCGGCACGACCCTGGTCGTGGCCTGCTTCCTGGCGACGCCGACGCATGCGACACAGGAGGCTCTCACCCTCGAGGCGGTGATCGCGCGTGGTTCCGCGTATGTCGACGTGTACGTCAAAGAGCTGACGACGGTGGTGATGGAGGAAGACTATCGTCAGTCCCACTTCCGGCGGGGCCGGACCAACCCGACGCGCACCCAACTTCGCTCGGAGTTCCTGCTGGTCCGTCTCGGAGAGGACGCCGCCTGGACGGGGTTCCGAGACGTGTTCGAGGCCAACGGCCGGCGCGTGCGAGACCGGCAGGACCGTCTGGCTTCGCTCTTCCTCGACGACACGACTACCGCCGTCGCCCGAGCCCGGCGCGTCGTGGAAGAGAGTTCCCGGTACAATCTGGGCACCACGAGCCGCACCTTCAACATCCCAACCTACGCGTTGTCCTACCTGCTCCCGTCGAATACGGCGCGGTTCCGGTTCGAGCAAGATGGCGTGGGCTGCGGTGACGACCACCCCACCGCCTGGGACATCCGCTACGAGGAAGTTGCCACCCCCACCCTCACCCGTGGGTTCCAGAACATCGATCTACCGTCGAACGGCCGCTTCTGCATCGATCCGGACGCCGGCACGATTTTCGAAACGGAGATCGAACTGCACCACCCGTCGGTCGGCCCCCAGGTGCCGGCGACCGAAGCGGTCGCCGCGGTCACGTTCGCGCTCAATCCCGACGTCGGGCTGTGGGTCCCGTCGGAGATGCGGGAACGCTACTCGGAACGACGCGGGGGACGAACCACCAGTACCGCGCGGTATGGCAACTACCGGAAGTTCAGCGTCACCACGAGCGAGAACACCGACCCCGACACCGAGCCGGACGACGGAAAATAACCGAGATGCGGGAACGGGTTTAGCGACCCGCGGCTACGCCGACTCGCGAGGGGAGCGGGGAGTTCCGCGTGCGGCCCGTGCCCGCACGAGCAGTGGGACGATCACCACGACCGCCGTGAGCGCGAGGATCGCGGCCGACACGGGACGGGTGAGAAACACGCTGGGGTCTCCGCCTGAGATCGCCAGCGCCCGGCGGAAATGTTGCTCCAGCAGTGGACCCAGCACCACCCCAAGCACAGTCGGCGCGAGCGGAACTTCGTGGCGGCGCATGAAGAACGCCATCACCCCCAGGACATACACAATCGCCACGTCGAACAGATTGTTGTTCAGGGAGTAGACCCCCAGCGTGGCGAATACGAGAACGGCGGCGAAGAGCAACGACCTCGGCACGTGCAGCAACAGGACCCAGACCCGGATCAACGGCAGGTTGAGCACGAGCAGTAACACGTTCGACACGTACAGACTAGCGATCAGCCCCCAGATCAGCCCTGACTCCTGGCTGAACAACAACGGCCCGGGCTGAAGTCCGTACATCTGGAACGCGGCCAGCATGACCGCCGTGGTGCCGGAACCGGGGATCCCCAGCGCAAGCAGCGGGACCAGGCTGCCACCGGCACTGGCGTTGTTCGCCGCCTCGGGACCGGCAACGCCCTCGATGGCGCCGTGGCCAAATGCCGCGGGCGTCTTCGAGACCCGTCTCTCGGCGGCGTAGGCCAGAAAGCTCGCCACAGTGGCGCCCGCACCCGGCAGCACGCCAGTGAAGAACCCCAGCAGGGTGCCACGGCACCAGGCTGGGACCGACCGACGCCAATCGTCCCCCGTGAGCCTGACCGGGCCGCCCAGCGGCGCCGGGGTCTCGCGGGACACCCGATGCGTCGCCGCGTGCCAGAACACCTCACCGACGGCAAAGAGACCGACGGTGACGACCACCACGTTCAGGCCGCCCAACAGGCCCGGAACGCCAAACGTGAAGCGGGCTTGCCCAGTCTGAAGATCAATGCCGATGGTCCCGATCGCCAACCCCAGGAACGTCGCGAACGCCCCCTTGGCCGGTGCGCCACCGGTCATCCCCCCCAGCGCGGTGAGCGCCAGCATCATGATCGCGAAGTACTCCGTCGGTCCAAAACCCAGCGCGAGTTCCACAAGCGCCGGCGCCGTCAGCATGAGCATCACCGTGGCGAACGTGCCGGCCACGAACGACCCGATGGCCGCCGTGGCCAGCGCGGCGCCGGCACGCCCCTGACGGGTCATCTCGTAGCCGTCGAGCGCGGTCATCACGCTGGACGCCTCACCCGGCATCCGCACGAGAATCGAGGTGGTCGACCCGCCGTACATCGCGCCGTAGTAGATGCCGCCGAACAGAATGAACGCGCCGACCGGGTCCATGCCGAACGTCAGCGGCAGGAGGAGGGAGATAGTGAGCGCTGGCCCGATCCCGGGGAGCACGCCGACCGCGGTCCCCAGGGTGACCCCTACGAGTCCGAGCAACAGATTCAGCGGCGCGAGGGCCGCGCCGAAACCAAGGACCAGGTTGTCGCCAAGTTGAGCCAGAACACTATCCCAAGAGGCCGGCCGGCAGACGGAGGCCGAGCAGCAGACGGAACACGCCGTAGACGGACACGGTGATCGCGATGCTGACGATCACGTCGCGGACCCACACGCGACTGCCAAGCAGTCGCGACTCGAGCACAAGAAACGCAGCCGTCGCCGGCAGATAGCCGACCACGTCGAGGGCGGCGATGTAGGCCAGAAACGCAAGCGCACTCGATGCGGCGGCGCCCCACCTCACCGGCGACCGCCGCACCTCGGCGGTGGCGGCCACGCCGATCCAGACGGCGCTGGTCAGGAGCCCCAAGCCGATGACGAGCGGGAACAGCCGGGGGCCGACCGCGGCGTACTGCCCCTCGGGGGCGCCGATCTGAAAGGCCCCGAACAGGTAGGCCGCACTGCCCGCGATCAATCCAACCGCGAGGCGGCGATCCGGTGGCATGACAATCGGAATTATTCGACCAGTCCGATCGAGCGCAACACCTCGTCGGCAGTGGCGCGCTCCTCGGTGAGAAACCGCTCGAACTCGGTCCCGGCCAGAAAACTGTCTTCCCACTCGTTGGCGAGCAAAATGTCTTGCCACGCGCTGGAGTCGCGCATCCGGCTCAACGCCGTGACCAGCCACTCCCGCGTCTCGTCGTCAACCCCGGGCGGGGCCACGAGACCGCGCCAGTTGGCAATGGTGACATCGAGTCCGCTCTCCCGAATGGTGGGCGTGTCGTCGCCGTCGATCCGGTCGGCCGACGAGACGGCCAAGAGACGCATCCGGCCGGTGCCGACATAGGGCTTCCACTCGCCGAAGCCGGAGACACCGGCCGAGACGTGGCCGCCCATCACGGCCACGGCCGCCTCCCCGCCTCCCGCATGGGCGATGTAGTTCACACGGTTCGGCTCGACGCCGGCCGCCAGGGCCAGCAGACCCACAAGGATGTGGTCGATGCCGCCGGCCGACCCGCCGGCCCAACTGATGCGCTCCGGCTCGCGCCGGAAGTCATCGATCAGTTCGTCGAACGTCTGATACGGGGCGTCGGCGGGCACGGCCACAACCTCATATTCGTTCAGCAGGCGGGCTAGCGGCACAGTGTCGGTGATCGACACCGGACTGGCGTTCGTCCGGATGGCGCCCAGCATGACCTGACCGAACACCATCAGCGTATGCGGGTTGTCGCGATGCCTCGTGACAAGGTCGGATAACCCGATCGTGCCGCCGGCACCGCCCCGGTTGACCACATCCACCGGAACCCCGAGCACGCCGACCTCGGCCAGCACCTGTTGGATCTGCCGCGCGGTCTGATCCCATCCGCCGCCGGGACTGGCGGGGGCGATGATGGTCATCGGCCCGCTCGGATACCCCGCCGACGTCGCCGCCAGCGCTCCGGCCGGACGCTCCGGGGCGACGCCGCCCCCGCAGCCAATCGTGAGCGCAACGACGCACGACCAGACAGCGGTGGCCATCACGGTGATCCGATCAGGACAACATCGATGCATCATCTCTCCGGTTGGACTAGGTCAGGTCCATAACACGGTATTCGGCTCTGGTGCCAAGATCACCTCGAGGGACGAAAACTGCCCAGGTAAACACATTCTGGTAAGCGAATCGTCGCGTCACCGTCGTATGATTGAGAGACTCGTTCAGGTGCCGGTCCGCGCTGAGGGTGCGTCACTCGCGCGGACCGGTCCGTTTACATCGGTTCCCAACAGAGGTAATGCCATGAAGCGCATCGTACTCCTTGCCGTCG
>JAPYUM010000183.1 GCA_029940535.1 Vicinamibacterales bacterium
CGCGCTCGACGCGTGGGCCGACGGGGGCATCGAGCCGCCGCGGTCGAATTACCCCGACGTGAGCGATGGCACGTTGGCCACTGTCGCGGAGGCGGCGAAGACGTTCCCGGCCATTCCCGGTGTCACGTTCCCGACCGTGGTGAACGAGCTCTGGGCGCTCGACTACGGCCCCACGTTCGGTCCAGAGGGCGGACGCATCACCATGCTGCCGCCGGCACGAGGCGCTCGTTATCAGGTGCTGGTGCCGACGACCGACCGCGACGGTCATGACCTCGCTGGCATCCGCACGGTGGACATCGCCGTGCCCGTCGGCACCAACACCGGCTGGAACCTGCGGCCGCCCGGGCCCCGCGGGCAGGACCTGTGCGGGCTCAGCGGCTCGTTCATCCCCTTCGCCCGCACTCAGGCCGACCGGCTGGCCAGCGGCGACCCGCGAGCGTCGCTCGCCGAGCGCTACGGCGACCATCAGGGCTTTGTCGACGCGGTGCGTCGCGCCGCCGAGCGGTCGGTGCAGAACCGGCTGCTGCTCGAGGAGGACGCACGAGTCATCGCGGCGATGGCCGAGGCCAGCGATATTCTTCGCTGACCACGGACTGCCGGTCGTCGCGCCGTACGAGTCGTTCTGCGGCGCTTGGGGGAGTGGTATACTCCAGACCTCCACGTAGAGTCGAGCAAAGGGAGCGAGCACTGCCTCGCTCGTCTTTGTCAAATGCTAACTGTTAAGAGGAGCGCCATGCGGCACCTGAAGACTGCCCTGATCGTCGTGGCCGTCGTCTGTCTGCCTCTGGGACTTGGTGTGCGCGCGATTGGTGTGCCCACGCGTCCGGGGCCGGTTGCGGGCGAAGTAACTGCCCAGACCAGCGACCGTGCGCAGCTCGTCGGGACGTACCAAATGGTCGGCCGAGAGACCAAAGACGAAGACGGAACGTGGCGACCGACGCCGAACTTCAACTCGATCGGATACATCACCTACAGCGACACCGGGTATATGGGCGTGCAGGTCATGCCGAACGACCGAACACCGTTCGCCAGCAACCCGCCGACCCCGGACGAGGCGCGGATGGCGCTGCAGGGCTACTCCGCCTACTACGGCCCATTCAGTACGGATGCGGACGCGGACGGGAAGTTCGTCATCCACCACCGGGTCGGGCAGATCGACCCAGGCGGCGAGGTGGACGCGAAGCGCTTCTACGACGCGGAGGGCAATCGGCTCATTCTCACTCCGGCCGCCGCCGACGGCAGCAAGGCGCGGGGTACCAGACGCATCCTGTGGGAGCGGCTGCCCGATGTCCCCCTCTCGGACGAAGCCCAGCGGTTTGTCGGTTTCCGTCAACTGCTGTACACGGACCGCTATACGGAGAGAGACGGTCGCCTGGTGTCGCATGACCGACGGAACGAGAGCCGCGCCGGCTCTTACATCATCTACACGCCGACCGGGCACATGATGGTGCATCTGATGGCTCGAGAAGGACGGACGCCCTACGCGGGGGCGACGCCTACGCCGGACGAGGCGCTGGCGGCGTATCGGAGCTACACCGGGTACTTCGGACCATTCACGGTCCATGAACAGGACGATCCACCGTATGTCGTCCACCATCAGGAAGGACGCCCGCGGCCCGGCCCGCCGACCGATGCCGTTCGGCTCTACGAGCTCGATGGCGACGTCCTGCGGCTCGGGGGGCGGCCGCGAGTATCCGACGGCGAGGCCACAGGCGGGCACCTCTACTGGGAGCTGCTTCCCGAGCGGCCGGAATAGTTGAGGGATCCGTCGACACGGCAGCCGGAAGGACCAGGAAACTACTGCACCACCCGCGTCCAACCACGGCTGCCGGATGACGATACCATGCACCGTATGGGGTCCGACCCGAAGGCGTGGCTGGTACTTGGCGCGGTCTTCGCGTTGCTCTGGCTCGCCGTCGAGCGGGACACGGCGCTGGCCGGCGTGGCCGTCGACAACATCTTCGGCTGGGGACTGGTCGGCTTCGCTCTGTGGATCGTGCTGGCGCAGGGACTCGCTCGCACCGTGAAACGAATGCTGAAGGGATGAGCGCACGGATGAGACGCAGAGCGACGACGACCGCCCGACTGAGGAGGGACCTCGTCACCACGACCTTGACCCTGTTGATCGCCATCACCTCGGCACCCGCGTTCGCCCAGCGGTGGCGCGCCACCGACGACATTCCCCGCTACGAGGACTACCTCCGGGAGGCGCTCCCCGGCGCCGAGACCTTTCGCTGGATCAACCGCGGGACGCCCCACTACCGCGGGTACAAGACCGGACCGAACGGTGAAGAAGAATTGGTCGGTCTTGGGTTCTTTACCGTGGACTTCGCGCCGAAGGTCCGCGGCTACAAAGGTGAGATCTGGATGCTCGTGGGGATGGACCCAGGTGGCGCGCTGATCGACATCAGCATGGTGTACCACAACGAGCCGTTCGGCTATTTTTCGGTCGATCCGGCGAAATTTGTCGCGCAGTTCCGGGGCAAGAGCGTGATGGCGCCGATGACCGTCGGAAACGACATCGACGCCGTCTCGCGGGCCACCATCACCAACAACTCCGCCGTGCGCGCCATCCGCGAAAGCGCGCGCCGGATGGCGCGTGAGTTCATAGCCGAACGCGCCACCGAACAGTAAATCGAGGTCCTGTGGCGCAGGCCTTCAGGCCTGCGATCGCACGGCTAAAGCCGCGCGCCACACTGAGCTCTGTGCCCCGGTCGAGGTGACGAGGGCTACGCTCGTCGACCGGTTCGCAGGTCGAGATGTCCGCTCCCACCGCACGAACTCGCCGGACAGGCTTCTACGCGGACGGGCAGGCGCCCCGTGTGGCAGACTCCCAGTAGCACGGAGGGCATCAATGACGTTGACCCGAACTTCCTCGACCGCATCGGCGGCCATCATCGCGAGGGCACTGGCCTCGCTGGTTGTCACGCTCGTCGTGGCCGCCCCGGTTGTCGCCCAGACGACGCGAGCGATGACCACCGACGATCTCATCGCCATGGATCGTCTGTCAGACCCCCAGGTGTCGCCGGATGGACAGGACATCGCGTTCGTGGTCAGCGAGCTCGACCTGGAGGCCGACCGACGGCGCACCGACATCTGGACGGTCGCGGTCTCCGGCGACGAGCCGCGTCGTGCCACGACCGATTCGGCCAGCGACTTCAATCCGCGCTGGTCGCCTGACGGTGACCTTTACTTCCTGTCCACACGCTCAGGCTCGTCGCAGGTCTGGCGGCTCGACTTGGGCGACAGCCAGGTGACGCAGGTCACCGACCTTCCGCTGGACGCTGCCAACCTCACGGTGTCGCCAGACGGCTCGCACCTGGCGGTCTCGATCGAAGTGTTCGTGGACTGCAGCAACTTGGCTTGCACGGCCGCCCGTCTCGACGCACGGGAGCAGAACGCGGCCACCGGCCAGGTCTACGACGGGGTGTTCGTCCGGCACTGGGACACCTGGGAGGACGGACGCCGGTCGCATGTGTTCGTCCTGCCGTCCGAGGGCGGGGCGCCGATCGATGTCATGGCCAACCTCGACGCCGACTCGCCGTCGATTCCGTTCGGCGGCGCTGAAGAATTCGCCTTCACGCCAGACGGTCAGGCGATTGTGCTGACGGCACGGGTCGCCGGGGCCGGCGAACCATGGTCGACGAACTTCGACCTGTTTGTCAGCCCGATTGACGGGTCGCGACCGCCTCGTGCGCTGACCGACGGGAACACCGCCTGGGACACCGCCCCTGTGTTCTCGCCCGATGGCGGCACCCTGGCCTATCTGGCCATGGAGCGGCCGGACTTCGAGGCCGACCGACTGCGCATCATGCTACGAGAGTGGCCCAGTGGCACCACGAGGTCGCTCGCGCCAGACTGGGACCGCTCGCCCAGTGGCCTGCTCTGGTCGGCTAACGGCGACACGTTGTATGCCACGGCGCAGAACCTCGGGCACGTCTCGCTGTTCACCATCGACGTGTCGACCGGCGAGGTCGCTACCCTCCTCGACGACCTTGGCTATGTCGGCGCCCCGGCGTTGGCCGATGACCGGCTGGTCTTCGGGCTGGACCACCTCACGTCGCCCGTCGAGTTCTTCAGCGCGACGGCCACTGGCGACGACGTGCAGCAGATTACACGCTTCAACGAAACGCGACTGTCGGCGCTGTCCTTGGGCGACCACGAGCAATTCAGCTTCACCGGCGCCGGCGGCGACACCGTCTACGCGCAGATCGTGAGACCGGCCGGATTCGACGCCGGCCAGACCTATCCCGTGGCGTTTCTGATTCACGGGGGGCCGCAAGGCTCATTCGGTAACCATTTCCACTATCGATGGAATCCCCAAAGTTACGCCGCGGCGGGCTACGCCGTGGTCATGGTCGACTTCCACGGGTCGGTGGGGTACGGGCAGGCATTTACCGACGCGATCACCGGCGATTGGGGCGGGAAGCCACTCGAAGACCTGCAACTCGGCTTGGCCGCCGCCCTCGACCGCTATGCCTGGATGGATGGCGACAACGCCTGCGCGCTCGGCGCCTCATACGGCGGGTACATGGTCAACTGGATTGCCGGGAACTGGCCCGACCGGTTCAACTGCCTGGTCAACCACGACGGCCTCTTCGACATGCGGTCCATGTACTACTCGACAGAAGAGCTGTGGTTTCCGGAGTGGGAACACGGCGGCCCGTACTTCAAGAACCCGGAGGCCCACGAGAAACACAACCCCGTCCATCAGGTCGAAGAGTGGCGCACCCCGATGCTGGTCATACACAGCCAGCAAGACCACCGGGTGCCCCTGGAGCAAGGCCTCAGCACGTTCAACGCGCTGCAGCGACGCGGCATCCCCAGCCGCCTCCTCTTTTTTCCGGACGAGAACCACTGGGTGCTCAAGCCACACAACAGCCTGCAGTGGCACGACACGGTCTTGGAATGGCTCGGACAGTGGCTCGAGACGGCCGAACCGACGACGCCCTAGGACGCTGGCCCGAAGGAAACGTGGGAGCCGGCCCGCCTCGATCCGACCACAGAACGTATTTGTGGCGCAGACCGGAAGGCCTGCGCCACAGGACGTGTGACGGACTTTCCTACAGCGGTCGATCGGGATTCGCGAGGGACC
>JAPYUM010000184.1 GCA_029940535.1 Vicinamibacterales bacterium
GTCCATTGCACTGCGGCGTCATCGGCCAGCTGCGGCAGGTCGGTCTCGCTGACCCCCTCGGTACTGAGTTGCGACGGGAGCCCGGCCCGATCGGCCAGATGACGCAGTCGAGCCGCCAATCGGTGGGCCGCGTCGTCGCCATCGGGGTTCGGCGTGTCGCCCAACAGACGGCTGTAGATCGACGACGCCTCGATGCCGTTCCAGCGGACGACGTGCGACAGCACGATCGCCAGCGCCACCCCATGGGTGATCTGATAACGCGCCGTGAGCGGATTCGCGCAGGCGTGGGCGGCCCCGAGCATCGATTGTTCGATGGCCAGTCCCGCGTAGAACGCCCCGAGCTGCATGGCGGCCCGGGCGTCGACGTCGTCCGGGTGGTCGAGCACGGTCTCATAGTGGGCGTTCAGCAGACGCCAGGATTCGCGTGCGAAGCAGTCCGACAGCGCGGTGCGCCGCGTCGTGACGGCCGTTTCCACCGCGTGGGCCAGGGCGTCGAAACCCGATGTCGCGGTGACCGAGGCCGGTTGCGAGAGGGTCAGGTCCGGATCGAGGATCGCCACCCGGAATGCCGCCTTTGGGTCACCACAGGCCATTTTGACATGTGTCGTGGCATCGGCGATGACGGCATAGCTCTGCGCCTCGCTGCCGGTGCCGGCGGTGGTCGGAATGCCGATCATCGGCAGCAACGGTCGCGTCGCCTTGCCGTAGCCTCGGTAGTCTTCCATCCGGCCGCCGTTGGTTAGCAGCAAGTTGACGCCCTTGGCGCAGTCCATCGAGCTGCCGCCGCCGAGACCGATGATCGCATCGATCGCGTGTGGACGTGCCGCCGCGCATCCGGTCTCGATCATCTCCGTGTCGGGGTTGACGTCGAACGCGTGAAACGGCACCGCGCGGATGCCCGCGGACGCCAAGTGCCGTACCGCCAGGTGGACATGCCCTGCCTCCAGCAGCCCGTGGTCTGCTACGAGCAGCGGCCGGCGGAAGCCCAACTCGGACGCGATCGCACCCAGGCGCGTGATCGAGCCCGCTCCAAACACCAGACGCGTGCGGGGCTGAAACTCGAACGGCGTCAGTCGCTCGCGACCGATGTCCGCCGTTATCGTATTGGACGCCGTGGTGTCGCCGGGGGCCCCACCCACTGTTGACAATTCCTCGGTACGGGCGTCAGCCCCGGCGACCGCCGCGGTCGGACAACCGTGGACGGGGCGTACGGTATGTTCGCGGTGGCACCGCGAACAATCGGGGGCAGTGCGCCCGATGGGCCGAAACAGTCATCAGAGGGCATCGTGCGCCCGATGAAGCCGCGAGCATCCTTGTATGGTAACAGTGATATGAGTGGCGCGGCCAGTACAGGCCACTCCCGCCTCGTGGCGAAACCCGGCGTCACGCCGAGATGCTGGCCTGGCACGACAAGTACGGCCAGGATCAGGCGCGATGAGGGAGAATACGGGTAGTTGCTGACCACCAAGCCACGTCGTCAACTGGGATGAAGCGCACGCCGAATGCGGCGGGGCGTTCGCCACGGGTTGCGCGCCGTCGTCGACTGTGCCCGCTGGGCCTCTGACTGGTCACCGCCGTGTACGAAGACTATTACCGTTTCCGCCGCCAACCGTTCAGTCCCACGCCGGACCCGGAGTTTCTGTACAAGAGCGCCATTCATCAGAAGGCGCTCGAAGAGTTGCTGCGCGGCGTTCGGCGTCGCGAGGGGATGTTGCTGCTGACCGGGGACGTCGGCACGGGCAAGACCACCACCACCCGTGCGCTGCTGGGGTTGCTCGATCGCGACGTGTTCACGGCGCTGGTCATCGATCCGTTCGTCACCGCCGACGAGTTCCTGCGCGTGTTGCTGCAGGATTTTGGTGTCGTGTCCGATTTGCGCCTCATGCAGGATATCGACCGACAGACCCTTGTCGACACCCTGAACCGGTTCTTGCTGTCGCTGTCATCCGTCGGGGCCAGTGCGCTCGCCGTCGTCGACGAGGCGCAGAATCTGAAGCCGGCCGTGCTCGAGCAGTTGCGGGTCTTGACGACCCTCGAAACGGATCAGCAGAAGCTGTTGCAAATTCTGCTGGTGGGGCAGCCAGAGCTCCGGACGATGCTGGCAACCCCCGAGATGCGGTCGTTGAACCAACGCATCGCTCGTCGGTGTGCGCTCAGTCCGCTCAATCGCGACGAGGTCGAGAGCTATGTCGCGTTCCGGATCGGGATGGCGCGTGGCGACCGGGAAATGATGTTCTCGGCCGGTGCGCTGGATTTGGTCTACAAATTCAGCGGGGGCGTTCCGCGCCAGATCAACAACATCTGCGATCGGTCGCTCGAGGCCGGATTCGCCGTGCAGAGCCCGACGGTGGAGGAGGCGCTGGTGGTCGAAGCGGCCGAGGCACTCGAGCTGACCCATCAACCCGCGGTGCCGATCAGACCGACGGCGCCGATCAGCGTCGGCGCATCGCCGGCGGTGGCGGACGAGCCGCGGCGCGTGTCGTCGCAGACGAAGCGATGGCTGGCGACGGCGGTGGGGGTGGCGGCCGGCGTCGGTCTCGGCTGGTGGGTGGCCATGGTAGTGCCCTCAGAGTCACGGACCCCAAACGAGGCCTCGGGGGCAGCGTCGATCGCCACCGCGGACGCGGCGGTCGAGTCCGGTTTTGTCGATGACGCGGCCTACCGGGTGATTGCCGGTGAGTTCGACACCTTGGCTGCCGCGCAGGCATTGGCTGAGCGGCTGCGTCGACTGGGGGGCGCCGTGTCGGTATTGGCGCCCGCGGGGACCGTCGGCCACTATCTGGTGTGGATGGGGCCGTACGCTACGCTGACCGAAGCCAGGTCCATGGACACCGAGATCAAGGGGAGCTTCGGTCTTGGCGGGACCCGGATCGTGGGCGGGGGGCTGGGGGCAAACCCGCCACGGTAGCCTTCTCAGGTTTTCCGACGAAGCAACAGCGGGGGCGGTTCCTGTCGGCAGGAAACCTACACATCCAGGTCGTCAGCGTCTTCGGCCCGGTCCATGATGAACCGGAATCGCGCTGAGGCATCCCGTCCCATCAGGTCCGCGATGACACGGTCGGTCCGCAGTTGATCGGCGATCGATACCCGGAGGAGACGCCGAGTCTTGGGGTTCATCGTGGTCTCCCACAACACCTTCGGCATCATCTCACCCAGGCCCTTGAAGCGGGTCACCTCCGGGCGGACTCGTCCGTTGCGTTGCGTGATGTCGTCCAGGATCGTGTTGCGCTGGTTGTCGTCCAACGCCCAGAACGTCTGCTTGCCGGCGTCAATCCGATACAACGGCGGTTGGCCGAGATACACGTGGTTGTTGGCGATCAGCTTGGGCAGATACCGGTACAGGAAGGTCAAGAGCAGCGTGGCGATATGGTTGCCGTCGGCGTCGGCATCCGCCAGGATGATGACCCGGTCGTAGCGGAGTCGGGTCAGCTCGAACTGCTTGCCGAGGCCGCACCCGAGGGCGGTGACCAGATCGGACAGTTCCTTGTTCTCGAGCACCTTCGCCAGTGGCGCGCTCTCGACGTTCAGCACCTTTCCACGTAGCGGCAGAATCGCCTGGTGCACCCGGTCGCGCCCTTGCTTGGCCGAGCCACCGGCCGAGTCGCCCTCCACCACGAACAGCTCGCTCCCCCTCGTTCCCGGCGAGGTGCAATCGCTGAGTTTGCCGGGCAGATTCAACCGATTCGACGTGGCGCTCTTGCGGGTCACTGCCTGCTGCGCCGCCCGGCTCGCGGCCCGGGCTCGCGCGGCCAGCGTGATTCGCGCCACGATCGCCTCAGCCACGCTGATGTTGTGATTCAGCCAGTGTTCCAGCGCGGGGCGGACCAACCCGTCGATCACCGAGCCGAGCTCCGGATTGTTGAGCCGTTCTTTCGTCTGCCCCTGGAACTGCGGGTCCGGGATAAAGACGCTCAAGACCCCGGTGATCCCCTCCCGGATGTCCTCGGTGGTCAGCGTGACACCCTTCGGCGCCAGACCGTGGGTGTCGATGAAGTTGCGAATCGCTCGGCCGAGGCCGGCGCGGAACCCATTCTCATGAGTGCCGCCGGACCCCGTCGGAATACCGTTGACATAGCTGCGTAGATGCTCGTCGGTCGACTCGGTCCACTGCAGTGCCAGGTCCAGGCGCGTATTGGAGGCCGTGTGCTCGCGCACGACGGTGAATGGCGCCGCGTGCACGGCCGGCGTGTTGCGGTCGGCCAGGATATGCCGGAGATAGTCGATGAGTCCTTCGTCGTGATGAAACAGATGCCGTTCGCCTGACGATTCGTCCTCGAACACCACCTTGATCCCCTTGTGGAGGTAGCTGGCGGTTTCGAGACGCTCGGCAATCAACCTGGCGTCAAAGGTCGTCTTCGGAAAGATCGTGGCGTCGGGGCGGAAATACACGGTCGTGCCGGTGCCGCGAGCTTTGCCCATCCGTTTCAGCTTCGCGACCGGCTTCCCCTGTGTGAAGTGCTGTTCCCAGGTGGCGCCGTCACGACGGGAGGTGGCGACCAACTCTTTTGACAGCGCGTTGACCACGCTGGCGCCGACGCCGTGCAAGCCTCCGGCCGTACGGTAGGTGCCGTGCTCAAACTTGCCCCCGGCGTGGAGCGTCGTGAAAATGACCTCCAACGCGCTCCGTTTGCTTGTCTTGTGCAGGTCGACCGGTATGCCCCGCCCGTCATCGGTGATGGTCACCGAGGCGCCGTCGGCGTGCAGGGTCACCGTAATGTTAGCGGCGTGCCCATTCATGGCCTCGTCGACCGCGTTGTCGAGAATCTCCCACACCAGATGGTGCAGCCCGGTCGGACCCACCCCGCCGATATACATACCGGGGCGCCGGCGGACCGGGTCAAGGCCCTCCAGTACAGTGATGTCTTTCGCCGTGTAGCTCTTCGCCATTGCCGTTGACCGCGGAGGGCGCTGGGATGCCAACCCTGCTGTGCCGAGGTGGGGTGAAACGGCGGCCAGTGTAGCACGTGAGGTCCGGCCCTCTTGTTCGCTCGCCCGTCCGGGGAACGGATGATCGTTGCTCGCGAGATCAATCGAGGGTGGGCACCCTCACCGGTGGCGGGATCACCCGGGTGAACTGGCCCCG
>JAPYUM010000185.1 GCA_029940535.1 Vicinamibacterales bacterium
CCGTAGCCTCGTAGCTGTGCAACCCAAGGAGAATTCCATGACGACCTTTCCTCGCCAGATCAGCCGTGGGGCCGTGTTCGGCCTGCTCGCGGCCTCGACCCTGACCATCGGTGGACTGGTCGCGCCGGCGGCGGCCCAGACCGAGGTGACGTTCACCCGGGACGTGGCTCCGATCCTCTATGAGAACTGCGTCTCCTGCCACCGTCCCGGTGAGCTGGCGCCGATGGCGCTGCGCTCCTACGACGAAGTGCGGCCGTGGGCACGCGGGATCAAGGACAAGGTGACGAGCGGCGAAATGCCGCCGTGGTTCGCCGACGCCCGCCATGGCTTCTTCAAGAACGACACGCGGTTGTTGCCGGACGAGATCGACACCATTGCCCGGTGGGTTGACGCGGGGGCGCCCCGTGGCGACCAGAGCGACCTGCCGGAGCCGCCGACCTTCATCGACGGCTGGCAGCTTGGCGAGCCGGACCTGATCGTGACCCTGCCCGAAGTCAATGTCCCGGCGGAGGGCGAAGACTACTATCCGGATCTCTCGCACACGCTCGACTTGGCGGAGAAGCGCTGGATCCGAGCGATCGAGGTTCGTCCCAGCAACCGCAAGGTGACGCATCACTCGGTGATCTTCACCAGCAGCGGTGGCGCCCAGGACCGAGGCATCGAGAGCGGTTTCTTCGATGTGCTCGCGGTCTGGTCGGTGGGCACCAACCCACACGAATTCCCCGAGGGGATGGGCCGGTGGGTGTATCCGAATCAGCGGTGGCGGGTCAACGCCCACTACCATCCCGCCGGTACGCCCGAGACCGACAGCACCCAAATCGGGCTGTACTTCGGTGAAGGCGAGATGCAGAAGGAGGTCATGGCAGCCCTGAGCGGCACGATGTCGTTCGAAATCCCGGCCAACGCCAGCAACCATGAGGTCCGCTCGTCCTACATCATCGACCAGGACGTCAGCGCCATCTCGTTCTTCCCCCACATGCACGTGCGTGGGGTCGACATGGACCTGATCGCCAACTATCCGAACGGCGAAAGCCGGTCGCTCATCAACGTGCCCAAGTACGACTTCGACTGGCAACTGTTCTATTACCCACAACGGCCTGTGCCCTTGCCAGCGGGCACGCGACTCGACATCGTCGCGCACTACGACAACTCGGCCGCGAATCCGAACAATCCTGATCCAGACAAGGCGGTGGGGTTCGGGCTGGAGACGACCGACGAGATGATGTTCAACGTGTTCGAGTTCATCGCCGACGAGGGCGTGAGTCCGACTCCCGCGACCAATGAAACGAGACGTGATGCCCTGCTGGCCTCGCTGCCGGCCGGGTCGACCTTCAGCGTGGACCTTGCGACGCACCCGATGGCGCAACAGTTCATGCGGCTGGGTCCCGACCCTCTCCCGACTGTCCTCCACCTGCCCACGAGCGGCCACGGCACGTGGTACATCCCGCTACTCGGCGGTCTTCAGGCGATTCCGGCCGAGAACATCGTGTGGGACGGCAATGCCTACAGCTTTGATATGAAGCTTCGGCTGTTCGGACGGTTCAACGCCGATTTCGCCGTGAGCGGAGAGGTCGACGCCGACGGCGGAATTCAGGGGGCCCCCGAGGCCCCAACCACCGGCTTCTCGCCGTTCCAGGAGTTCACCGGCACCCGCGCCAGCGCCGGGAATTAGCGGTCTCGATACCGTCACCCGTGGGGTGTAGCTGTGGTCATAGACCGAGAACCAATGGTCGACGTCCATCGTCCAATCCACGTAGGACCCGTGCTCTGACCGACCTCGATACTGAGCGCGCGGATCTGAATGTATGGAGACACTGCTGCAGGACCTCAAACTGTCGGTGCGCGCGCTGCGTGGCAGCCCCGGCTTCACGCTGGCCGCCCTCGCCGCCCTCGCGCTGGGAATCGGCGCCACGACCGCGATTTTCTCGGTCGTCAACGCGGTGTTGTTGAAACCGCCGCCGTTTCCGGCTTCCGAAGAGATCGTTCGATTTCAGGTCGAGACCCCGCAAGGTTTGAATCCCGTAGGATCACCCGCGAAGTTCGCGTTCTGGCGACGGCAGACCGACTTCTTCCAGCACGTCACCGCATTTCGCAGCGGCCTGTTGAACTATACGGGCGGCGACCTCCCAGAGCAGCTCCGCTGGGGACAGGCGTCGGCCGACTTTTTCCAGTTGTTCGGTGCGCAAATCGTGCAGGGTCGGGCTTTCGATCGCGAGGAGGACCTCCCGAACGGGGCTCGGGTGGCCGTGATCAGCGAGCAGTTCTGGGAGCGGCGGTTCGACCGCGATCCGGAGGTAATCGGACGCAGCTTGTCGCTGAGCGCCGAACCCCATGTCGTGATTGGCGTCGTCAGTGCCGACTTCGACTTCCGGGACTTCGCGACGCAGCGCGACGTGTGGACACCGTTTCAACTCGACCCGAACTCGACCGACCAGGGCCACTACTTCGCGGTGGCGGGTCGGCTCCAATCGGGCGTGACGCTACCCCAGGCCCAAGCCGGGCTCGAGCAGGCTTCCGGGGCGTTTGTGCAGCAGTTTCCGGACGCGTTGGGGGACGATGGCGTCTTCGGCGCCGTCCCCCTGCAGGAGATCCTCGTGCGAAACGTTCGCACCTCACTCCTGGTGCTCATGGGCGCGGTCAGCCTCGTGTTGCTGATCGCCTGTGCCAATGTGGCCAGCCTGCTGCTGGTGCGTGCCACCGGACGGAAACGGGAGATCGCGGTCCGGACCGCCCTTGGCGCCGGGCGTGGACGTATCGTTCGTCAGCTTCTGACCGAAAGCGTGGTGCTGGCTGGTGCCGGAGGTGCGCTCGGGCTCGCCCTGGGCGTGGTCGGCATCCGCGCGTTGTTGACGGTGAACACCGCCGGTCTGCCCCGGATCGGTGAGAACGGCGCGTTGGTCACCGCCGACTGGCGAGTCCTCTTGTTCGGGTTGGCGGTCTCCGTCGGCACCGGGATCCTTTTCGGGCTCCTCCCCGCGTTGCAGGGGTCACGTCCCGATCTGAGCGGCACGCTCAAAGAGGGCGGCGGTCGCACCGGAAGCGGGTTTCGCCAGAACCGGACGCGGGCGGTGCTGGTGGTGACCGAAGTCGCGCTCGCCCTGGTGTTGCTGGTCGGCGCGGCGCTGCTCATGCGCACGTCGCTGGCACTGACGGCAGTTGACCCCGGGTTCGACGCCACCAACGTACTGACGATGCGCATGTCGTTGACCGGCCCCCGGTTCGCCTCCGCGGCCGGAGTGGAGCAGGTGTTGCGTGACGGTGTCGACCGAGTGCGCGCCATACCGGGTGTCGAGAACGCGGCCGCGACCTGTTGCGTGCCGTTGCAAGGAGGATTCGACCTCCCCTTCATCGTCTCCGGCCGACCGCTCGACGACGGTCCGTTTCACGGCGGCGGCGGCTGGTCGACCGGGTCGGATGGGTTCTTCGACGTCTACAAGATCCCGGTGCGGCGGGGTCGAGTCTTTACCGAGCGGGACAACAGCGCGGCGCCGCCCGTCGTGGTGATCAACGAAACGATGGCCACACAGTACTGGCCTGACGGCGACCCGCTCCAAGACCGAATCACCATCGGACGCGGAGTCATGCAGGAGTTCGCTGACGAACCAGAACGTCAGATCGTCGGCATCGTCGGCGACGTCCGGGCCGGCGGGATCAACAACGAGCCCCGCCCGGTGATGTATGTGCCGCAGGGACAACTCCCCGACGCCGTCAATGCCCTGAACCTCGAGGTATCCGCCATGGGATGGATCGTGCGCACCCAGGGCAATCCCCAGGGACTGAGCGAAGCGATTCAGGAGGAGCTGGAACTGGCTAGCGGGCTACCCGTCTCGGACATCTCGACCATGGACGATGTCGTCTCGCGATCCACCTCGCGACAGCGCTTCAACATGTTGCTGATGTCACTGTTCGGCGGTTCTGCGTTGTTGCTGGCCGCCATCGGCATCTACGGATTGATGGCCTACTCGGTCGAACAGCGAACGCAGGAGATCGGCATCAGGCCGGCGCTGGGGGCCGAGACCGGTCAGGTGTGGAAGATGGTGGTCACGCAGGGCATGCGACTCGTGGTGGTAGGCGTCGTCGTGGGACTCGCCTCGGCGTCGGGACTCACGCGCTTCCTCGCCAGTTTTCTGTTCGAAGTCGAGCAATGGGACCCGGTGGCGTTCATCACGGTCCCGCTGGTGCTGACCGTCGTCGCCATGTTTGCCGTGATATTGCCCGCGCGCCGGGCCAGCCAGATTGACCCGATCCTGGCCCTACGTAGCGACTAATGCACTGGCTCACGCCACACCCAGTCGCCGCCTGAACTCTTGTTCGACGGCGCCCGGGTCGGGCGCGGCCGGCCAGGGTGGTCGCAGGTACTTGAGCTCGGACAGTCGAGCCCGCAGTTCTCCCGTCCCTCTCACGTAATAGGCGTTCCAACCCGCCCTTTTCGCTCCCTCCACGTTTGGGACGCTGTCATCAAAGAACGAGATCTGCCGCTGTGACGCCTCCAGTTCGCGCTCGACATGGAGGTGGATTTCGGGGTCTGGCTTGACCAACCCTATTTCGTGGGACACGAACTGGTGGGAAAACCACTGGCCCAGCCCAAGGTCATCACGAACCTTGGACCATTGAACTTCGTTCGCGTTGCACAAGCACGCGACCCGACAGTGGGACCAGCTCGCCGCCACGATGTCCTGCGCGCCGTCACAGAGCTCTCCCATCCACGAGGTCATCTCCGCGTGCAACTCGTCCGCTCCTATCGAAAGTCCAAACTCCTGAATCACGGCCGACGCGAACACTCCGAACGACAGTCGCCCAGACTCGAACTTCTTGACGGCGTCGAATGACAACCAGCGCGTCTTGATCTGCTCCGGGTTCTGGCCGGCCCACTTGACGAACTTCGCCATGCCGCCGAGTTTGACCAGCACACCGCCGACGTCGAAGACGACCACGGGTCGCGGATCTATATCCATACGTCGTTGTCGGCGGTCTGTGGCCCACCCGCCTCACCGGTGTTGACGACACCGCGTGGTTCGATGACCAGGACATGGCACTCGTGCTCCGCCCTGGGCTTGTGTTCGACGCCTCGCGGCACCACAT
>JAPYUM010000186.1 GCA_029940535.1 Vicinamibacterales bacterium
GAACAGGTCCACGAAGTTCGCGTGGTGCCGCTGGACGGGCGCCCGCAGGTCTCCGACAAGATCACCCAATGGAACGGGTTGTCGCGTGGGCACTGGGAAGGCGACACGCTGGTGGTCGAGACCGCGAACCTGGATGGTCGCGTGAGTGCCCTGCAGCCCTGGTCCGTATTCAGCTCACACCAAGGTTCGGGCGAAGGGCTGACGCTCGTGGAGCGCTTCACCCGGGTGGCCCCGGGCACGCTCGAATACGAGGTCGAGGTCACTGACCCCACCATGTATACGCGGCCGTGGACGGTCAACTTCCCGTTCACGCAGATGTCCGACCTGATCTACGAGTATGCGTGTCACGAAGGCAATACGGGTATGGAGGGCATTCTCTCTGGTGGACGCGCCGAGGACGCGGCCGCAGCCAAGTAGGACGAGCGAGCGCACGGACCTGTGGTGAAACGGCTCTCGGCCCTGGTCGCCGCGTTGGCGGTCTCCGGCCTGCCGTCGGCGGTGGTGGTCGCTGGCGACGATTGGCCGATGTGGGGCGGAACACTGTCCCGCAATATGGTCTCGGTCGAGACCGGGGTCCCGGCCGATTGGGATGTGGCCGCTGGCACCAACGTGAAGTGGGTGGCGGCTCTGGGGGCGATGACTTCGGGCAATCCGGTCGTCGCCGACGGCACGGTCTTCGTCGGCACCAACAACGACCATCCACGCGATCCGGACGTCGTCGAGGACAAGGGCATCCTCATGGCGTTCCGCGAGTCAGACGGCGCCTTCCTGTGGCAGATGGCGCACGACAAGCTGTCTGCCGGCGAGGCGAACGACTGGCCCTTCCAGGGGGTCTGCTCGTCGCCCAGTGTCCACGGCGACCGGCTCTTCTACGTCAGCAATCGCGGCGAGGTCGTCGCGCTCGACACCGACGGTTTTCTCGATACGGAGAACGATGGACCGTTCACCGGAGAGGTGCGGGACGGCCGGACCGATGCCGACGTGGTCTGGACCTACGACATGATCGGGGAACTTGGCGTGTTTCCCCACAACATGAGCAGTAGCGCCCCGGCCGTGTATGGCGATCTGGTCATCGTCAACACCTCCAACGGTCAGGACGAAGACGGATACGTGCCGTCGCCGGAGGCTCCGGACCTCATCGCGCTGAACAGACACACCGGAGACCTCGTGTGGCGGGCCGCGCCGGTCGGGGAATGGATTCTGCACGGCCAGTGGTCGTCTCCGGCCGTGGCCGAGATCGGCGGGGTGGCCCAGGTGGTCATCGGCCAGGGCGACGGTTGGGTGCGCGGCTTCGATGTCGCCGATGGCGCGACCCTCTGGGAGTTCGACACCAATCCGATCGAGGCAGAGTGGCCCCTGACGCGGAACAACGTCATTGCCACCCCGGTGATCTGGAACGATACGGTCTTCATCGCCAACGGACAGGACCCGGAGAGTGGCGAGGGCGCTGGCCGCCTCCACGCCATCGATGGGACACAGCGCGGCGACATCAGCGAGTCGGGACTCGTGTGGCGGACGGAGAACATCCGTCGGTCGCTGTCCACGGTCGCCATCGACGCTGGACTGCTCTACGTCGCCGACTTCAGCGGCTACCTGCACTGTCTCGACGCCGCTACCGGGGACGAGGTGTGGGTGTATGACACCTTCGCCGCGGTCTGGGGCTCACCGCTGGTCGCCGACGGCAAGGTCTATCTGGGTGACGAGGACGGCGACGTGGCGGTGCTGCGGGCGGGCCGCGAGTTGGAGAGACTCGCCGAACCCAATCTCGGGAGTGCCATCTACGGCGCTCCGATCGCGGCCAACGGCACGCTGTTCATCAACAGCATCAGCGAACTCTTCGCGCTGTCCGAATCGTAGACCTCGCAGGACGAGCGTCAGTCACCGTCTAGTTCCCCTGTCCGCCGATCGCGTAGAGGGTGCTTCCGGCCCGAATGTAGAGGTGGCCGTGCGAGACCGACGGCGTGCTCAGCGTGTAGCCGGGTAACGAGTTCGTGGCCATTACTTCGAATTCGCGCCCGGCCCGGTACACGGTTGTCACCCCGTCTTCGCTGGTTGCGTAGATCTTGCCGTCGGCGAGGATTGGTGAGGCGCTGTAGGTGCCCGGTTCAATCCGCTGGTCCGCGTACACCGTCTCGCCAGTGGCCATGTCGACGGCGTGCACCACGCCGTTGTCCTGCACGACATAGAGCAACTGTCCGTCCGAGACCGGGGTCGGCACGTCGGGGCCGTCGTCGAACGACCACAGGCGGTGCGACGCCGTGATGTCTCCGCGGCCGCCGGCCTGCAGCGCCAGCATCGGTCGCACGCGGGTGGGCGCGATGATGACGTCGCCGACGATCAGGGGCGACGCGATGATCCGGTAGGCCCCATTGTTCCGCGGGTTCAGACCGTCCGAGCGCCACAATTCGGCGCCGGTCTCGGGGTCGTGCCCCGTGACCACGTCACCACCCGTGAGGACAATCTCGGTCATGCCGTCGTATTGCAGCAGGGCGGGTGTCGCGTACGAGTCGGGTGATTCGCGCTGCGCGTCGGTGGGACGCTCGACCATCCAGACCGTCTCACCGGTCATCTTGTCAATGCGCAGGACATACGAAGGGTCGTCCGTGCGCATACCGTGGAGCACCTGGACATACAAGGCATCCTCATGCAGCAGCGGCGAGGACGCGAATCCCCAGTTGAGACCAAAACTCCAGTAGTCGTCCGAGATGTTGCGCGACCATAGCTCGTTGCCGTCGAAATCGAAGGCCCGTAGCCATCCGGTCCCGGTCATCACCCAGACGTGCTCGCCGTCTGTCACGGGCGAGGGAGACGACATGTTCTGCTTGCGTTGCTGGCGGTCGTTGTCGCTGAGATGTCGCTTCCAGACCACCGACCCGTCGCGACGATTCACCCTCCATAGTTCCACTCGCTGACTCGCGGTCTGCGCAGCCTGGGTCTCGGCTCGAGCCGCCGGCGCCACGGGTGGGGGGGCGCTTCCGCCCTGGAATTGATCGCCACCGTCGTCTTGCCGGCCTCGCCCGCCGCCGTCCCGTCGCCGTCCGCGACCCCGCCCCCGACCGCCAAATCCGCCGCCGCCAGCGCTTCGCTCCAGATACGACACGTTGAGGAAGATGGTGTCCTCCCAGACGATCGGTGTCGCCCCGGTCCACGAACCGTCCGACACCTCGAGTGTCCACGCAACGTGCTCGGTCGCGCTCCAGGTGGTGGGTAGACCGGTCTCGGTGGTCGTGCCGTCGAGGTGTGGGCCGCGCCACTGCGGCCAGTTTTCCGTCGCCCCGGTGACGGTGGCGGTCATGCCCGCCACGACGGCGAATACGGCCGTCACCACAACCGCCAACCACCGAGTCCGTGTTCCGAATACGTTGCCCAAGGGTGTGCTCCTCACCGTGACGGGACTGTTCACATCTCTATTCTGGTCCGTTGACGACCTCGAGCGCGAGCATGTTTACCTCGCGGAGCCGGAGGATCGGAGGATGGCAGGGCAAGCGAATGTTGGTTGTTGATCTTGATTGACAATATACTGTCAAGATGGTTATATGTTGTCGTTATGTTGATTAGCCTCTACCGACGGTCTCCTTCTCACACCCTGCGTGAGGACGCATGACCCGCACCCGAGGCGCCGCCGCGCTCCGTCAACTGGTGCTCGAAGTCTTCCGGCTCAACGGCGCCCTGCTGCGTCACGGCGCGACATTGACTGCCCCGGTAGGCCAGACCCAGGCCCGCTGGCAGGTAATTGGCGCGGTGGCGGAAGCGACGCGCACCGTACCGCAGATCGCGCGGCGGATGGGCATGTCGCGGCAGAGTGTGCAACGCGTGGCGGACCTGTTGGCGAAGGACGGCATCCTGCGCCTTGACCCGAACCCTGACCACGCGCGGTCGCCGCTGCTGCGGCTGACGTCCAAAGGAGCACGGGTGGAGGCCCGGTTGACGGCGATCGGTGAGGAGTGGGCCGCATCGGTCACCCAGGGCATGGCGGGCGCTGAACTCGAGCAGGCGGTCGAGGTTGTCCGCACGGTCACCCGCAAACTGGACGGCCCCACCTAGACGGTCCGTCGCGGCAGGAGGAACCATGGCATTGAACGAGGAACTCAAACGTTTCGTCAAAGACGGTCTAGCGCAGGGTGCGACACGCGATCGGATCGAAGAGGTGCTTCGGGGCGCGGGTTGGGGGGGCGCCGATGTCCAGGGCGCGCTCGCGAGTTACGCCGAGGTGGAGTTCCCGATTCCGGTGCCCCGGCCCCAGCCGTATCTGTCGGCCCGCGAGGCCTTCATGTATCTGCTGCTGTTCGCCACGCTCTACACCAGCGCCTTCAGTTTGGGCCGCCTCTGCTTCCAACTCATCAACCAGACATTTTCGGATCCAGCGGCGCTACAACTCGCCCCCGAGTTTGCCCGGCAGGCGATCAGATGGTCGGTCGCCTACTTGATCGTCGCGTTCCCAATCTTTCTAGCACTCTCACGGCGGGTGGGCCGAGAACTGGCGGCGGACCCGGCGAAGCGTGGTTCGAAAGTCCGGCGGTGGCTGACCTACATGACCCTGTTCGTGGCGGCGGCGCTGCTCATCGGCGACGTGGCCAACCTCGTATTCAGCGTGCTGGGAGGCGAGTTGACGGCCCGATTCTTGCTCAAAGTGCTCACGGTGGGTGGTATCGCCGGGACCGCGTTTTGGTACTACCTGTCAGATCTGCGCCGCGATGAAGTGGAGCAGCGGCCGTGACGGGCTGGTCGCGGCCAACCGTTGTCGGTGTCGTCGCGGTTGTGGCGGTCGGGGTCGCCGTCACGCTGGGATTGCGAGGAGCCGGGTCGCCCAGCGCGGAAAGGAGTCGCCGCATCGACGAGCGGCGGGTCGAGGACCTGCGTCGGATCGCCGAGACGGTCGATTTGTACTGGACGCGTCAGGGTGGGCTGCCGGAGTCGCTGGACCCGTTGGTGGCGACCGATGGCGAGCCCACCGACTTTCGAGACCCTGTCACGGCTGCGCGCTATGAGTATCGAACCCTCACCGGGTCGTCATTCGAGTTGTGCGCCCAGTTCGACACCGAGTCGGCGTTCGTGGAGCAG
>JAPYUM010000187.1 GCA_029940535.1 Vicinamibacterales bacterium
CCGGTCCAGGCAGAGCCGGTAGCGTTTCCCACGCCACTGATACGCCAGATACCACGGGTGCCGACACTTCGACCACCGCGTGCGAGGGCAGGCGCACCGTTTCCTGAGTCCGTCGTTCCGGTGTCGTGTCGTCCCTCGTCATTCTGGGTCCACGGGCTGCCAGCCGCCGTCCAGCGCGGCTTGCACGATCGACACAAACGCCTGGTCTAGCTTCACGTCTTCCGGGCCAGCCTCGCCGGCCGCTGACCATGCCTCGCCGTCGTCTGATGCCTCACGAATGACCGCCCCCGTGGCCCGCTGGTTGTCGTAGGCGAGCCACGTCTCAAAGTCCCCGCCGAGGCGCTCTCTGAACAGCTCGATGATCTGATCTTCCTGCTCGCTGCCGCAGGTCTCTCCAGCGTCGGCGGTGAGGCGGTGGACCAGTTGCTGGAACAGCTTGTCGCGACCGTCGTCGTTGATGAGGGCGCCGAAGTCCTCGATTGGACCGCAGGCGGCCTGCGCCATCTCGTGGGCGATCTCTTGCGGTGTGCGGGTCATCGGGCACCACCGATCTGACCGCTGAGTTCACACAGCCGCCCCGGCACCACCCTTGGCCCCTACAGCGTCACCGGCCTGATCGGTCAGGGCGGCATGGGCGAGGTGTATCAGGCCCGCGACACCAAGCTCGACCGGGACGTTGCGCTGAAGGTGTTGCCCGACCCGACGCTCGCCACACGCCGGGCCGGGCACTACCGATATGAAGTCGAGAAAGAATCTGCGGGGCGGGCTACTCGGCCCGCCCCGGATCGTCCGGCAGGATACGCCGAAGGAAGTCAGTCCGTCGGTGTGACGGGCGACACCGGTCCGAGCAGAATCCGTTCCGTCTGCGGCCCACGACCGCCGCACCGCACGTCCGACACATACGACTAGAAACCCGACAACGGGTTCTCTCGCACGACTTCTCCGTCTCAGCGACGCAGTGCATCACTTCACCGCCAGCGAGCGCTGGTCCGCGTCGACCAGACCAGCGCACGCCATGGTGGCCAGGATGAACGGGATGTTCCCCGTCTATCCGCGCTTCATGCCTGAGTCCGCCCAGACGCAGTGCTACATGTGCCACGAGGGACGCCGGTCGCCGGAGCGCCTGCCCCCGGAACCCTAGCAGTCTGCTGAAAAACGTCCGTCGGGGGTTTTCTGACGAGACGTCTGTGTGGCAAGGCGCGACGAGGGAACATGCAGGCGGCATGTGACCGAGGAAGCAACGCCGTCCACCTCGGGCGCCTCGTCGGAAGACCTGGTGCTGCGTTCCAGATATGCTGTGGTCATGGACACCTCCCAGCTACGAGAGACCCTCGCTCGCCAACTTCGTCATAGTCAGGCTCAGGCTGGACTCTCCGCGGCCCTCGAAGGCTTCCCGACGGACCTCGCGGGCCGACAGGTCGCGGGCCACCGTCATACGGCATGGCAGCAGGTCGAGCACATGCGGTTAGCAGCGGAGGATCTCATCGCCTACTGCCAGCGTGCCGACTACAAGGCCCTGCCCTGGCCCGACGGCTACTGGCCGAAGAGTCCGCAGCCGCCCTCGGCCGAAGTGTGGTCAACGAGCAACCGCCGCCTGCTCGACGCCACCGAGAAGATGGCCGGCATGGTCGAAGATCCGAACGTCGATCTCTACGCGAACGTCCCCACCGCCGAGCAGGCACACCATCACACGCTGCGGGCAGCCCTCATTTTGCTCGACCACAACGGCTATCACACCGCTCAGGTTATTGCGCTGCGGCAGGCCCTGAGTATCTGGCCCGAGGTAGGGGTTACGTCCTGATCAGGTCGAGAATCTCGTCTCGCCGCGACTCCATCTCTGCCTGGGTCGACCCCTCGAGGTTGAGGCGGAGCAACGGCTCCGTGTTCGAGGGCCGGACATTGAAGTGCCAGGTCGGGTACTCCACCGACACCCCGTCCATCCTGTACACCGTCCCGTCCGCGTAGCGGGCTGCAATCGCGGCGAGCTTGTCCGGGACGGCCCCTTGGTCCTCCAGCGTCGTGTTGATCTCACCCGAGATGAAATAGCGCGCACGCAACGGCGCCAACAGGTCGCTGAGCGATTCGCCCCGCACCGACATCAATTCGAGAAGCAGGAGTGCCGGAATGAAGCCGTTGTCGGCGTAGAAGTAGTCGCGGAAATAGTAGTGGCCGGTGACCTCGCCGCCGAACACGGCGTTCTCGTCACGCATGCGCTTCTTGAAGAAGGCGTGACCGACCCGATTCATCAGGGCCTCGCCCCCATGCGCACCGACCGTGTCCTTGACGGCCCAACTGGCCCGCACGTCGTACAGGATTTTCGCGCCCGGCGTCTTCCGTAGGAACGCCTCGGCCAGGAGCGCCGTGATGAAATCGCCTGAGATGAATTCGCCGCCGCCGTCAATGAAGAAGCAGCGGTCGGCGTCACCGTCCCACGCGATACCGGCATCGGCCGACTCGGCCCGGACGGCGTCAACGATGTCCCGTCGGTTCTCCTCGATCAAGGGGTTCGCTTCGTGGGTGGGGAAGGACCCGTCCACCGTGAAACACAGTCGTGTCGTCCGGCAGGGCAGACGGTCGAAGAGCGCCGGCGCCACCTGGCCGGCCATCCCGCACCCGGCATCGAGCACCAGCGAGAATGGCTTGATCGATCCGAGGTCGATGAACGTCAACACGTGCTCGATGTAGTCCTCGAACACGTCCGCTTCGGAGTAGCGACCGCGCGAGGCGGCCGGGGCCGGAATCGCATCCGTCAGCAACATGTCGCGAATGTCCGAGATGCCGGCGTCGCCACTGAGTGGGAGCGCCTGGCGTCCGACGAGCTTGATGCCGTTGTATTGGCCGGGATTATGCGACGCGGTGATTTGGGCCCCACCATCGTGGTCGTCGCGGGCCACCGCGAAATACATCTGATCGGTACCGTTGAGACCGATGTCGACGACATCCGCGCCCTGAGTCAGCGCGCCCTCGATGAACGCTTTGGTGAGGGTGGGCGACGAGAGCCGCATGTCGCGACTGACGGCGATGCGACGGGCCCCGGTGTAGGCGACGAACGCGCGTCCGATCTGCTCGGCGAGCGTCTCGTTCACTTCCTCCGGATAGAGACCACGCACATCGTAAGCTTTGAAAACGCTGGGATCGAATGACATCGGCTATCGTGTTCCAGGCACCCGGCTGTGAGCGCTGATCGTGGAGTCGCTTCCCAAAATGACGCCGGGCCCGATCTCCGCATGGTGGTCGAGCCGACAGCGCTCGCCCAAGATGGCGTCGCGTACGACGCACTCGGCATCGACGAACGTGTCGCGCCACAAGATGGTCTGTTCAACGACCGCGCCGGCCCCAACGTGGCAGCCTGGACCGAGCACCGTCTCGGGGCCAATCCGCGCCGCGGGACCCACCACGCTGCCGGCCGCGAGAAAACACGGGCCCTCGAACTGCGCGTCCGGCGCGACGTCGCACGGACCCGCCTTGTGCACCGGCGCGGCGTGATCGCTGGCGAACGGGCCAACCGGACATCGGTGCCTCATCAGATCGCGATGGGCCTGCACGTAGGCGGCCGGCGTGCCAATGTCGAGCCAGTAGCCGCGGTCGACATACGCGACGAACGTCTCTGAGCGCTCCACCAGCGACGGGAAGTACTGGCGCTCGATGGACCACGGCGTGTCGTCGGGAATGCGGTCGAAGGTCTCCGGTTCCAGGAGGTAGATGCCGGCGTTGATGGTGTTGCAGGTAATGTCCTCCGGATCCGGCTTCTCCAGAAAGCGGCGTACGTTGCCCTGGTCGTCGGTTTCTACCAATCCGTACGCCGACGGATTCTCCACCGGGGTCAGCACGATCGTGGCCTGGGCGTGACGTTCGCGATGGGTCCGCACGACCGCCTGGAGATCGATCGTCGTCAGGACGTCGCCGTTCAACACCAGGATGGTGTCGTCGATCCCACGCGACGCATACTTGATGGCCCCGCCAGTGCCCAGGGGCTCTGGTTCCACGACATACCGAACCGGCAACCCGGCGTCGGCCCCGCGGCCGACCCGGGCTTCAATCCGGTCCGGTCGATAGTTGAGGCTCAGAATGACTTCGTCGATTTCCGGCACCTGACGCAGGAGATCGGTCTGGTAGTAGAGAAACGGCCGATCAAAAATAGGCACGATCGGTTTCGGGGTGTCGAGTGTGAGCGGGCGAAGCCGGGTGCCGAACCCACCCGCGAGAATGACTGCCTTCATGACCGCCGGATTGTAACAAATGCGCGCGGGGCCAGCCCGCGCGGGCAGTGCGGGCCGGTTGTTCCGGACCCATCGCAATTGTAGAATGGTGCCTCACGAATGAGTCGACCGCGCGGAGAAGGCCGGATGAACCTGCCTAACAGCCTCACCCTGGCTCGCATTTTTCTCATTCCCCTCCTCGTCGTCGTCCTCCTGACGAAATTCGACGGGAAGGAACTGGTCGGCGCCGCCATTTTCGGTCTCGCGGCGTTGACGGACTGGCTGGACGGTTTCCTGGCCCGTCGCCGGAAGCAGGTCACGACCTTTGGCCAGTTGATGGATCCACTGGCTGACAAGCTGCTCATCACGGCGGCGCTGGTGTCACTGGTGCAGATGGAGTTGGCGCCGGCGTGGATGGTCGCGGTGATCCTGGGACGGGAACTCGGGGTCACGGTGTTGCGCAGCGTGGCCTACTCGCGCGGCATCACGATTCCCGCGTCCCCACTGGGCAAAGTCAAGATGATGTCCCAGGTGGTGGCCATTCTCCTGCTCATCCTTGGGCGTGAGAACCTGCAGGGCTTCTTCGTGCTCGGCAATGTCGCCCTGTGGGTCGTCGTCGTCACCTCGCTGGTGTCGGCCGCCGACTACTATCGCCGCTTTACGCAGATCCGCTCGCGTTCCGATGTGACTGATTTCGAGGCGGCTCGCGAGCGTGCCACCCGCAAGAAAGCCTCAGACGCCGACACGGATGCCGACCAGGACCACCCCCGCATAGCCTCCCACTCCTAGTTTCCTGCCGAGGTGCCCGTCTGGACGGCGTTGCTTCCTCGGTCACAGCC
>JAPYUM010000188.1 GCA_029940535.1 Vicinamibacterales bacterium
ACGCTGAGTCGTGTGGACCGATCAGGAACGGTGACGTATCTATCGTGCCGCTGGCGGGTAGGAGGTTCAATGCGCTGTCAGCCGCACCTCAGCGAGGTGCGGCTGATCATCCGCGTCAACGACGGTCACGGCTGACGCTTCCATCCGCTCCAGCGCCTGCGCCAGTCGCACCGGCGTACTCCGCAAGTACCGTGAGGTCGTCGTGATGTTGGCGTGCCCGGCTTCGCAGCCAAGTGCCGACCGTGGCCTGGAGGATCGACCTGACAGGCGGTAGGATAGGCGCATGCATCTCAAGCTTGTACCGCTTGCCGTGGTCGGCGCGCTCCTGACCACGGCGTCTGATGTCTCCGCCCAGCCGGTCATCGACGCGACGCGGACGGGCGACCATCGCACGCTGCAGGCGCTGGTGGGCGTCGACACCGACCTCGACGAGCCCCAGGGAGACGGCGCGACAGCCCTACACTGGGCCGCGCATCGCAACGACCTCCGGGCGGCCGGGTTGCTCATCGAGGGCGGCGCGGCGGTCAACGTGGCGAACAATCTCGGCGCGACGCCGCTGTGGCTAGCCGCCAGCACCGGGAGCGATGAGATGGTGGCCCGCCTTCTCGAGGTCGGCGCCGAACCGGACGCCGCACTGGCGATGGGCGAGACGCCGCTGATGGCTGCCGCCCGGTCCGGCGACGTCGCGACGGTCGACGCCCTGCTGCGGGCGGGCGCGGACCCGAACGCCGCAGAGCTCGAGCGGGGACAGACCGCGCTGATGTGGGCGGCCGCGCAGCGCCATGCCGTCGTCGTCACCCGATTGGCCGAGGCGGGTGCCGACGTCCATACCCGTAGCACGGTCTGGCACCAGCTTGAGAACACCGCCGGCAACACCAACCCGAGCGGCAACTTCGAGATGGCGCACGGCGGATCGACGGCGCTGCTGTTCGTGGCGCGAAACGGTGACATCGAGACCGCCCGCGCGTTGATCGAGGCCGGCGCCGATGTCGACGACACCGCCGCCGCCGGCACCTCCGCGCTCGTCATCGCCGCCCATAGCGGACATGGTCCGCTGGGCATCTTCCTCCTGCAGGCGGGCGCCGACCCGAACCAGTCCGAGGCCGGCTACACGGCGCTGCATGCGGCGGTGTTGCGTAGTCAGGTCGCACTGATGGCGTCGCTGATCGACCACGGCGCGGAGATCGATGCCCTGGTCGAACGGGGCACTCCGGGCCGGCGTTTCAGCGGCGACTTCAGTCTGCGACACCAGTACGTCGGCGCCAACGCGGTATGGCTGGCCGCGCGGTATGGCGAACCGGAGATCCTCCACCAGCTCATCGACGCTGGCGCCGACCCGTTCAACGTGCCGGGCAACGGGATGACGACCGTACAGGCCGCCATGGGGATGCCGGGCAACACGGCCGAAGACCGCCGCAACCAGGTCGATGTCCCGCAGAAGATGGACCTGGCCGACGAAGAGGCGATGGTCATCCACCTGGCCACCGCGATGCTGGATCTGGGGGTGGACGTGAACCTGCCCAGCGGCAACGGCAGCACGCCACTCCACGACGCGGTGCGTCGTGGCTTCGGCGGTGTCATCCGCCAACTGGTCGAACGCGGCGCCGACGTGAACGCCCCGAACGGCCGCGACCAGACCCCGCTGCACCTGGCGGAATCCCGGCAGACGGTCCCCGGCAGCAACGGCGCCCAGACGACGCGACCCGATATCGCCGAACTCTTGCGGGAGCTGGGCGCGACCGACTAGCACGGACGCGACGGTCGCATCCCCGCCCAAGAAAGGCACGCGCATGAAGCGCCTCACTCTGCTGACCGCCTCCTACATCTGCCTGTGCGGCCAGATGCAGTCCGCACCGCCATTGCCGTATCGCGTCGTGGAGGGCTGGGCTCAGCTTCCGGCGGGATGGAACTTCGGCGAGGTCACCGGGGTGGATGTTGACCACGACGACAACGTGTGGGTGTTCAGCGACGGCCCACACCCGGTGATTCAATTCGACAAGTCCGGCAGGTTCCTGCAGGCCTGGCCGGAGTTTCTGGGTCGGAAGCCCCACGGCCTGCGGGTGGGTCCGGATGGGAATATCTGGACGGTCGATCTGGAGGCCCACCGGGTCATGAAATGGACACCGGAGGGCCGGATGCTGATGATCCTCGGCACGGGTTCGCCGGCAAACAGCAACGAGGCCAAATACGCGTTCAACCGGCCGTCGTCGCTCAGCTTCCTGCCCAACGGCGACTTTCTGGTCGCGGACGGCTATGTCAATTCACGCGTCGTGCATTTCAGCAAAGACGGTGAGTATGTCGGGCAGTGGGGTACCAAGGGCTCTGGGGACGGCGAGTTCGATCTGGTGCACGATGTGGCCATCGATTCGCGCGGACGCGTCTACGTGGCGGACCGCAGGAACCAGCGCGTCCAGATCTTCGATCAGCAGGGCCGCTTTCTGGACAAATGGACCGACCTGGGCGTCATCCAGGGCATGTACTATGTCGCGAGTGAAGACGCGCTCTACATGACCGACGGTCCAAATTCGCGCATCATCCGCGTCGACATGGACGGCACGGTGACGGGCGTGCTGGGTGAGTTTGGCAAGATACCCGGCAAGCTCGACATCCCGCACTTCGTCGCCGTCGACAGCGAGGGGGCGATCTACTCCGCGGACTTCAGGAACTGGCGGATAGACAAGTTCGTCAAGCAGTAACATCCTAAGGTTATCTCACGCCGGACAGCGCTGCTCTCACGCGTTCCGGTGTGAACGGGACCTCCCGGCGGGCGATAATGGCGGCATTCCTACGAGGAGGTCCGATGACTCGACGACGTCTCACCGCTCACCTGGCGGCCCTCACCATCGCGACGCTCGCCGCGGTGCCGGCGAACGGCCAGGCCCCGCCCCGCACTCCCTGGGGCGCGCCCGATCTCCAGGGAGTCTGGGACTTCCGCACCATCACGCCGATGGAGCGGCCGCGCGATTTGGCCGACCAAGAGTTCCTGACGGCGGAGGAGGCGGCCAGCCGGAACCAGGCGGCCGAAGGTCGGGCGGTCGACCTGGCGAGCCGCCCCTCCCGACGGACGCAAGTCGACCCGAGCGGCAACGTCGACCGGGGCGAGGATGGCGCCCCCGGGTCCTACAACAACTTCTGGTTCGACCGCGGCCTCTCCGTCATCTCGACCAATCGCACGTCGCTGGTGACCGATCCGCCCGATGGTCGCATTCCCCCACTGACTCCCGACGCGCAGGGCCGCCGCGACGCGCTCGCCGAGGTGCGGAAGGACACGGGGCCCCACGAACCGACGCCCGGGGGGTGGGTAGAGGACCTGGGCCTGAACGGCCTCCAGGCCCGCTGCATCACTGGATTCAACTCCGGTCCCCCGATGACGCCCGGTGGCTACAACAACAACATGCAGCTGTTCCAGACGCCGGACACGGTCGTGATCTTCAACGAGATGAACCACAACACGCGCGTGATTCCGCTTGGCGGCGGCTCGCACGTAGACCTGCGACTCTGGGCCGGTGACTCGCGCGGGCGCTGGGTGGATGACACCCTGGTGGTCGAGACGAAGAACTTCCTGCGGGAGACCAGCTTCATGCGGGGCGGCTCCACCGGGGACCTCGAGCTGGTTGAGCGCTTCACCCGGCAATCCGATCACGTGCTGCTCTACGAGGTGACGGTCAACGACCCGTCGACCTGGAGCCGGCCCTGGACCTACGAGGTGCCGATGCAAGCCAACCCCGACCCGGTCTTCGAATACGCCTGCCACGAGGGGAACTACGGGATGGAGACAATCCTCGTCGGCGCCCGGCAGAGGGAGGCCGCCGCCGGGCGCTAGTGTCCTGTAACCGGCTGGGAGATGTCGATGCGACGACTACTGATTACCCTATGCGCGCTCGGCTGGGGGGCCACGGCGGGCGCACAGCCCGGCGAACCGGCCGCCGCCGAGGCCGAGGTAGTGCCCCCGGCCGGGCTGCGGTCCAACCGGGCGACGTTCTCCCCCGTGGTGGATGCGCTGCCGGCCCGCGGGAGCGTGACCGAGGCCCAGCTCGAGGCGCTGGCCCGTCTGCCGCTCGAGTCGATCTGGGGGGCGCTGGGCGACTATCGCGTGAACTACGTGCGCGGCTTCACCAGCACGCAGCCGGGGCAGCGGATCGCCGGGCGGGCGCTCACCATGCGCTTTCTGCCACCGCGTCCTGACCTGGTCGCCGCCGTCGACACACTGGCGGCGGAGGGCGACTGGGATCGTCGGTACTACGCACGAGCGGCGGAGGAGGCGCGACCCGGGGACATCGTGGTGGCGGAGCTCGGCGGCGCCGATGGCCACAATCTGTTCGGGGCGATGGGCGCGCTCGGTATCAAGCTGCGGGGCGTGCGGGGCGTCATCATCGACGGGGGCAGCCGCGACCTGATCGAGCTGCAGGACGACATGTTCGCCGGCTTCCCGGTGCTAGCCCGCTTTTTCGACGTGCACACCACGAGCTGGCTTGGGGTGGAGTGGAATGCGCCAGTGAGAATCGGGCAGGTGACGGTGCTGCCCGGCGACGTCGTGGTGGCGGACGACAGCGGGGCGCTGTTCTTCCCCGGTGACCTCGCGCAATCGGTGCTCGACGCCGCCAGCGCTCGCGACGCGCTCGAGGCCTACGAACGCGAGCTGTTGCGCTCGCAGATGCACCGATTCCGCGACGTCTATCCGTTGTCACCGGAGTTGCGCGAGCGATACGAGGCAGAGCGCCGCTGACCGCCCGCGTGACCGCCACGCCGCGTGCGTGAGGACAGGTGTACGACACCGCCTTGAAGCCGGCCGCCACACGCCCGCCTCCAAGGCACCGGAACCATCGAACCTCTGCGCGCAGGGCACGTGGTACAAGTGTTGGCGTCCCCAAGGGATCCGACCCCCGTTCGTCGTTGGAGCCGTCGCTGTCACCAGCTGGAATGCATCCCCAAAGGGGTGGCGCATAGGAGGCGACTCATGGTTCGACTGACCATCGCGGTCATGTTGTTTGCGGTTTCCGCGGCGGCCGGGCAGGGGGACTCGTCCGAGG
>JAPYUM010000003.1:0-6033 GCA_029940535.1 Vicinamibacterales bacterium
TCACGGTGGTCGCGCGCCCCGGCGCCATGCTGATGTACAACGACCGAGACGGCACGGGGCGGTTGGTGGAAACGCTCCAGGCTGGGGTGCCCCTGACGGCCACCCTCCCCAGCTTCATCGACCCGGACATTCTCGTGCAGTTGCCGATGACCACGGTCTGGCTCGCGGCGGCTGTGTTCGCGGCGATCACGACGCGTCTGGTGGTGCGACGGACCGGGTCAGGCGCGTACGTCAGCGCCGTTCTGGCCGCGCTCCTGTTTGGTGGGGCCGGCACTGTCCTGGCCGCGGTGGCGTTGCCCGACACCGTTCCCGACGCGACCGTGCGCGGTGGGCGCCAGCGGCTGCTGGCCGCCTATGCGGACCAGCGCCTCGATGTGTTCGGCTACGCGGCTGGGGGCGGCCGTGGGCATTGGCTGAGCGACGCCGAGCTGTTTGAGCGGACCACACTGGAACTCCAGGTCGATGCTGAGAGCACGGACCCCGGTCGCCTGACACAGCCATTCGACCTGCCCGCCGGTCGCTATGATCTGCTGGTCTGGTTTGCTGAACGTCAGATGGTCGACGGGCATGTCTTCGTGTCCTACGATCGGACGGCGGGCGTGGTGGCCCGAGCCCACGGACGCGCGACGAATCCAGCCGTCGTACCGGTGGACCTGCCGGTGGACCTCCGATCGCTTCGGATCGGGGCGACGAGCGCGGAATTGGCCCGGACCGTGACCGCGGTGGCCCTGGTCCCGCGCGAGCTGGCCCCCAGCGCGCAACGTGGCGATGTCGGCCGTGTTCGTGCGGTGAAGCCGATCGGCGAGCGGGTGGGGGCGTATATGCTGTTCATGGACCTGAATACGTTCGTCGAATCCGAGACCAACTGGGTGCAGGGAGCGCATGTCAGCGAGCTGCTCATCTCGCCGGCCGATGCTGCGACCATGCGGGTGCGAATCCGAAATGGTGGCGCCGACAACCGGATTGTCGTGACCGCGGGGGAGCAGACCCAGACCCTCGTGCTGGCGGCCTGGGAGACGAGTGAGGTGGTCGTCGCGGTCGTGGACGGCGGTCCAGGGCTCATCCCGGTCTCCGTCGCGCCAGACGGCGGGTTCGTGCCGGCCGAGGTGGAGCCGGGGTCAACCGACCGGCGGTTGCTGGGGTGCACCGTGACGGTTGAGCTGGACTCCTGACGCGGGCCCACGGATGAGACCGACGGCGACAGCGCGATCCCGGCCGACCTCGGACCCGGTGCACCTGGCCTTCCTGGGGTGCGGCTTCATCACCGGGGTCCACAGCCGACATGTGAAGCGGCTGCGAGATGACGTGGTCTGCAGCTATGCGAGCCGCGACCGGGAGAAAGCGGAGGCGTTTTGTCGTCGCTACCTCGGCGTGGGCAGCTACGATAGCTACGGGGCGGCGATCGACGACCCTGCCGTGGATGCCGTGGTCATCGCGGTGCCGCCGCGTTTTCATCTCGAACTCACTCTACGGGCGCTCTCCGCCGGCAAACATGTGCTGGTCGAGAAACCGGCGTACCCGCGGACCGACGACTACCTGCGGGTGCAGGCGGCCCGGTCCGACTCGGGCCGCGTGCTGCTGGTGGGCGAGAACGACCACTACAAGCCGCTCGCGATCTGCTTGCGAGGACTGCTCCGCGAGGGCGTCATCGGGGATCTCGTGCTCGCCCACTTCACCACGCTTATGACGCGGCTCAAACCAGCGGACGACTGGCGGAACGATGAGGGCATGGCCGGCGGAGATGCCTTCTTCGAGGAGGGCATCCATTGGCTGCATATCGCCAACAGCCTCGGGCCGGCGATCACGGAGGCGCGCGGTTTCCGGCCCCCGCCGTCGCGCGAAGGGCCGGATCGGCGCGCCAAGAGCATGCTCGTGGCGTTTCGATACGACAATGGTGCCGCCGGGGCACTGTACTACTCGCGCGAAGTCCCCTCCCTCCTCCGTGGGGTGCGGCTCTCGAAACTGTTTGGGCGTGACGGGATCATCACGTTCGAGTCGAATGGTGCGTTCGTGTTCGTGCGCGGTGTCGGCGGGCGGCGAATGATCCTCCCCGGTTTTCGCGACATGCGCGGCTATCAGGCGATGTATCGGGATTTTGTCGACGCGATTCGCACCGGACGAGCCCCGGAGATGAGCATCGACGCCGCCCTCGCCGACCAACGCCTCATGGACCAGATCTACGCCACGGTCGATGCTCCATGCTGACCGCGGGCCACCAAGCGTCGGAAGTACGTCAGGCGCGCGATAATGCGCGCCTCGCGGGCCCGCGTGGGGTTCGGGGCGCAGCCCCGTCCAGGTAAATGACCAGCCAGCGTTACGACATCATCATCATTGGGAGCGGGGCAGGAGGCGGGACACTCGCCCACGCGCTGGCGGACACGGGAGCGGAGATTCTGCTCCTCGAACGTGGCGACTTCGTGCCCCGGGAACCGGAGAACTGGGACCCCGCGTCGGTCTGGAAGGATCTGCGCTACCGCGCGGATGAGACTTGGTTTGACGGGGCCGGCAAGCCGTTCACCCCATACACGCACTATTGCGTCGGCGGTAACACCAAGTTCTGGGGGAGCGTCTTGTATCGCCTCCGCCGTGAGGACTTCGGTGAGATCACGCATGTCGACGGCGTGTCGCCGGCCTGGCCGATCGACTACGAGACGCTGGTGCCGTACTACGAGCGAGCTGAACGGTTGTATCACGTGCACGGCGAGGCTGGAGAGGACCCAACAGACCCGCCGCGAGGCGCGTTCCCGTACGCGCCCGTGCCGCACGCCGATACCGTGGCACGCTACGTTGAACAGATTCGTGCGCAGGGGCTGCATCCGTCACACTTGCCGCTCGGGCTGCGTGGTATTGGCGAACCAGCCGGGTGCGTGCTGTGCGATACCTGCAATTCGTTCCCCTGTCAGCTCGACGCGAAAAGTGACGCCGACGTCTGCTGTGTCCGGCCGTTGGACGCGCTGGCGAACGTCACGCTGTGGACATCGGCGCACGCGCTGCGACTGGTGACCACCCCGTCCGGCGATCGGATTGAGGGGGTCGAGGTCGACCGTCACGGAGAGCGCCGTCGCGTCGAGGCGCCCCTCGTAGCGGTCTGTTGCGGGGCCGTGACCTCTGCGGCACTGCTGCTGCGTTCGGCCACGGACCGACACCCGGCCGGATTGGCGAACTCATCGGGGTGGGTGGGCCGCCGCTACATGGCTCATCTGTCGACGATGATGGCGGGCCACCATCCCTTTCGCCGCAATCCGACGGTGTTTCAGAAGACGGTCGCCATCAATGACTTCTACCTGCGTGGACCGGACGGCGGGTATCCCCTCGGGCAAATCCAGTCACAAGGTCGTACGCACGGGGTGATGGCGCAGACCGTCGTGCCGTGGGTGCCGGGATGGTTTTTTGACTATTGGGTGGCGCGGGGGTTCGACTGGCTGGCGATGACGGAGGATCTCCCACGCCCCGACAATCGGGTGACCGTCGATGGGGCGGGGCGCATCCACCTCGACTATCGCCCCACCAACGTCGTGGCCCACGACCGCCTCGTACGCGAGGTCCGGAAGATGCTGCGCAAGCTGGGACTCCGGTTTCAATATGTCCACTCCCCTAACACCGGAAACACGACCCATCAATGCGGCACTGCCTGTTTCGGCACCGACCCAGCGGCGTCGGTGCTCGACCCGTACTGCCGTTCGCACGACATCGAGAACCTGTTCGTGGTCGATGCGTCGTTCTTTCCATCGTCCGCCGCCGTCAACCCTGGCCTGACCATCGCGGCGCAGGCGCTCCGCGTGGCCGACCACATCAAGGGGACGGAGTTGCGGGTGGCGGCCGAGACTGGCGATCAGCGAGCCCGCGTGTCGTAGCCGCGGTCTCGCGCCTTCAAGGAGTCTTCCCTGTGCGAGTGCGATCGTTCAGCCATACCGGGATCACCGTTGCCGACCTCAATCGGGCGGTGCGTTTCTACTGGGACGTCTTTGGGTGTCCGCTCGTGGGGGTGTCCGAGGTTCCGGCGGAGCGGTTGCGGTCCTTCTTCGGTGTCGACGCCGAGCAGCCGACCTGCAAGATCGGGTGGATACGCGTTCCGGGCGGCGCGGTGCTCGAGATTTTTGAATTTCGACCAGACCAGCCAGCGATCGAGGTCCCGTGGAACCGGGCGGGGCTGACCCACATCTGCTTCAACGTGCGGAACACCCGCAGGTGGCACGATTACCTGGTCAGCAAGGGCGTCGACATCGTCAGCGAGCCGGAGCAGTCGCCGAACGGCGGCCAGTCGTTCTTCTTCGTGAAGGACGTCGACGGCAACCTGATCGAGCTGACCGAGTTGGGGGCGATGAACGACTTTCTCCTGCGGTGGATGGGACCGTTTGGCGGGTGGCTGGCCCGGCACGGCAAGGTCAGAGATTACCGGCAGTACTACGAGCCGAAGACCGACGAGTAGGTGCCCGACCGGCGAGCCTGCTACCGCGACTCCTGCGTGCCGGCATCCGCGGCAGCTTCTTCCATCCGGGCGCCGGCGAGGATGTTCGGGATGGCGTAGTTGCCCTCGTGGCACGCGTACTCATAGATCACGTAATCGGGCTCGGCCGTGAGCGGTGTCGAGATGGTCCACTGGTCCGTGTAGACATTCGGATCCTCGACGGTGACCGTCCACATGATCGTGCTCTCTGACACCCGTTCGTATCGCTCGACGACGTGCATCGCGCTGGTCGTCAGAATGCCCTTCAGGCGCCGCCCGGCTCCACTCGTTGCAATCCAGCCCCGGTTGTGAAAGTTCCGCGTTTCCACTACGAGGACCTCGTCCTCCCAGTGCGCGCGCGCGTCACCCATCCAGAGGCCGATCCGTTCGTCGATGTGGGGATGGTCGGACAACGGGATGATCCGCAGGTCGTGGACCATCTCGTGCTGAAGGACGATGTGGTCAGGCGTCTGCACGATACGGTGCGTATTGTTGTAGCCGGCCGGGAGCATCGAGCCTGGGACACCGCGCGACAAGCACCGATCCAGGGTGCTCAGGTATTGATAGTGTTCGCCTTCATGCGCGAGATAGTAGGCCTTGGTGTCGGACGCCCACGATTTGATCGGTGCCCGTCCGTCCGGCGGATCGACGATCAGCGAGGTTTGCCCGGTCGATAGGACGGTGTCTCCCGAATCGAGCCAGTAGCTTCCGTAGGCGCCCAGTTGACCGCCGGCAGACGTGCGCTGCGCCGGCGCGGCGTCCTGGTCCCGCAAGGACTGGACCCGCTGGCGATTGGCCGCCGCCATCTCTTCATCAGTGAGGTAGGCTCGTCCCCCGGCCGACTCGGGACGCTCGGTTGGGGTGATGGTCTTGTTCCCCCACAGACCCTGGAGGTCCGGTTGGCCGTCCGCCGTGCGTGGTGTCGTCCACTCTGGGTCGGCGACCCGATCGACCTGGGCCGTCGCGGTCGGGGGGACGAGTAACGCGCTGGTGACGGCGATGCAGGCCACGGCGACTGGTGTGATGCCGGTGCGCATGGGAACAACTCCTTTCGAGTCTCGTCTCGCTTCGGCTGGATAACGGCCAGGGGCAGCACGTTCAGCCGATCGTGCGAGTCGTGCCGGTCGTCGCGAAGCCGGGTACCAGGTGGATCTTACGTGAACCGGGGTGCGCAACGAGAGACATAATGGCTCGAAGGGGGAGGCAGCCAATGGCATACGACGCGTTCGTGTCCTACGGTCATGCCGTCGATGGCACACTGGCGCCCGCGCTGCAGGCGGGACTCTGGTCGCTGGGCAAGCCCTGGTGATGGCCAGCGCCACCGATCTGCGGTTGTGCAATACCTCCCTGGGCAGCAACTGGCCGTGCGCACCCGCGAGCAACGCGTTCCCGTCGAAGAGGCGGAGGAGAGTTTCGTGCGGTTTCGCGACGAGGTGTGCGCGCGGATCGGACGCAACCTGACCAACGTCGAGCGGGAGCGGGACCTGACCGACGCCGCGGAGATGAGTCCGGTCTGCCGTGACGCGGGCTAGACTGGTCGGAGCGATTCGTCTGGCCGATCATTACGGCCTCATCCCGCCGGACCA
>JAPYUM010000003.1:6133-15189 GCA_029940535.1 Vicinamibacterales bacterium
GACTGGTCGGAGCGATTCGTCTGGCCGATCATTACGGCCTCATCCCGCCGGACCATGGCGGGCTCTACGGCGTCGGCGAAACGCTGAGCTATGCGTCCCAGCGCCTGGTGGATCGCCCCTCGGCCTTCTCTCTCGCTGACCTGAAGGGATGCTCGTCGCACACGCAAATCACACATCAAGCGTGCGAGGAGGGGGGGGGCGTTCATTGCCCAGTGGACCGGCGTCAGACTCTCATACATGCTGGACCTGGTGGGTGTCGATCCGCGGGCCCGTTACGTCGTGTTTTTCCCGTTCGACGATTCTTGGGATAGCTTCGACATGGCTGACGCGCTGCATCCGCAAACATACCTGGCCTACGGGATGAACGGCGAGTACATTCCGCCCCCCATGGCGCACCGGTGCGGCTGCGCGTGGCGCGGCAGCTTGGCTACAAGAGCATCAAGTACCTCTCGCGCGTCACGGTGACGGACACGTTGGAGCCCGTCGGGAAGGGCCTCGGTGCCGCCGGGACGGAGTTGGGCTACTCCTGGTGGGCCGGGATCTGAGGGCAGGACGGGGACATCCTTCCCACCTTTGGTGTGCCTCATCCGGCGCCCGACCGCATCCTCAAACGCTCAGCAGCAGGGTACAAGATCTTTCCTCACGGCCGGACAATCTCGTAGAGGGCGGCATCGGTGCCCTCGTACACTGGATCGAGGGATGATCGGTACGGCGCGACGCGAGCCGCCCATCCGGTTCGATCAGGGGACCCGCGCAGGTCGAAATGCACGAGTACGTATCGGACGTCCATCTGCTCGATCCGCGCGAAGGACTCCGGTGACGGAAACCCGGCCAGCACCGGGGCGTCGGCCACGAACTGGGTCGGAAAGAAGTCGCCGTATCCGTTGACGATCGGCTTCCAGTGTCGGGTCGACGCGAGCAGATAGCCGGTGTGCCATTCGAAGCCGTCCTCGGCGTCATAGAACGGCAACTCCAGCACCGGTCCGTCTGGCAGCTGCGCGAGCAGACGATAGGCTTGGGACGCGTCGGGAGCGGGGTACCACTGGATCGGAAGTTCAACCAGTTCGACGGTGACGAGTATCGCCGCGGCGGCGCCCACGACCTGCCGCCGCTGTCGGTTCCACCCCGAGCCCAGCACCGTCAGGCCGAGCGCGGTGAGCATCGCCAGAGACAGCGGTATCAGAACCGCAGCTCGCGCGGGCGCCCTGATCAGCGACATGACCGGGAGGGCCTCGTAGAGCACCGTGTAGAGCCCCGCCTGGGGTCCGAACGAGAGCCAGACGGCCAGTGTGGCTAGGAGTGCGTAATAGGCTCCGATCTCGCGCTGGGGGCGCGTCCCGCGCGTTGTCAGCGCCCAGGCTCCGACAGCGGCGCCGATGGTGACCAGGAATCCGGGAAACAGCACCTCGCGCCAGCTTTCGAGCAGCGGCAACATCCAGCGATGGGCCCAGGCCGACGAGGCGAAGTAGGCCCGCCAGTCGGCGGAATAGGTCCGAGCCTCGTCGAGGGACCGGGCGAAGCCGGTGTCACGCTGTAGCTCGATGTACGGCAAGAAAAATGGCAAGACGAGGAGGACGGCGACGGTAGCGGCACCGGCGCAGGTGACCCAATAAGCGCGTTCGCGCCAGAGCCCGCGCGTGATCCCGAAGAAGAGGACGCCGAGCCCGACGCTCAGTCCCGCGAAGATGCCGTAATAGCCTGTGGCCAGCGCCTGAGTAGCCAGGACTACGCCCAACGTGACCGCGCGTCCAGCCGTTCGCTGGTCCACCAGTCGATGCAGGGCCAGGAGCGACAGCGGCAGCCCCCCCATCAGTTGTAGCGAGATGTGCGGCACCCTGGCGAAGATGTAGGGGCAGCAGGCGAACGCGATCGCGGGCGCGATAGAGGCGGCCGGGCTGCCGGTCAGCGAGCGGGCCAATGCGTACATCCCGAGGAATGACAACATGAACGCGATCAGCAGCACGCTGTTGTGCGCCACGAACGCGCTCCCGGTCGCCAGGTATACCGGTACAGCGAGCAGGCCGGCGACCAGATTCGCCTCGGCGAAGACCAGGGTGTCGGAGTAGGGGTGGAAGATGTTCGTCTGATAGAGGCCGAACGGGTCCGTGGTGAGGGCGTGGGCGACCCAGGCCACATTCCAGATGGCCCAGCGTGCGTCGGGGCTGTCGACACGCCCCGCCTCCTCCATATTCAGGATGGCGGGGTAGGTCATCAGGGCCGCAACCGCCGCGGCCAGGGCTGTCACGGCGACCGCTTCACGCCAGCGTGCTGGCCGGCCCATGGTCTACGTTTCTGAGGCGCGGCCGGGTTGTGGGAGGGGCACGGGTGGCGAAACCGCTGGCGATACCGCTGCTGGCGCCGCCTCGGACAGTGCCGGATCCCGGCCAACGTGCGCCTCGATCAGGAACCGCGGCCGGCGCCGGGCTTCGTCGAGCGCGCGCCAGAGATACTCGCCGAGGACCGCCATCATCAGCATCTGGACCCCGCCAATGACGAGCAGCGCCACCATCAGCGAGGCATACCCTTCGGGCGGGCCCTGCTCGAGGACAAACGCTTCCCAGATGATGCGGCCGGCCAGCACGAAGCCGGCCAGCGCCACCACGAAGCCGACCAACCCCATGGCCCGGATCGGTCTGGTGGTGAACGACGTGACGCAGTCCAGCACGAGTTGCATCCGCTTCTCGAAATTGAACGCCGACTCGCCGTGCAGTCTGGCCTGCTTGGTGTAGACGATCGTCTCCTGGCGGAATCCCATCCAGGTGATGAGCGCCAGGACATGCACGTTCGTTTCTCCGAACTGACAGAAGCCGTCGATGGCGCGGCGGTCGAGGAGGAAGAAATCGGCGCCGGTGGCCGGCATCTCCTTCATCCCGACGAAGTTCCGCACGAAGAAGTAGAACAGCTTGGCGAAGAACAAGGTCCGCCGTTTCTCCCCGAGTCGCTTGCCCCTGACCGCCCAGACCACCTGGGCGCCCGCTTCCCACGGGACCAACAATTCCGGGATCACCTCCGGCGGGTCTTGCAGGTCGGCCGCCAGCACCACGGCGCACGTGCCACGGGCGTGGTGCAGTCCGCAGGTAATCGCGGTGTGCGAACTGTAGTTGCGGGCGAGACGCACGCCGCGCACCCGCGGGTCGCGGGTGGCCAGTTCGGTGACGACCTCGAACGTCTCATCCGGCGAGTGGTCATCGACGATGATCCACTCCCAGGTTCGTCCCAGTTTCTCCATGACCGCCGCGATGCGGTCGTAGAGCACCGGGAGATTCTTCGACTCGCGGTAGGCGGGCGACACGAGTGAAATGTCAGGTCTGGGCATGTGTGGAGAGTATGGACCGGTGTCAGCTATTTGCGAGCCACGGCCAACAACGTGACTCCAAGTGGAATCGGGACCGCGCCGAGCAGCCGCGACTCCAGACCCATGTATCGACGCAACGCCTCGTTGAGCGGTGCGCCGGGCACCGCCATTTCCGCCGCCTGGTTGTGCTCCTCGTCGCTGTAATCGTCGGCGTCATTTGGGCGCGATCCCATCTTGTCGCTGAGCGCCAGGACCAGGCACGCCGGCACCGCCAGCGCGTTGAAATACTGTCCGGTTGTGTAGGCCAGTCCTGCCCGCTGGAAAAACTGTCGAAAATCGCACATCCGATACCGGCGCTTGCCCATGTCCAATCGATCATGGCGTCGCCACAGGAGTTGGAACGCCGGCTCGGTCAGCAGCAGATGGCCGCCGGGCCGCAACAGCCGGGCCGCCCCGTCGATGATTGCCTGGTCGTCCCTCATCCACTGATGGTGGAGGACGTTGAAGAAGGTGATGAGGTCGAACGAGGCGGGTGCGAACAACGTGCCGAGCTGGTTGGCGTCGCCCTGGACGAGCGTCGCGTCCGGCGCTTTGCGACGGGCGTGTGCCAGCGAGCGTTCTGATCGGTCGAGACCAACCACCGACCCGTATCGCAGCAGAAGTCGTGTCGTGCCCCCAGCCCCGCATCCGACATCCAGAATCCTAGCATGGTCGCCGAGTGCCATTCGGTCGAGGTATCGGGCGGTCAGCGTCTGGCGTGACCGGTGCCACCAGTGGCGATCTTCTGTTTCCGCGAGCTGCCGGTACTGCTGAGGTTGCACAGAAGGCTAGGTCGCCGCAAGGACATCCAAGAGCTGATCGTAGGCGCGAAGCATTCTAGCATTGCCGCTGAACTGGGGGTCGGGATGCGTGTTGACGACGATGCCGCCGCCGCAGCCGCGGAGCCAGGCGATCTTGGGGCGCCAGAAGTCGACGAGCTGTTCCGCGTCGTGGCCCCAGTAGAGTGGGTCCTCGAACGGGATGGTCGTCGGCACGTGCGTCAGTCCGCCCAGGGTGAACGGCTTCGTCCACAAACAGCCGCCGATGCCACCGGGACACGACCGGTCCGTATCCAGCCGGCTGTAGTCCACGGTCACATAGTCCTTCACGACGTCGAACAGCGTGTCGCTGCGAAACCAGGACGGTGAGCGGAAGCACTGCATGTCGTAGCGCTCGATCAGCGGGCGGCAGGCGTCGAGTCGTCGGCGGATCTGGTCCGCCGGGAGGAAGGCGATCTTGTTGTCGTGATTGTATCCGTGAAGCCCGATCGTGCATCCCCGCTCGACCAGCCAGTCGAGGACCGCGTAGTCCGGTGGCTCTCCCCGTCCCACCACATGCCAGACGGACGGGAGTCCGTGGGCCAGTTCCATCTCGGCCATGCGCTGCACCCACGGGAAGCCCTCCGCGGTGTCGATGTCATGGGTCAGCACGACCGAGCTCGGTGACGGGAGATCCGGCTCATTCGCGTGGCCGGGGGTCTCGTCCGGCTTGACGCGACCCCACACGTGCGCGAGCAATTCGAAGCCCTGTTCAATGGGAAAACCGGGAAAGTCGCGTCCCGTCTCGCCCGTCGGCGCCTGTGGTGCCAGCAACAGCTTGGCGATCACGCGTCGCACCGGGCCGGGCACGCGGTGATAGTGAAACGGGAGATAGGTATACAGCGGTCGCGCGAGCGTTCGGTAGCGCTCACCGAGCACATACTGTTTCCAGCTCGACCAGTCGTATCGGATGTGCGGCTCGCCGGCATCCAGCGTGACGAGCGCGGTCCGTCCCGCGTCGGTCTCGGCCCAGACGAGCGATTGGCCCGGGAGGGTCGTCAGACCCGCCGTGACATCGTCGGGAGGCAGTGGCACATGAGCGCCAGCGTCGGCATCGAACCAGTCAGGTCGATACGTCGGTTCGACCCCAATGCGACAGATGCGAGTGGTGCGACCGATCCCCGAAGGTTCTGCAGAGGACACGGGCGCTCAGTCGGCCAGCGTCTGCCGCACGACTTCGGTGACCTGGGCCGGCACCCCGTCAGGCAACTCGGGGTAGATCGGCAAGGTTAGGGTGCTGCCGGCGGCCGCCTCGGCCATGGGGAAGTCGCCGATACCCTTGCCCAGGTCCGCGTGCGCCGGTTGCAAGTGCACTGGAATGGGGTAATGCAGTCCGCTTTGGATGCCGGCGGCCTCCAGCGCATCATGCAGGGCATCGCGCCGCGAGGATCGGACCGCATAGAGATGATAGACATGCGTTCCGTGGGACAGCACCGTTGGCGTTGTGATGGCGGCGCCTTCGAGCAGTCGATCGTAGGTCGCGGCAATCCGTCTCCGGGCGTCGTTCCAGGTGGGGAGGTGACGCAGTTTCACCCGAAGAATCGCGCCCTGAATGCCGTCCATCCGGTAGTTGAAACCCAGGCGCGTGTGATGGTAGCGCGTGTCCTCGCCCCAATTGCGCAACGAGCGCATGGCGTCGGCGTGGGTCTCGTCGTTGGTGACGACGATGCCTCCCTCACCGTACGCGCCAAGGTTCTTGCCCGGATAGAAGCTGAAGCAGCCCAGCGCGCCCAGCCCGCCCACCGGGCGTCCGCGATACTCGGCGCCGTGCGCTTGCGCGGCGTCTTCCACCAACACCAGACCGTGTTCGTGAGCCAGCGCAATGAGCGGGTCTAGATCGGCCGATTGACCATAGAGATGGACCGGCACGATCGCCTTGGTGCGCGACGTGATGACGGCGGCGACTTGTTCCACGTCCATGGTGCAGCCACGCGGCTCGATGTCCACGAACACCGGGGTCGCCCCGACATAGCGGATGGCGGCGACCGTCGCGACAAAGGTGTAGGGCACGGTGATCACTTCGTCGCCTGGCCCCACGCCGGCTGCCAGCAGCGCGAGATGCAGGGCGCTGGTGCCCGAGCTGACGGCCACGGCGTGCTTCGTACCGCAATAGTCGGCGAACTCGGTTTCGAATGCGGCGACCTCGGGCCCCAGCGCGAAACGTCCGCTGGCGAGAACGCCCAGGACCGCTGTGTCGATCTCATCCTTGATGGCCGCGTACTGCGCCTGCAGGTCGACCATTGGGATCATTCGCCCGCCTCGGTGAGGTCCAGTTCGATGAGTTGTCCCTGGTGGTGCATCGATTTGGTGGCCGCCTCCAGAATCCGAACCACCCGGAGACCGACCGCGCTGTTGGTGACCGGTTCGTCCCCCGTGTCGATCGAGCCGAGGAAATCGCGAGCCGCTCCTGACAGCGCCTCCGTGGCGTCGAGTTGGGGTGCCCACATGTCGCCGGTGCGATAGCTGACGAGCATTTCGTGTCGACCCTCCAGCCCCGGGTCGACCGTGATGCCCTTGTCGTAGACCCGCACCTTTTCGCTGGGCTCCAGGTCGTCGAACACGATCATCTGCTTGTCGCCGCCAATCAGCGTCCGTCGCACTTTGACCGGCGCCAGCCAGTTGACGTGGAAATGCGCGATCAGGCTGTCTTCGAAGAGACACGTGAGATACGCCACGTTCGCGGTGCGTCCCGGTACGTGCGCGCTTCCAATGGCTGACACGGCCCGTGGCCGCGCGTCGAGCACGTAGTCCATGATGGACAGATCGTGTACGGCCAGGTCCCACATGACATCGACGTCGGACTGGAACAGACCTAGGTTCACCCGGACCGAGTCGTAGTAGTAGAGGTCGCCGAGGGCTCCGGCTCGCACCAACGCGCCGATCTTCCGGACGGCGCCGGTATAGACGAACGTGTGGTCCACCATCAGGACCCGACGACGCGCGGCCGCCTCGTCCCGGAGTTGCCGAGCTTCGTCGCTGGTGGCGGCGAGCGGTTTCTCGACCCAGACGTGCTTGCCGGCGGCGAGCGCCCGCATGGCCAGATCGAAGTGCGTCGCCACCGGGGTTGCGATGACCACCGCGTCCACCGCCCGGTTTGCGATAAGCGCGTCGGCGTCGGTCGTGGTCCCAACGCCGGGATAGCGGTGAGCCACCCGTTCGAGCCGCTCTGCACTGAGGTCGCTGACCGCCACCACCCGCGAGCCCGGTGTCTCGGCGAAGTTACGGACCAGGTTGGGTCCCCAGTATCCGTATCCGATCACGCCGATCCCGATCATGATCGCGGTGACTCCACCGGTTCGCGGTGTGGGGCGGTCGAACGCGCGTCGCCCACCACACGCGCTGGCACGCCGGCCACGATGGTATGCGCCGCCACGCTACGGGTGACGACGGCACCGGCGCCGACGATGGCTCGCGCCCCGATGGTGACCCCGGCGAGGATGGTCGCATTGCTGCCGATGGAGGCGCCCTCGCAGACCCTGGTCTCAATCTGTCGCCAGTCCTGCTCGGACTGCAGTCCGCCGTCGTCCCTCGTGGCTCGAGGGTAGAGGTCGTTGGTGAACATCACGCCGTGGCCGACGAAGACCTCGTCCTCGATGGTGACACCGGAGCAAATGAACGTGTGTGAAGAGATCTTGCAGCGCCGGCCGACCCGCGCGTCCTTCTGAATCTCGACGAACGTGCCGATCTTCGTGGACTCGCCGATGTGGCACCCGTACAGATTGACCAGATCAGGGTGTCGAATCTCGACCCCATCGCCCATCTGTACATCCTTGGTGATCATGCCTCGTCTCTCGACCGCTCGGTCCCCTCCGGACGCGGTTCAGACTGAGTCCAGACCGACCGCAGCGAGCGTGCTCGTCTTCGGTGGTCATGCCCCGAACCTGAAGTAACGAAAGAGGATATCACGTGCGTGGTATACTGACGGCTCACCTCAGTGACCCGTCCAGAGTCTTCTTCGTCCGTCGCCACAGGGCCCACCGCGGGCGACAGTACTGACCGACAGATCACCGTCATTCAAGACGAGCTTTTTGGCGCCGGTCAATCCAAGCTACAGAAGTACGCGAGCCTGATCATTGGGCAACCCGGGCTCTGGCCGCTGATCCGGTACGAGTCAATCACGCTGCTCTGCATGGCGTTGCCGGGGGCCCTGGGCCTGTTTCTTCGCATGAAACTGTACCCGCGACTGCTCGGCCGAGTGGGTCGTAACGTGACGTTCGGACACGGCATCGTGCTGCGACACCCGCACAAGATCCGTATCGGCGATGACGTGCATATCGACGACCAGTGCGTGCTCGATGCGAAAGGCGCGAACAACTACGGCATCACGATAGGCGACGGGGTGTTCATCGGCCGCAACACCATCATCAGCTGCAAGAATGGCGACATCGAAATCGACGATCGCGCGAACATCGGCTTCAATTGCGAGATCTTCTCCGGCGGGCACGTCCGTCTGGGAAAGAACACGCTGGTGGCTGCCTATACCTACCTGGTCGGCGGGGACCATCTGCACGATCGGACGGACATCCCGGTCCTGGATCAGGGGCGCGTGGCGGACGGGATCGAGGTCGACGACAACGTCTGGCTCGGCGCGCACGTTGTGGTATCAGATGGGGCCAGAGTGGGGCGAGATGCCATCATTGGTGCCGGCGCGGTGGTACGCGGTGAGATTCCGCCGTTTCAGATTGCGGCCGGTGTCCCGGCCAAGGTGATCCGCGACCGCCGCGAACGCGAGGTCGAAGCGTCGTCGTAGGAGCAGCTCATCCGTCGATCCAACGTGGTCGTGCTTCTGGTCGGCCGTGGCCGCTCCATGCCACCCGCAGCGTGTGGCGCCCCAGATGAGCGCGCCCACCATGACGACCACCCCAAGTCCGTGCGCCGTCTGACCGAGCCGTTGGTCGTAGTCG
>JAPYUM010000003.1:15289-18584 GCA_029940535.1 Vicinamibacterales bacterium
GCTACGACCATCGACGAGCATCTGGTTAGGTTCGACACGGCGTTGTCCTCAAGCATGACGATGGTTCAGCGTTGGCTGCCGATCGACCCGATACGGTCGAGCCACGACAAGCGGGTGCAGTAGAATGGCGGTCATCTGCCTACCTCGACACGGATGTTCCTTGATGATCGGCCAGACGACTCGGTCACCTCTACCAGGCCAGGCGAATCAGTGGGACCGTCCTTGGATTCGGCCAAGAGCGCTTGCCGCGTGGGCGGCGGCGTGCCCCCATGTCTGACGTGACGGTCGCCGAGTTCTCGGGATGGGGCCGACACCCGGTCGTGACCGGACGACGGCGGCGCGCCGAGAACCTTGCGCGGATCACCGACGGTGCCGTCCTGACTCGCGGCCTGGGTCGGTCCTACGGGGACGCGTCGCTGCCGCCTCCGGGCGACCACGTCGTCGCGGTGACCACGCTGGCCGATCGCGTGCTGGCCTTTGATAGCGACGCAGGGGTTGTTCGGGCCGAAGCCGGTCTCTCGCTGGCCGATCTCAACCGGTTGTTCTGGCCCCGTGGATGGCGTCCCCCGTCGTCGCCGGGGACGCAGTCGGTCACGCTGGGCGGCATGGTCGCGGCCGATGTGCACGGCAAGAGTCATCACAGTGAAGGCTGTTTCGGCGAGCATGTCCGCTCGCTGCGCATACGCGTGGCCGACGGACGCATCCTTGATGTGTCCGACGATGTCGAACCAGAGCTGTTTCGAGCGACGCTGGGGGGACTGGGACTCACCGGCCACGTTCTCGAGGTGGAGCTGCGCCTGCGACCGGCGGCGTCACCCTGGATCCAGGCGGAGTCGGAGCGCTTTGGTGATCTTGACTCACTCATCGATGCATTACAAGGCGCCAGTGCCCAGTGGCCCTACACGGTGGCGTGGGCCGACCTGTCCAGCCGGGGGAAGAGCCGCGGCCGGGGAATCCTGGAGCGAGGGCGGGCCGCCGATCCGAGCACGGCTCCAGTGTCGCCTCCAGTGCCGAAGCGGACGTTTTCGGTGCCGCTGGTGTGTCCGGTCCTCTCGGGGGCGACCGTCAGGTCGCTCAATATGGTGCGGTACTGGGGACGATCGAAGATCACTCGCGGTATCGTGCATCCGGAGTCGTTCTTCTATCCATTGGATGTCGTCGGGCGATTCAATCGACTCTACGGCCGCCGGGGATTCACGCAATACCAGGCGGTGCTGCCACCCCGGTCTGGGCGAGCCGGGTGCGTCAAGGTGTTCGACATTCTCGAACGGATGCGGGCCACGCCGCTCCTGTGCGTGTTGAAGGATTTTCGCGCCGAGGGTAAGGGCATGATCTCGTTTCCCATGAAGGGACTGTCCATGGCGATCGATCTGCCGATTCGAGACCACACCCAGTCGGTGGTTAATGCGCTCAACGACTTTGTCGCCGGTGAAGGTGGGCGGGTCTACCTCGCCAAGGACGCGCTGACGCGGGCGGAGCACTTTCGCGCCATGGAACCGCGACTCGATGACTGGCTTCGGGTGCGGCGAACCTGGGACCCGGACCTGGCGCTCAAGAGTGCGCTGTCGGTCCGTTTGTTCGGAGATCCCGCATGAAGGTGGTGTTCCTGGGCGCGACACAGGGGATGGGCCGCGCCCTCGCGCGGCTCATGGCCGAGCGCGGTGACGAACTCTTCCTGCTGGGGCGACGTCTGGACACGCTGGAAGGGCAGGCCGCCGACCTGCGCATTCGCGGCGCATCGACAGAGGTCGGAGTGGCGGTCTGTGACCTCGAGCATCCGGATGGTTTCGGGGCCGCGCTCGATGCGGCGACCGCCACTCTGGGCCGGTTCGACGCGGTGGTCGTCACGGCCGGCCTGTTCGGCACCCAAGAGGCGCTCGAGCAGGACGCGGACCTCCGTCACCGGGTGCTGACGGTCGACTTTACGAACACGATCGAATTCTGTGAGCACGCGCGCGTGAGGCTACTGGCGATGGGCGGCGGCGTGTTGTGCGTGTTCAGCTCCGTGGCCGGCGACCGCGCACGCAAACCGGTCATCCTCTACGGCGCCGCAAAGGCCGGTCTGTCGTATTACCTGGATGGTCTGGACGTCACATACCGGTCTCGAGGACTCCGTACGGTCGCGGTGAAACCGGGGTTCGTCCGCACCGCCATGACGGAAGGCTTGAAAGAACCGCCATTCGCGGCTGACCCGCCTGCCGCCGCCGCGGCCACGCTCAAGGCGATCGACGGTGGGCGCCCGGTAGCCTACGTCCCGTCTATCTGGCGTGTGGTCATGTTGGCCGTGAAGTGTCTGCCCAGATGGGTACGACGCCGCGTGGACTTTTGAGTTCCGGCCGGTCCCCTAGTTGAGACGCCGGAAGATGAACCGGCCGAATGGCGCCACGGTGCCGTTGACCGCGACCGGTGGACCTAGCAGCGGGGAGACCGGTGTCGCCGGCGCGGCATCCGCATCGGCCGAATCGTAGGTCGCGCCGTTGTCGGTCCCGGCGTCCCAGGGGAAGAGCGGCACGATTACCTCGTCTCGCCACTGGCCGTTTGCGATCAGCGGCAAGCCATTGACCCCCACGAACCAGTCGGGGCTCGGTGCGATCATGCTCACCAGGGTGACGTAGGGAAACGCCGTGGTCACGTCGAATTCCACCGCCTCGACCCCGGGGGTGGGAGCCAGGCCGCCGCCGCGGAACAGGAACTCCGCGACGCCACTCGCGATCGCGGCGGCCATCTCTGCATCCAGCGGTGATTGACTGCCTTCTTCGGCCATCCGCTCGATCCCGGTGGAGGCGAGCATGCCGCCCTGCCAGAACGTCGTAGTGGCCAGGTGCGTTGCCCCGATCAGCGGCGAGTAGTGCGCGTTGTCGGGATAGTCCTGCGGATGCGTCGCCGGGCTCCAATCTGATTCGAAGACCGCCCGGTATCGGGCCTGCGGGTCCGATGGCACCGGCGGGCCGGGTGGAGGCGGCGGTGGGGGGGGGCGCCGGGGTGCGGAACGTGGAGACGTTCGACCACGGGCCGAACGCTCCGTTGATCACGGCCCTGGCGCGCCACCGATACTCGGCGGCGTGGGCCAGGGCCCAGCCGACCGCGTAGGTGGTGGTGCCGTCGGTCTGTGGCACCATTTCAGCCTCGACGAGCGTCAGGCTGCCGTCGTCTTCCATCCGCCACACCGCGAAACCGAGTTGTAGGCCTGGGGCCTGCACATACTCGCCCACCGACATCGCGACGCTGAGGGTCGGGTGCACTCCGGAGACCGTGGTGCCGGTGGCCGGCGATTGCGGCGTGGGACTGGTCACCT
>JAPYUM010000003.1:18684-41203 GCA_029940535.1 Vicinamibacterales bacterium
ACTCCGGAGACCGTGGTGCCGGTGGCCGGCGATTGCGGCGTGGGACTGGTCACCTAGAGCGTCGGGCTGTCAGGCGCCGTCGCGAAGGCGCCGAGCGCGGCCGATGCGCCGAGGCCGCGGATGTCCGATGTCAGTAGGCGATCGCCAGAAACGCCCGTCGGCGCGGTGGGCGTCGCACTCCCGCAGGCGCCGGTCAGCCCCAGTCCCAGGAACACCGCGACCAGCCTCACGCCGGCGTCGTGGGCGCGTCGGCGAAGGCCGGAGCGAATCGCGAGAGCGGCGGACGTCATGATGTGTCGCCGACGGTTACGGCGTGATCGGTACATTGCGCCAACCATCACTCTCGGTCATCTCGCGGGCTGCGAAGCACCAGATAACCAGTCGCTTGCCGCCCCAATAGTCAGGGTCGGCCTGGGCGCGGCGCAGCAGATTGACGCGTGCCGACGTGGCGCCAGACCCACGGACCGCCACGACGTCGAGCGCCAAGCCGAGCTCGAAGGCCAATTGGTCGGCTAGACCGGCGCCCGTCGCGTGCATGTCATCGCCCACATGAAACACCAGGTTGTGGCTGTCGCCAAGCAGCACGACCGGGCTGTTGGCGTCAGGTGGCACCGGGCCGGGGCGCGGTCCCTGAACGACGATCCCGCGGAGTCGCAGCTCCTCGCGGTCCTCCGGCACTCCATCGTCCCGCGTCAAATCGCCGGTGATGGAGGTGGTGTACCACGCAGCACCGAACCGTTCGGTCGCCAGCGCGTCATACCAAGGGCGCGATTTGATCCTGTCGGCGATTGCGGTCGCCGCCACCGTACATCCGGTCCCGGACCAATGGGTGTCGGTCCGGCAGTAGAGCGCGCCTTCCGGGTGAAACCGCTCTCTGATGAACAGGTTCGTGAGGTCGAGCACCTCGAGGCCGTCCGCGCGCAGGCGGTCGTAGAACGCCTGGTGCGCCGGATCGAGCCGAGGCACCGGAATCGGGATGGTCAGCGCCTCGGAGACCTTGTCGGGATAGATTGTCGCTTTCGGTGGTACCGGGACGAGCAGCAGTTCGATGCCGAGGCGGTCGAGTTGTTGCTTGAAGTCTTGGATCGCTGGCAGCGGGTCGGCGTCTTCCGGGCGCCGCGCCCGCGAGACCGCCGAGGCGTCCGCGCCCCAGAACCGTCCGGCGCTGAGGTGATGCAGCTCCGGGCCGAAGAACACCCATCCATCCAGCCCGGTGACGGCGATGTGGTCGGCACCCGCCGCCTCCGCGGCCAGACGCTGAAGCTCCGCTCTGAATGGAGGAAGCAACTCGTCGATCGCCGGTCCACCACAGGCTGCCGGCAGGGTGGCCAGAGCCACCAGCACGGTCCGCAGACGACTCATGGTGTGACCAGTTCTCCCCACCAGGGTCGGGCGAAGATGACGTCGCCCTCGACCAACTCGCCGCGCGTAATGCCTTCCCGCTCCGGGGCGACCTCGTCCCACGGCCGTAGGAACAGGGTGACGACCGCGCCCGCGGAGAGCGTGGCCGCCGGTGTCCAGACATTGTCTTCCATGCTCGAGAGATACACGAGGGCCATGCGCTCGTCGAGGGTCGGGTCGTCTCCGGTGATGTCCGCCAACTCGACCGCGATGATGTGGTCTCGATAGGGCACCGTCCCGGGGCGCGGCGCGGGAGCGCGCTGCCGGATACGCCCGCGGACCGTCAGCGTGCGGCCCGAGGTCGGACTCAGGACCGTCGCGGCCAGCCCCTCATTGGGCGACACAACGCCCGACGCTGAGCGCGAGTCAGTCCCCAGATCGGCGAGACGCCAGTCGCCCTGACTCAGCTCCCGAGCCGCGAACTGATAGACCACGACCCGAGTGGCGGCGAGCCGGTCCGGGTTCTGCGTTAGGTCTCTGGCCAACGCGGCCCGAGTCGCGAACGCGCCGTTGTCGTTCTGCGCCACGCGGTCGATCGGCCGGGCCAGCGCCAGGCTCAGGTGTTCGGCGAGGCCGGCGCCGCGGCCCCACCCCATACTCTCGACCGAGTAGATGTTGCTGAAGCTGTCCCCGAGCAGGAGGACCTCGGCGCCACGCGACGGCTGCCAGACGTCACCATCGGGTGTGGTGACTTGGCGAGTCGTGACCGTGTCCGTCGCTGACGGTGACCACCTCGCTGGGAGACCCAGCAGGTCAAGGGTGTCCCCTTGGTCGGAGACCGCGATCGCGCGGGTGACCAGCGCTGTGGGGCCGCGTGGCCCCAGCGTGGCTTCCTGTTCCAGGAACTCCGCAAGGGCCGTCGCGACCGCCTCCATGGCGTGTGGCCGCCAGTGGGTGTCTCCGGTCAGGTAGACCGGTGACCCGACCGCGCGGGTGGCGGCCAGCACCGGGGCCGGATCGAACAGGAGTACACCGGCTGCCTGCATCTCGTCGCGGAACTGGTCAAACGACAGATTACGGAGTGGGGCGCCCGCGGCCCGGGAGGTGAGCTGTTCGGGGTGGATCGCCGGTTTGACCGGCGTGGGCATCAGCACGAGGGTGATGCCCCGGTCGGTGAGGGCGTCGTTGAAGGCGAGTAGCGCCGGTCGGGGGTCCGGTTGAGGCGCCGCCGTCAGGGTGTTCCCAGAGGCGGCGCGTCTCGCGAGCTGCGCCTCTTCCAGGAAGCCCGGGCCGACCACATGGTGGACGTCGTTGGCGAAAAAGAGCCACCCGTCTTGGCCGACGTAGACCCGTTCGTTGCCGGCGCCAGCCAGACGCATGATGAGCAGCTGCACGACCGGACGCAGGTGTCGGGCCAGTAACGACTCGTTGTCCACCTGGTCGGTGACGGCGGCGATGATCTCAAGGAGGCGCCGGTTGCGCGTCACCACCTGGGCCACGAACGTGTCGGCCGGCACCGCGTGGCCGGCGATGCCCGTGGCCCCTGACCCGACCCGCCACACCTGTGGCGCGAGCCAGAGCTGCGTCAGCGAGACGGAGGCGGTCGCCACGAGGAGCAGACCACTCAGCACCAAGGCGACCGACCGGCTGATCGCGGTCCGACCGACCTCGGCATGCGCCTGCGCGACGCGGCGGTCGTTGCGTGTGGGGGCCGGTGGCGTCGACATCAGAAAATGAAGTAGATGAACGGGTTGTAGGCCTGGGTCGACAGCACCGCCAGCGCCAGCAGCAGGCCAGCCGCGGTGAGTCCGGCTCGGGGGGGCGTCAACCGACGCGTCCAGTCCCAAGTCTGGGGGCAACTCCAGGTGACGACGGCCGCGGCCAGCACGGCGCCGAGGAAATAGGGCTGGTAGAGCACGCCTCCCAGCAGGGTGCCAGCCGGCGGAACCGCGGCCAGGCCGAACATCGCTTCCAGATATCGGACCGCGTCCCCGAGATCCGCGGCCCGGAAGAAGACCCAGCCGATCGACACCATCGCGAACGTGGCGCCCACCCGGAACGGTCTGGGAAGCCGGTGATACAGCGCGGTCTTGCCCCGCGCCCGCTCGATCGCGAGCAGACTGCCGTGCAGTCCGCCCCAGATGACGAAGGTCCAGGCCGCGCCGTGCCAGAGCCCGCCCAGCAGCATCACCAGGAACAGATTCAGATATGTCCGGCCCGACCCCAGACGGCTCCCCCCCAGCGGCACATACAGGTAGTCGCGAAGCCAGGAGGAGAGCGAGATATGCCAGCGACGCCAGAACTCGGTGATCGATGTCGCCCGATAGGGGGAATCGAAGTTCTTGGGGAACACGAAGCCAAGCATCAGACCCAGCCCGATGGCCATGTCCGAATAGGCGCTGAAGTCGAAGTAGATCTGAAAGGCGTAGGCGGCCGCGCCAAACCAGGCATCGAGCGCGCGCAAGGACCCGGCGTCGAAAGCGAGGTCGGCGGCCTGTCCGCACGGGTTGGCCAGCAGCACCTTCTTGGCCAGTCCGACGCTAAGAAACGACACCCCGCGAGCGAACTTCGTCAGTGTGCAGGTGCGATGCCGTAGCTGGTCGGCGACCTCCGAGAAGCGGATGATCGGTCCGGCGACGAGCTGCGGAAACATCGACACATAACAGGCGAAATCGATAAACCGTCGCACCGGCGCGGCGTGGCCCCGGAAGACGTCGATCGTGTAGCTCATCGACTGGAACGTGTAGAAACTGATGCCCAGGGGCAGCGTGATCCGGAACGCGATGTCGAGCCGGAGGTGTTCAAGGCCGAGCGACGTGAGCGCCGCGTCGTAGCTCGACACGCCGAAATTGAAGTATTTGAAGAAGGCCAGCAACCCAAGATTCGTGCAGATGGAGACGATGAGCGCGACTCGCTGCCGCCGGCTGCGCGGCGCGTCCGGCGGTGGGGGCTCCAGGGGCCGGTTCCAGCGGTCGACGGTCGCCGGCGCCCGAGCCAGCCGCGCCAGCCACACCGGTCCGCTGCCCACTAGGGCCAGACCGCACACATAGTCGACGACGGTCGAGAACAGCAGCAAGACGACGAACAGCGGGTTCGCCCAGCCGTAGAACAGATAGCTCAGCAGGGTCAGGACCGCATGTCGGCCCCGCCACGGCATGGCGTAGTAGAGCAGGAGCGTGAGCGGCAGGAAGTAGAAAACGAAGAGCTGCGAGCTGAAGACCATCTACGAGCCCGGGTCGAGATCGTAGAAGAGCGGGAGGTCGAATCTGTCGCTGTCCATCACGAGGCGCTCGCCTTCGAGCTCCGAATGCGTTGCGTAGGGCTCGAGTGTCATTCGGTGGACCGTATCTGCCGGCCGCCCCGCCGTGTCGAGCGTTTTCGCCTCTCGGATGACCCAGTGGGCGGCGAGTAGCGTTGACTCCTCATACTGTCCTTCGATCACCTCGAGCACTGCGTACTCGAGGACCAGCAGCCCGTTCCGATACGGGGCGATGTCGCGCGGCGTCGGCAGTGGGACCTCGAGAGTGACCCGAGCCTCCACCACGATGCGGGAGGCCTCGACCGGCGACACCTGGGCGGGCGCGTCTGGCCGCTCGCCCGGGGCGGGGACCGTCACGTCTGGATCGATCCAGACGTCCGGGTAGAAGTCGGCCGCGTCGTTGTGGGTCACCTGGATCCACCCGTCGATGCTGCGATGGTCGGGGGCGAATCGCCCGATATGGATCTCCACCCCTTGACCGCCACCGCGGATCTTGTTGCCGCCGCCGCCAACCGTATAGGGACCGGTCATGGTCAGAAACCGCGCGTGGTTACTCCAGCGTGGGTGATACACCTCGAAACCGTCGATGCCGGGGGCGCTGTTGATGTTGACGGTCCAGCGCGGTTCGTCGCCGGGCTCGGCCCCAGTGTCGGTGTCGACCATAGTCAGGTTGCGGTGTTGGCCGTCGAAGTACCAGAACAGGCCGCTGTCGTCCCCCGCGAGCGAGGTCCAGCAGCCGTCACCGAGCGGGCGCCACTCGCCGTTCGGAAGTTCGAGCACCCCGGCGTCCGGCCAGCGCGCGAGGGCCCCGGCGAGGCGTCCGTCACGTGAGAGCTGGAAGCTGTCCCCGCTGACGGCTCGTTTGTCCCAGACCAGCTCGTGTTCGGTCGGCCGGTCGATCTGATGGCGATGGATGGTGCCGTACGACTCGGGATCGGTCCCACGCGCGTCGGTGCCCACGTAGACCCACTCGATGTCGGTGACGGGGTCGGCCCAGGTCGCCAGGGGAAATCCGTCCGTGAGTCGCTCAGACGGTCCACCGTCCCAGGCGACGAGTCGGACGCTGTCGTCGCGTCGGTCGCTGTAAACCACCCGATCACCGCGCGGGGTGAGCAGCGGTTTCGCGTAGGTGCCGGGTGGCTCGACGATCGGTCGCTCGCCCAGACCGTCGTCGGAGTCGAGTCCCATCACCACGACCGCATCACCAAACCCGAGAATGTCGGTGCCGTCACCCAGGTCGCGAATCCAGACCGCCCGGGTCCGGCCACCGGTGAACGCTTCGAGCGTGGCGGCGCGGGTCGGCGCTGGCGGCGGGGTCGACACCGGGACCGGGGCGGCCGATCGGGGACCGACCGGTGCCGCTGGCGCCGGTCCGCCGCATGCCGACAGCGCGGCCCAGGCAGCCACGGCCACGCCGAGCGAAATTGGCCGGTCGCCAATGTGACGGAACGCTGTGGTCATGATGCGGCTCATCGCGGCGAAGCGACGCGTGGGGGGCGGCGGCCGTGCACGGAAGTGAGGCTGGCGCTGGTTCGCAACGCATTGTACCATCGTGCGAACTTTCCCTCGGTTCGCCACCAGCCCGCAGGTTCTCTCTCTGACAGACGTATGTGTGGAATCGCCGGTATCGTCGAACGTGACCCCGCCCGGCCCGTGAGCCCGGCGGAGGTCGCCCGGATGGTCGATACCCTCCGTCACCGGGGTCCCGATGACGAAGGCGCGCGGGTGGGGCCCGGCGTCGGGCTGGGGATGCGACGGCTCTCGATCATCGACGTGGAAGGTGGGCGGCAGCCGTTCTCGAGCGAAGACGACCGGATCCAGCTCGTCGCGAATGGCGAAATCTACAATCACGCTCCATTGCGGGCGGAACTGATCGCCAAGGGGCATCGGTTCCGCAGCCGGTCCGACATCGAGGTCATCCTCCACGGATACGAGGAGTTCGGGATCGAAGTCCTCGGTCGTCTCCGGGGGATGTTCGCCTTCGCCCTGTGGGACGGTCCAAAGCGGCGGTTCTTCGCGGCGCGGGACCGGGCGGGGGAGAAACCGCTCTACTACGCGCACACCCCGAGCCGTTTGCTCTTTGGTTCGGAAATCAAGGCGCTTCTGGTGCAGCCAGACGTCTCCCGTGAGGTGGACCTCGAGGCGCTCGACCAGTTTCTGACCTACGAGTATGTGCTGACCCCCCGCACGATGTTCAGCGATGTGCGCACCGTGCCGCCGGCGCACTATCTGATTTACGAGCGCGGGGCGGTCAAGGTGGAGCGCTATTGGGACGTCGCCTCGGTGACGGCGCGCGACTGGACCGAGGATGACGCGGCGGCCGCCCTCCGCGAAACGCTCGCTGGTGCGGTGTCGGGGCAGATGATGTCTGACGTGCCGCTGGGCGCGTTCCTTTCCGGCGGGATTGATTCGAGCGCCATCGTGGGCCTGATGACGGAGGCGGCCGGCGGGGCCGGACCGGTCAACACCTTCAGCATGGGGTTCGAGGCCGCCAGCTACAACGAGCTGCCGTATGCGAGGGAGGTCGCCACCCGGTTCGGCACCAATCACCGTGAGGGGATGGCCAATCCCGATCTGTCCGATCTGTTTGAGCGTCTCGTTACTCATTTTGACCAGCCGTTCGGCGACGTGTCGCTGTTTCCGACCTATCTGGTGTCCCAGAGCGCGCGAGAGCATGTCACGGTCGCGCTATCGGGGGACGGTGGCGATGAGCTGTTCGGCGGGTACGACGCCTACCAGGCGGAGGCCCTGGCGCGTCGAATCGGGACGGTGGTGCCAGACGTGGCCCTGCCGTGGCTTGCCGCCGTGCTGTCCGTCCTGCCGCCGAGCGACAAGAAAAAGGGACTCATCAACAAGGTCCGGCGATTCACGCAAGGGCTCGCGAGCGCGCCGAGTGAGATTGCCCAGTATCGGTGGATGACTTTCTGTGACGCCGGCGCCAAGCGGCGCTTGTACGCGCCGGCGCTGCAGAGCGCGCTGCTCAACAGCGACGTCTACGCGCCGATCCGTCGGCACCTGCGAGGCGCGCATACCGACGATCGGCTGAACCGACAGCTCTACGCCGATCTGCAGGTCTATCTCAACGATGACATCCTGGTGAAGGTCGACCGGATGAGCATGGCCGCCTCCCTCGAAACCCGCGCGCCGTTTCTGGATATGGACGTGATGGAACTGGCCTTCTCGATGCCCGGTCACTTGAAGATTCGCAACGGGGAGCGGAAGCACGTGCTGAAGCGGGCCATGGGTGATCTGCTGCCCGAGTCTGTGCTGACCCGGCCCAAAGAGGGGTTTTCGATTCCAATGAAGACCTGGCTGCGGGGTGAGTGGGCGCCGATGATGCAAGACCTGCTCGGCCCCGAGCCGGTTGGCCGCCGGGGCTGGTTCGAGCCGACGGAGGTGACACGGCGGGTCAGCGAGCACCTCGCCGGCACCCACAATCACGCACACCAGCTCTTCAGCCTGATGGTCCTGGAACGCTGGGCCCAGTCGTTTCTGGATTGACCTGGGCGCACGAGGCACCGTCGCGGCGGTGATGGCCTTCGCGTCCGTATCGCACCGAGTGCGCACACATGCCCGAGACTGCCTCCTCACCTGAGGACCACACGTCCTATTCGCCGGGCATCGTGTCCGTCCTGCCGTTCCTGTATATCGCCTGGGCCGACGGCCTGTTGACGTCCACGCAGATCGCGGAGATCAACACGCGCGTCGCGGCCCAGTCCTGGCTGAGTCCGGACGAGCGTGAGCGGTTGCGTGGCTGGCTCGACCCCGACCATCCGCCTGATGCGACCACCTACTATCGGTGGGTTCGACAAATCAAAGCGTCCGCGCATGACCTGCCGTCCGCCGCCCAGAAGTCGCTGGCCGAGCTTGGCGCGGACATGGCGCGTCTGGCCGGGGTCGATGGTCCGATCGACGAGGCGAAGCGAGCGCTGGCCGAGATCGAGGCGGCGCTGGGTGTCGTCGGGCGAGAGGCGGTGCGCGAACTGGTGGGCGAGCGCCCGCCGGTGGCGGACGTCGCGGGTGCTGTGGTGCCGGCTGAGGTTGCTGGTCTCCGGGCGTCCCTCGACGGACGTCTGGCGCCCCTGCGCGACCGCATCCGTACGCTGCTCAGTGATCCCGCCTTCCGGTATCCCGGCACTGAGACCCCGACGGAGGAGATGCGCGAGATCGTCCTGGGATGGACACGGCGACTCGCCGACCACGGTGTCGGCGCGGTGGCACTTCCCGAGTATGCGGGCGGTCACGACGACCACGAGGGGTTCATCGCGACGTTGGAAACCATCGCGTATCACGACCTCAGCCTGACCATCAAGTTTGGCGTGCAGTTCGGATTGTTCGCGGGCGCGATCCGTGCGCTGGGGTCGGACGCCCAGAAGCGTACGTATCTAGCGGACGCGGGGTCGCTGGCACTGCCCGGCTGTTTCGCGATGACGGAGCGGGGGCATGGGTCCAACGTCCGTGATCTGCAAACCACGGCGACCTATGACGCCGCGACGCAGGAGTTCGTCGTCAACACGCCAACGGAGAACGACCACAAGGAGTGGATCGGGAACGCGGCCGCGCACGCCCGAATGGCCACGGTGTTCGCCCAGCTTGTTATCGGCGAGCAGAGCCACGGGGTACATGCGTTTCTCGTCGCGATTCGGGACGGCGGGGGCGAGCCGATACCGGGCGTGCGGATCGGCGACAGTGGACACAAGCTGGGACTCAACGGCGTCGACAATGGCCGCATCTGGTTCGACCATCTCCGGATTCCGCGGGAGAACCTGCTGACTCGGTTTGCCCAGGTGTCAGCCGACGGGACGTACGCGAGCCCGATCCCATCGTCATCGAAGCGGTTCTTCACGATGCTGGGCACGCTCGTCGGGGGGCGGATCGGGGTGGCGTCGGGTGGGCTCAGCGCGGCCAAGAGCGCGCTCACCATCGCCGTGCGGTACGGCGCGACGCGCCGCCAGTTTGGCCCGAAGGACCGGGCCGAGGTGCCGGTGCTCGACTACCTGTCCCATCAGCGACGCCTGCTGCCACGGGTGGCGACCTGCTACGGGCTCAATTTCGCGCTCCATGACCTGGCGCAACGATATGGGGAGCGACCTGAGGGCGCCGACGCCCAGGACATCGAGGCGGAGGCAGCGGCGCTGAAGGCGATGAGCACCGCCCACGCCACCCGGTCGATCCAGGAGTCTCGCGAGGCCTGCGGCGGCGAAGGCTACCGGGCAGAGAATCGGTTGGCGCTCCTCAAGGCCGACTCCGACATCTTCACGACCTTCGAGGGCGACAACACCGTGCTCCGGCTGCAGGCGGCCAAGAGCCTGCTGTCCGGCTACCGGCAAGAGTTCTCCCACCTCGATTTCTTTGGTCTTCTCGGCAAATTGGCCGAACGGGTGGAGGTCCGCTTCGGTGAGGTGAACCCGATCACACGTCACCAGAACGACACACGCCATCTGCTCGACCCGAGCGTGCACGCCGAACTGTTCCGTGACCGCGAGCGCAGTCTCCTGATTTCTGCCGCACGTCGCCTCAAAGGCCGTGTTGACGGCGGGATGGATTCCTTTGCGGCGTTCATCGAGGTGCAGGACCACCTGCTTACGCTCGCCGACGCCTACGCTCAGCGCCTCGTTCTGGAATCGTTCCAGGCGGCCATCGAGGCGGAACCGGGTGGCGGCCAGCAGGCACTGCTGGGCCAGGTCTGCGCCCTGTATGCCCTGTGGCATATCGAACAGGACCGCGGTTGGTTCCTCGAGCAACGCTACATCAATGCGACCAAGGCCAAGGCGATCCGCACCGCGGTCAACGCGCTGCTGGGTCAGCTCCGGCCACATGCCGTGTCGTTGGTGGACGGCTTTGGGATTCCGGACCAGCTGCTGGCGGCGCCGATCGGGATCGCCGAAGCTGTGGGATAATCTGCGTTCCACTCGGACCGGCCCGCTGACGTATGACACCCTCGTCGACAGCTATCAATTCTTCGCGAATCGCACTCGCCGGGTGAGCCCATGGTCCGGGAGGGGAAGCGAGACTGGTTGGCGAGGCGGATCGCCGACGGCTGTCTCTGGCTCTCCAGACGTTCGGTCCGCTTCCAATTGCTCTTCGAAGACATCGGGAGCCGGTTGTTTCTGAGCGCTCGGATGGGGCTCGACCAGGTTCCACTCCACGCCGTCGATCCCCACTATGACCCGACCGATCTGAATCGCCGGACCGACGACCTCAACGTCGCGGCCGAGGACTATTTCGTCCGCAGCGACCGCGACTATCTGCTCGGCAAGCCGTTCACCGATCGGATGTTTTTTGCCCGGCGTCTCTTCGACCTGGGTGTCCTGTTCCATTGGTTGAGGATCGCCCCCGGTGAGACCGTGCTCGAGATGGGGGCCGGATCTTGTTGGTTGTCCCATCTGCTCAATCGCTATCACTGCAAGACCATCTCCGTGGACGTGTCGGAAACCGCGCTGGGCATCGGCCGCGAGCTGTTCGAGTCGGACCAGCATACGAACTGGGACGTGGAGCCCGAGTTTGTGCTCTACGACGGACACCGGCTGCCGCTCGATGACGGGTCGGTTGACAAGATCATCGTGTACGACGCGTTCCACCATATTCCGAACTACGAGGCCGTGTTGCGTGAGATGGCCAGAGTGCTGCGCGACGGCGGCATCATCGGGATGCGAGAACCGGGTCGTCATCACGCCGGGGCAGAGAAGAGCCTGGCCGAGGTGCGCGAGTTCGGGGTGCTCGAGAACAACATCGTGGTGGAGGACATCGAGGAGATGGGGCGGCGGTGCGGGCTCGACCGCACGACGATCGTGCCGCTGACCATCGATGAGTCGATCGAGGTGCCGGCGTCGGAGTTGGGCGAGTTCATGCAGGGGAAGCACCTGCGGAATTTTTGGGAGCCGCTCTGCGCTGCACTGGTCTACACCAGCTTCATCCTCATGTACAAAGGGGACTCGGTGCCCGATACGCGCCGTCCCCGGCAGCTCACGGCCCGCATCGACCCGCAGGCGGCGACCGACCCATTGGCCGTGCGCGCCGGCGTGGCGGCGCGAGTGACGGTCGAGATCGAGAACACGGGCGACACACTGTGGCTGGCTGACATTCCACGCCAACCGGGCTGGACCCGGCTCGGTATCCGGCTGCATGCCGCGGATGAAGCGGAAACGTTGCTCGACGGCGACTGGCAGCGAGCCGAGCTGCCGGGTGACGTGAGGCCCGACGAGGTCGTCACGGTTGAGGTCGAGCTTCCGGTCGTCGAGACGCCCGGCGAGTATCTGATGCGGTTCGACATGGTAGCGGAGGAGGTGGCCTGGTTTGCCGACGTCGATTCACCCACCGCGCCGCTGCACCTGCTTGTCACGTCCGGCTCGTGAGCTCCTTCGCGGCTCCGCGTGTAGTGTCATGCTAGGCTACCGGCATCTGGCCATTCAGACCGGTGACTGACTCTGGAGAGAAGGCTATGGACATCGTCAAGAAGACGCTCATTGTTGTCACGTGCTTGCTGCTGATTCCGGTGGCGGCGGTCGCGACGGCGGCGGCAAAGCAGCGTTTTGCCGATGGGCCGAATCGGGTATTTTCCGGCGGTCCACTCGAGTCTGGGGACCTGCACAGCGGTCCGGAGCCAGACTGGCGTTTTGTCAGTGACATACCAACCATCGAGATGCAGCTCGTGGATCCGCCGCGGTCGCGGCGCATTTGGACCGCTGAGTTTGATGGGAAAATCTATGTCTGGTCCGGCTACATGAGCACGGCCGTCGGGCGTCTGTGGAAACGTTGGCCGGTGCAGGCCGAACGTGACGGTCGCGCCGTGATCCGCATCAACGGAACACGCTACGAGCGCCAACTGGTGCGTATCCCGTCGGGCGACGTGCTCGACGGGATTACCGCCGCCATCAGCAGCAAGTACCCCTCTCAAACCACCAGGGCGTCGGTGGAAGCAGGTGAAGCCTGGGTCTTCGAGGCCGCGCCGAGGCGTTAGCCGCAACAGGAGCTGCGCGATGAAAATTTTTTACCAGTGTATCGCTGTCGCGTTGGTGGTCACGGTCCTCGCGGTCGCGTTTGTCCCCAGTGTGAGCGACTGGGTCGAGCGGGTGTTTCAGCAATACGTAGGCCAAGCGGCGCGCTGATCACACGAGCGCGGGGCAAGGCCTGAGCCTTGCCCCGCGAATGGGGTCGTGCCGTCGCGTCGCTATTTGAGCTTCGAGTAGTTCGACGCGCTCATCATGTAGGCCTCGATGCTCAGCGGCACGTCATACTTCGCCCTGAGCACGGGCCAGTCCGGATCCGCGCGGAAGGCGGCAAATACCTCATTGCGATGGGCGAGGTCGCGATACGCCAGCATCCACACCAAGGTGTTTGGATCATCGAGTCGCTGCCAGGAGGCGATGACTTCCGCGCCGTGTTTCTCAAAGAGCGCGATTTCGCCCTCGCGGAACCGCTGATGCAAATTGTCGATGCCACCCTTCCCGTTCACTGCCGGTTCGGCCGTGTACATCCGCAGTTCGAAGCAGCGCGCATCAGCCGCCACGTTCAGCGAGAAGTCGGACGAGAGGTCACCGGCCGGACCACAGCCCTCCGGCATATCCTGTGCGCTCGCGCCGCCGGCGAGTCCGAGACCGCCAAGGCCCATAATGAGGACGACAAGTATCTGTTTCATGTGACTGCTCCTCTACTGATCTCCGGCTTCGCGGTCAGCAACCCGGGCGCCCGCGAGCATCGCATCCATGGCGTAGTTACCCTCGTGGCACGCGTACTCGAACATGCCTTCCGGATTCAGCCGCATCGGCAAGTTCACCGTCCACGGTGCCGTCCAGGTCTCGAGATCAGTCACCGTGTATTCGTATTCGAGCGTGGTGTCATCGACGCGCTGAAAACGTTCGACGAGCGTCATCCCGTCTGTTGATCCCCGGTAGTTTCGCTTCTGCGCGAAATTGGCGGTTTCCACAACCAGGGTGTCACCCTCCCAGTGCCCCCGCGAGTCGCCCGACCACAGGTGCACGTCGGCATCGAGCGGCGGACGATTGTCGAGCGGAATGACCCGCACCGTGTGCACCATCTCGGTCATCATCACGAGGTGGTCCGGGGTCTGAAAGATCTGCACGTTCTGGTTGTAGCCGCCCGGTGCGATGGGCGGGCCGGCGTTGAAGCCCTGGATACATCGGTCGTAGGTATTCAGGTCGGTGTAGGTCGCGGGCGAATCGACGGTGAACGATCCGCGGTCGGCCCGCGCTCGCACCCGTCCAGACTCGGTCAGAGCCGGAAACCGCCCGTTCGGTGGATCGATCAACAGGGATGTGCGCCGAGTCCCGACGACGTTCGTGCCCTGGTCCATCCAGAAGTTGTTGTAGCCGCCCACATTCCCGCCGGCTTCGGTCCGTTGGGCCCCTCTGTTCCAGAGGTTCGTCGCGCGGTCGACCGCGCTCTGCTCGCGCTGCGACGCCTCTTCTTCCGTTAGAAACGCCTTGTCGCCCAGGTCTTCCGGGCGCTGCAGCGGCGTGATGGTCCGAAAGTCCCAGACGCCTTGTAAGTCGGGCTCGCCCCATCCGGTGGACGGCGCGTTCTGCGCTGTCGCCGCGCCGGGTGCGGCGACAAGCGCGGCACACGCGCACAACAACAGTCGGCGCGTCACTTGAACAACTGTCATAAAGCACTCCTCCCCAGAATTTCACACGATGATGACGCTAAAAATACCACGACGCGGCCTTCTTACCCCAGATATTCAACCAACCTAGACCGCATGCCCGCGCTGGCGCAGCGGCTAGCCGCCGCCGGCGAGATACCGCACCAGGTCGACCAGATTGACGATGAGCGATACCCCGGCGACCGCCAGATACGGCAACGGGCACTTGACGTGTGCCGTCGGTGCGGGCATTCTCGGTCCAGGTTGGTTTCGTCATACTCGGGGCGTCGCCGACGACCCGGCTCATCGTCTTGTCGGCCGGTTGCCGCGGCTCCAGACGGCGCCACGGACCGCAGGAGGACACTGATGTTGAAACATGCTGTGGGGCTGAGCGGCGCGGTCGCTCTCGCCCTGACACTGACCTCGTCGCCCGCGCTCGCACAGTCGGGCGATCGGACGATGCCAATGCGCACTCCAGATGGGCAGCCGGATGTCTCGGGTATCTTCACTTTCCGTACGCTGACGCCGATGGAGCGCCCGCGGGAGTTCGAAGGCCAGGAGCAACTGTCGCTCGAGGACGCCGCAAGCTTCGAGGCGGCCGAGCGTACGCGCCGAAACCGTGACCTCTTCGACCCTGAGAAGGGCGCGCTGTTTTACGCGCCCCGGTCGGAGGGCGGGGTGCTGTCGTACAACGAGTTCTGGTACGAGCGCGGGGTGGAGCTGACCTCTGACAAGCGGACCTCGCTGATCGTCGACCCGCCGGATGGTCGACGGCCACCCCGCACGGAGGCGTCTCGAATCGGTGCTCGCGAGCGGGCCGCGGACCGGCGCGCGCACATGTACGACTCGTACGAGAATCGGAGTTCGGCGGACCGATGCCTCATGGGGTTCAACGCGGGCCCGCCGATGGTGTCGGCCACCTACAACAACAATGTGATGATCTTCCAGGCGCCTGGCTATGTGGCCATTCTCAACGAAATGGTGCACAACGCTCGAATCGTCCCGATCGACGACGATGCGACCGAGAAGCCGCCGTTCGCGCAGTACAGCGGTGTGTCGCGGGGCCACTGGGAAGGCGAGACGCTCGTCATCGAGACTGCGCAGTTCCAGGGCGGGAGCAGCGGGCTCACGTCGAACAACATGAGTTTGGTCGAGCGCCTGACTCGTATTGACCCCGATACCGTCGCCTACGAGTTCACGGTCACGGACCCGACCGTTTTTACCGCGCCCTACACCGTGATGATGCCGTTTCGGCGCACAGACGGACCGCTCTTCGAATATGCCTGCCACGAAGGCAACATCGGACTGGCTGGAATCTTGGGTGGCGCGCGAGTGCTCGAGATGCAAGGCCGGGAGCTGCGTCCCTAGACGTTACCCCTCGACCAACGGATGCCCGCTGAGGCGGGCGTGCGACGACCGAGGTGGCCAACTCGGCGGGCTCGATGGCCACGGTCTTCCGGTCATCGGTGAGGACCTGTACGCGCGCTTCCCCCCTCCCGGAGCATCTTCACGAATGCGGACACCAGTTCGGGGTCGAATTCCGTGCCTGAGCGATCCTCCAGGGATTTCGTCGTTTTCTCTGACTCCCACGCCTCGCGACAGGGTCGCCTCGTGCTGAGGCCGTCGAACGTCAGCGGATGCAGCTTCAGATGTGGCCACACCGGGACCTGGCCATCCCGGGTGAGTCCGAGCTGTCCCTCGCGCTGCGGCTCGGTGGACAGGAGGAGCAGCGTGTGAGCGATTTCATCGACCTGGATCCCGCTTTGAAGACTGACGGCATCAAGATGGTGCGCGTGCAGGCCCTCCGCCAACCGTCGCAGGACGGGCTGATTGGAATCGGTGGCCACGCCGTCGATGATGAGTTGTCGGCGAGCGACGTCGAATGCGCTCGTCGCGCGGTCCGCGAGCAGCTCGTTGGCTCGTCGGAGGACGTCTCCCACCCCGGGACCGATCGACGGGTGGTCGCTCGGATACACAGAATACCGGTGAAGGGCCACTGACATCGCCACGAGAAACGCGTTCAGATCGCGCTTCGGCGTTGTTGGCTCAGGTGTGTCGATGATGGTCACGGCGCTGTCGGGTCCACGGGGATTCGCCCGGACCTCCGCCAAAGAGAGCGGGCCGGGTCACTGCCACCGACGGAAAAGCAAGTTCTGTTCCCGTGGATCGAGTTCGCTCTTAAAGGTGTGACCACTTGTTTTGGTTGTGGTTATGGAATTCTTGGCCAAAGTGTGAAGGTCGCGCGTCAGCCCCGTTTTCCGTGCGACATTGTTCAATAATGAGACGGCGCTGTCAGGCTTGACGGTCCGCGCCCTGTTCGCCGACTAGAATGGGTCGAGCCAGCGTGGCCGGCGCCGGAGGATGACGACATGAGACTGGATTCCAGGGCGGCCGCCGTGCTGACGGCGGTCGGGGTGGCGGGATTCGCCACGTGCGCCGGTGAGCCTTCAACCCCGGTCCCGGATCCAGACCCCCCACACGCCATCGTGAAGGGCGGCGATGGTGGGACCGGCGGCTACCAGGCGGTGGGGGGCTGGTGGAAGCCGGCGGCCGACCACGACGAGACGTGGACCTGGGGTGAGGTGTCTGGGGTGGCGGTCGACACGCCAGACCGGATCATTGTGGCCGTCTGGGGCGATCGAAGTGCGGACGGGACGGAACGGGACGGCAGCTCGAACTACCTCGTGGTCGTCGATCGTGATGGCAACGTCGTCGAGAACTGGTCACAGTGGGATTCCACCTTCAACAAGCCGCATCAGGTGTACATCAGTCCCTATGACCCGGAGCGCCATGTCTGGGTCGTCGAACGGGGCGGCGGCCGGGGCGTCCACATGCAGGTCATGAAGTTCACCAACGACGGCAGCGAACTGGTGATGCGGCTGGGCGAGCCCGACCACCCCACCACCCGGGAGGAGGCGCGGGCGAATCCGAACCCGGGTCCCTATACCTATGGAGAGCCGGCGGTGCTCGCGTTCTTGCCTGACGGCAGCTTCCTGCTCGGCGATGGGTACTGGAACACCCGCATCGTCAAGTACGACGCGGGCGGTGAGTATCTGATGGAGTGGGGAGAGGCGGGGAGTGGCCCGGGCCAGTTCGACCTGGTGCACGGTCTTGCCGTGGACGACGAGCATCGGGTCTACGTCGCAGACCGACGGAACGACCGGATCCAGGTCTTTACCGAGGACGGGGACTTCATCGAAGAGTGGCCCGCCATCACCGACCCCGTCGGGGTGTTTATCGACGACCGCCACGCGGTCTGGGTCATCTCGGCGAGCCTCCACCGGGTGCTCAAGTACACCCGCGACGGCGAGCTGCAGCACTCGTGGGGCGCCTATGGCGGCCCGGGCGGCGTGTCGGGCGGGCTGTTCCGGCCTCACCAGATCGACGTGGACCAGGAGGGCAACGTCTATGTCGCCAGTTGGTCGGGTGGCTGGCTGAATAAATTCGTGCCGAGACCAGACGCCGATCCAAGCGAGCTGATCGGCAGAGGCCTTGTGCTCGAACGGTAAATTGCTGACGTCTGCGATACGATCCCACCGGTGCGTAGCGGGTGATTCTGTCAGACAAGAAAGCGACATTGCGATGAAGACCATAAAGGTTGGACGGGGCTGGGGCGGCCCGGCACTGCTGGCGTGGGGACTCCTCGTCCTCGTCCTTGGCGTGGCTCCGGCGGCAGCGCAGTACGGGGCACAGGACGGCGAGTGGCGCAGCTACGGCGGCGATGTGGGCAGCACGAAGTACTCGCCGCTCGATCTGATTACCCGGGACAATTTCGAAGACCTGGAGCTCGTCTGGCGGTGGTCCTCGGTCGACGACTTTCTCAGCCTGACCACGCCGGACGGTGGAGAGCTCTGGGCCGACTACGAGACGATTATCAGTCAGCTCGAGGCCGATACGCCGAACCTGTATCGGGACAGGAACCGGCCGAATCGGTCCAATCTCCAGGCGACACCGCTCATGGTCGGCGGCGTGCTGTATCTGAATACCCCGTTGTCGCAGGGCGTCGCCATCGATGCGACGACGGGCCAGACCTTGTGGATCTACAATCCCAAGAGCTACGAGGAGGGCACGACCTCGATGACCGTCACCTGGCGGGAACGCGGCGTCGCCTACTGGACCGACGGCGCCGGCGAAGAGCGGATTTTCTGGGGGACCGGCAACGGGAGCCTGGTGTGCGTCGACGCGAAGACGGGTCGACCCTGCGAGAACTTCGGTCAGAACGGCATCATCGATGCGATGACGGGGCTCCCGCGAGCGGTGCGCGAGGACCGTGATTATCTGAACGCCATGCTGTTCTCGATTCAATCGCCTCCGATCGTCGTCCGCGACACCGTCATTCACGGGTCATCGGTCGCCGACCGGCGGGTCACGAAGGAGGCGGTCCCCGGGTGGGTGCGCGCGTGGGACGTCCGCACCGGTGAGCACAAGTGGGACTTCCATACCGTCCCGGCCAATGGGGACGAGTTCGGCGCCGATACCTGGCTGAATGAGTCGTGGCGTTACTCGGGCAACGCCAACGTCTGGTCGATGTTGAGCGGTGACGACGAGTTGGGCTACGTGTATCTGCCCACCGGCACGGGGACCAACGATTACTACGGCGGGCACCGGCTCGGAGACAACCTGTTCGCCGAGAGCCTGGTCGCGGTGGATATCGAAACCGGTCAGCGTGTCTGGCACTTCCAGGCCGTGCATCACGGGTTGTGGGACTACGACTTTCCGGCCGCGCCAAATCTACTCGACATCGAGGTCGACGGCCGGCCGGTTCGAGCGATCGCGCAGGTCAGCAAACAGGGCTTCGTCTACACGTTCGACCGCGTGACCGGCGATCCGATCTGGCCCATCGAGGAGCGCGCGGTGATCACCTCGCCGGCGATTCCCGGTGAGGTGCCCGCACTGACGCAGCCTTTTCCGACCAAGCCGGCCGCGTTTGACTACCAGGGGGTGACGGTCGACGACCTCGTCGATTTCACGCCAGAGATCCGGGAGATGGCGCTCGAGGCGGTCAGCAATTTCCGACTGGGGCCATTGTTCACGGCGCCCACGCTGGCTGAAGCGGGCGGCACGCAGGGAACCTTGTTCCGGCCGACCGGCGGCGGCGCCGCCAGCTGGACCGGGGCCGCCGTCGACCCTGAGACCGGCATGCTCTACGTCCCCTCGAACAACAACCTCGGGGTCATTCACTACTACACGCCCGACCCCGCCGTTGGGGGGAACTTGCGGTACACGCACGGCTCGCCGGAAGCCGCTCGGCTCAGCGGGGACGCGCCGCAGGGCCCGCGGATGCCGCAAGGCCTGCCGCTCCTCAAACCGCCGTACTCGCGGATGACGGCCATCGACATGAACCAGGGCGAACACGCGTGGATGCAGCCGCTCGGAGACGGCGACCGGATTCGCAATCACCCGCTGCTTCGCGATCTGGATTTGCCGCCACTGGGTGGCGACGGTCGGGGCGGGCCGCTGCTGACCAAGACCCTGCTGATCAGCGCGCTGTCAGCCGGTGGCCGCGACGGGGGGCCCCGGTTGGTCGCTCGTGACAAGACCACCGGCGAAGAATTGGGCTCGGTTGATCTGCCCACTGGGGCGGTTGGCACCCCGATGACCTATCTGGTAGACGGGAAACAGTACATCGCACTGACCATCGGCGGACAGCCGCCCAACCTGATCGCGTTCGCGCTGCCGAACTAGACCCCTCAGGCTGCCTGTTCGTGGTCGGTGGCGCACTCGTCGTGTTCAGCGAGCCCAGCATTTTTCTCAGTCGCTCGGTCATCGTGTCCGGTCGGAGTGGCTTGGTCAGGTAGTCCGTAATGCCCAGCGCGACCGCCTGTTTGAACAGCGCCTGGTCCCGGTCTGAGGTCAGCATGACGACAGGCACCGCGCTGTGCGCCGAGTCGCGCAGGATATTGAGCGCTTCGAGTCCGTCCATGGCCGGCATGTGGATGTCCATGAGCACGAGCGAGAACCGCTCGCGGTCGAGCATCTTGAGCACCTCGAGGCCGTTCTCGGCCTCGACGACCGTGCAGTCGAACTCTCGCACCAGCAACCGTTTGAGGATTGTCCGGATCGTCGAGGCGTCGTCTGCGAGGAGGACATTCATCACGGTTAGGTCGCGGAGTGGCGCGATCGAGGGCGACCCGCCCGCCGACTTCGCCCCGTCAACGACGGCAATCGTCAGGTCGGCGTGAAACTTGAAGATGGGGACGCCGCCGTCGTTGCTGAGACGCGGAGCGACACCGGGCACAGGCGGGTCGTTTGACAGCGTGGACGCCGTCGAATCGAGATATGCTGCCCGGACCCGCGCCGATGATCTGCGCAAGACGAGTCGCCCCATATCCCGCCGCGAGCGGACAAGACAAGGAACGCACCTATGAGCGTGGCCCACCTTCGCACCTACACGATCAATGCGGGACAAATGGACAGCTGGCTGACCCTGTTCAATGACCACCTGGTCCCGTTACTGCGAGAGCACGACATCCAGGTCGACGGCACGTGGGTGAATGCCGAGCGGACCCAGTTCATCTGGGTACGCAGTTATGGCGACACCGAAGACGACCTCAAGACGAAGGAGGCGGCGTTCTATGGCTCCGCGTGGTGGAGGGCGAACGTGGACCACGTGCGCGGCCACCTCGCGCACCGCGAGATCGCGCTGATTCGGTCGGTGTAGGCCGCCCCCACCAACGTTGGGCTCGCGGGTCACGCCGTTCCTTGGTACCATGAGGCCATGGCTCTCGACGAACGCGCGCTCTTCACGAAAGCACCGGAGAATCGGTCAGGACGGTTTCAGTGTCCCAGGTGCCGACGGACGGGTGACTATCGCATTCGGTGGGTGCGACACTCAAAGAAAGGCAAACCGCCCTCCGGAGCGAATGCGGACGACCGCGCCAAGTTCGCCAAACTTCGCGACTACATGCTCCGCCTTGACGACGACGTCACGTGCAAGACCTGTGGCAAGAAGTTCGACATCCCGTCGCAACACTCCCTGGTGTTCGTGGACCAACTCGGGGGGTTGCCCAACGATGACGACCTGCAGCAGGAGATCAACGCTGTGGCGGACGAGCCGGAGCCGGAGCCGGAGCGCGAGAAGAAGCCGACACTTCCCGATCGGTTTACCCGAAAATCAAGTGGCTGGAAGTAACGGCCGACCAGTCCCCATCGACCGTGGCACGACAGACCGAGGAGCCTTCTCATGCAGACATCTATGACTTCACGGACGTTCGGCATTTTCTTGCTCGCCCTGGCTGGCGCGACGGCGGGCGTCCTGCCGGCCGAGGCCCAGGTCGATCGGGTTGCGGATCCAAACTGGACGACGCCCCGCACACCGGACGGGCAACCGGACCTGCAGGGCATCTGGGGCAACAAGACGATCACGCCGATCGAGCGACCCGGCAGCCAGGGACAAGCCTTTCTGACCGACGAAGAGATGGCGGCGCTGAACCAGCAGCGCGCCGTCAACTCCGCCGCGCAAGATGCCGCGCCGGCCCAACGCACCGTGGCCGGTAGAAACGTGGGCGGCTACGGCAGCTATTGGCTCGACTCCGGGGACACGTGGCTGTCGACGGGACAGACGTCGTTCGTGATCGACCCCCCGGACGGCCGGGCCCCGATCAAGCAGTGGGCGCTCGACACGAAGGCCTACAACCTGGCCAACGAAGGCGACCACTATCAGCACCTCAGTGTCTGGGATCGCTGTATCTCGCGCGGGGTGCCGGGCTCGATGCTCCCGGCCGGCTACAACAACGCCTATCGCATCGCGCAGACCCCGGATCACATCGTCATCTATCACGAGATGATTCACGACGTCCGGATCATCCCGCTGTCCGACGCGCCCTTTGCCGACGGACGTATTCGACAGTGGATGGGTGACTCGCGCGCCCACTGGGACGGCGAGACGCTGGTGGTCGAGACCAGGAATTTTCACGACCGGGGCTGGATCGCGTCGAGCTTCGCGGGGGGGCGGATCAAGGGCATTCCGACCAGCAAGGCCCTGCACGTGATGGAGCGGTTCGAGCGCGTGTCGGAGTCCACCATCATGTGGACGGTCACGATCGAAGACCCGAACGTGTACACCGCGCCGTGGACCATTCAGATGCCGCTGACCGCGGAGCCCGGGTATCTGATGTTCGAGTACGCCTGCCACGAGGGTAACAACGCGGTGCCCGGCACGCTGGGCGGTCAGCGCGTGCTCGACGCCGCTGCGGCGACTCAGGAGCAGTAAGGAACGCGGGGTCGTCCGGTCACAGTTCTCAGTGTGGCCCACGACTTTGGCTCTCAGTGTAGCGCACGGCTTTAGCGGTGCGATCGCAGGCCTGAAGGCCTGCGCC